>NZ_CALIJA010000214.1 GCF_938017615.1 uncultured Campylobacter sp. | reverse complement strand
CGACTTGCGGAATTTTAAATTTAGCGATTTCAAAGCCGCAAAAGGCTAAAATCCACGCGTAATTAGGGCTAAGGCTTAGCCATTTTATTTTGAAGGCATTTCATGCAAAGACGTGATTTTTTAAGAAACACTGCGATTTTAGGCGCTGTTATGGCAACTCCGAGTACCATTTTGGGCGGGGAAAAAGTCATTGGCAAAAAGAGAGCTTTCGGGCTATCGCTAAATCACGAAATTTTGGAGAAGGGCAAGCAGACGCGGCTTTGGATACCACTTCCTCTCATCACGGAGTATCAAAAGGTAAGCGACATAAAATTTGACGGCAATTTCAACGATCCGTCCGTGGACTATGGCGAAATTCCGACGCTCTATGCCGGCTACGTCGGGGTGGCAAAGCCCACGCTAAACATTAAATTTAACGTCGAGACCTTTGAGCGAAATACCGACTTTAGCAAGGTAAAATTTAATCCGAACGAAAAGCTTAACCCCGAGGTGGCGAAGTTTTTAGAGCCTAGCACACAGATTCAAATCGACGGCATCGTCAAGCAAAAATCAGACGAGATCGCAGGCGGCATCAAGGGTGATCTGGAAAAGGCGCGCGCGATTTATACGTGGGTGGCGAACACTATGCAGCGCGATAATAGCGTGCTAGGCTGCGGGCTAGGGGACGTGAGGCAAATTTTAAGCAGCGGCAAGTTAAGCGGCAAATGCACCGACATAAATAGCGTTTTCGTCGCACTTTGCCGCGCGCAAGGCATAGCCGCAAGAGAGATGTTTGGCATCCGCGTCGGCGCGTCGAGATTTAGCGCTCAAATGGGCGCCGCGCCTAAAGACGGCGTCAGCCATATCTCGGGCGCGCAGCACTGCAGGGCGGAATTTTATCTAAAAGGCCACGGCTGGATCCCGGTCGATCCCGCGGACGTTACAAAGGTGCGACTCGGCGAAGGCTTAAGCGAGGATGATTCTAAGCTGGCGCGGGTGCGCGAATATCTTTTCGGTAACTGGGAGCCGTGCTGGCTGGGCTTTAACTACGCTCGCGAAATCGTGCTAAATCCGCGCCCGGCGCATGTCCCGATTGAAATTTTTTCGCATCCGTATTGCGAAGTGGGCGGCACGCCTAAAGATCCGTACTCGCCTAAAAATTTTATCTACGAGTATTTTTCGCGCGAAATTTAGCCTTCTGACGGCTTGCATTTTACCGCCGCGATTTGCTTAAGCTAAGCCGCCGCGCTTCGTCAAAGCTTAACCGTTTCATCGAAACGCACGCTTGGCTTTTGCGACAGCGGCGCTTTTTGCG
>NZ_CALIJA010000213.1 GCF_938017615.1 uncultured Campylobacter sp. | reverse complement strand
TCATAGATTAAAATTTTACTTTGGCGCAGAATTCTGCGTGGCGTAAAATTTTTAAACGCCACAAAATTTTAAAATTTAAATTCTGCAAAATTTAAAAACGAGAGGACTTTAATGCGATCAAAGCAGGCTTGCGCCGCAAAATTTCAAATTTTAAATCGCGAAGCGGGATTTAGTGCGGATTTTGATAAATTAAGGAGAAAATATGAGCGAAAATGAGAGCCAGCGCGCCGTCTGGACGGATGAGAGCCGCTGTAAGGCGTGCAACATCTGCGTAAGCGTCTGTCCTAGCGGCGCGATCGCGATGAGACAGGACGAGGGCGCCGTGCAGGGCATGATGATCGACGTGGTGGATGAGGGCGCCTGTATCGGCTGTAGGGAGTGCGAGTTGCACTGCCCGGATTTTGCGATTTTCGTTGCGCCCAAGGGCTTTAAATTCGCTCGTCTAAGCTCGCAGGCTAGAGAGATGGCTGAAAAAATCAAAAACAATAATTTTATGAAACCCAAGGACGCATAATGAGAGAGGTAATTTCCACAGGTAACGCCTTAATTGCGCGTGCGGCGATTGATTGCGGCTGTAATTTTTTCGGCGGCTACCCGATCACGCCGAGCAGCGAGATCGCGCACGAGATGAGTCGCTTGCTACCTAAGGTCGGAGGTAAATTTATCCAGATGGAGGATGAAATTTCGGGTATTTCGGTAGCTTTAGGCGCGTCGATGAGCGGTGCAAAGGCGATGACGGCAAGCTCCGGCCCTGGAATTTCGCTAAAATCAGAGCAGATTGGACTTGGCTTCATCGCTGAAATTCCGCTTTTAATCGTAAATGTTATGCGCGGAGGTCCTAGCACCGGGCTTCCTACGCGAGTGGCGCAGGGCGATATTTTGCAAGCTCGCAACCCTACTCACGGCGATTTTCAAAGCATCGCGCTGTGCCCGGGCTCACTAAAGGAGGCTTACACGCAAACCGTGCGCGCCTTCAATCTAGCCGAGCGGTTTATGACGCCGGTATTTTTGCTACTTGATGAGACGCTTGGGCATATGCAGGCTAAGGCGATGCTCCCTGAAATTTCGGATTTAAAAATCGAACGCAGGGCGGAATTTAAAGGTAGTCCGAAAGATTATGAGCCCTACGACGCTGCGCCCGATAAGCCTGCGGTGCTAAATCCATTTTTTAGGGGATACCACTATCACATAACGGGGCTGCATCACGGCGCGAAGGGCTTTCCAACTGAAAACGAGCAGATTGTGGATCGCTCTATAAAAAGGCTTTTTAATAAAATTTCGGCGCATGAAGATGAGATCTTGCAATACGAGGAATTTATGCTAGATGACGCTGATGCTTGCATCATCGCCTACGGCAGCGTTAGCTTAGCAGCAAAAGACGCGATTTTAAAGCTACGAGGGCAGGGCGTGCGTGTGGGACTTTTTCGCCCGATTACGCTATGGCCAAGCCCTGCGCGCAAGCTAAAGGAGCTAGGGGAGAGATTTAATAAAATTTTGATCGCCGAGCTAAATTTAGGGCAGTATCTGCTAGAGGTGCAGCGCGCTTGTTTGAGGGATGATTTTAAGACGCTTCTTAAGGCAAACGGCAGACCGATCAGCCCTAGCGAGATTATCGAGAAAGTAAAGGAGCTTTAAATGGCGTTTGATTACGACAAATATCTAAGAACGGACAAGATGCCTACACTTTGGTGCTGGGGCTGCGGCGACGGAGTGATCTTAAAAGCGATCATCCGCGCGATTGACCGCGTAGGCTGGAGCATGGACGATGTGTGCGTGGTAAGCGGTATCGGCTGTAGCGGCAGGATGTCGAGTTACATAGACTGCAATACCGTCCATACGACGCACGGGCGTGCGATAGCTTATGCTACGGGTATCAAGCTTGCAAATCCAGGTAAGCACGTAATAGTAGTCACTGGCGATGGCGACGGGCTTGCGATAGGGGGCAATCACACGATCCATGGATGCCGCCGCAATATCAATCTAAATCATATCTTGGTAAATAATTTCATCTATGGGCTTACAAACTCGCAGACGAGCCCTACGACGCCGCGTGGGTTTTGGACGGTTACGGCGCAATACGGCAATGTCGATCCCAGCTTTGATGCGGCGAAACTTGCGATCGCTGCCGGAGCAACTTTTGTCGGACGCGAGAGCGTGACAAATCCCGAAAAAATCGAGCGACTTCTAGCCAAGGGCTTTGAGCACGATGGTTATAGTTTTTTTGATATTTTTAGCAACTGTCACGTAAATTTGGGTCGTAAAAATAAAATGAGCGAGGCGGTGCAAATGCTAAAGTGGCTTGATTCGCGCACGGTCTCTAAAGTAAAATTTGACGCTCTTAGCGAGGATGAGCGAGCAGGGCTATTTCCGCTTGGAGTTTTACACGAAGATAATGAGCACACCGAATACACAAAGGCGTATCAAAAGGTGATAGACGCGGCACAAAGCGGCGAAGTGATAAATTTTGAAGGACTAAGATGAATCAATTAAGATTTGTGGGAGTGGGCGGTCAAGGCGTGATCTTAGCGGGTGAAATTCTAGCTGCGGCAAAGATCGCGCACGGCGGCTATGGAATCAAGGCATCTACGTATACCTCTCAGGTACGTGGCGGACCTACGAAAGTGGATATTATCTTAAGCGATGAAGAAATTCTATATCCTTACGCGAGTGAGGGCGAGATCGATTTCATGCTCGCAACGGCGCAGAGCAGCTACGATGCTTTCAAAAATGGCGTGAAAAAAGGCGGCGTGATCGTAATCGAGCCGAATTTAGTAGCACCGAGCGATGAGGATAGGGCAAGCTTTAAAATTTATGAAATTCCAATCATTACCATCGCAAAATACGAAGTTGGAAATGTCATCACCCAAAGTGTCGTGGCTCTAGCGATCGCAGTAGAGCTTAGCCAATGTATGGACTCAGGGCTCGTAAAAGAGCAAATGCTCCGCTCTGTGCCTGAAAAAACCCGTGCGCTAAATGAAAAGGCGTATGATTTGGGGATAAAATACGCGAGAGAGGTTTTTGAGACGGAGTAAAATTTTATGGCAGCGAAACGATAGAAGTGGGCGGTAATATTCTAGCGGCTTTATTCTTGCTTTTTTTGCGAAGTGCATCAGCTATAAGGATGAAATTTATCGCGTTGTTAAAATTTTTATTTTGGTACAAGTATACTCATCGCTTTTCTTATAGGATTACACTCGCTGTCATTTAAGCAAATTTCTAATTGCTCCTTTATTTTGCAAGAAAAATCCTTCTTGTCGCTCTCTTCTCCGTAACAAACCCTATCAAAGTATCCGATAGCCCTATGTATATTTCCGCCGTAAAGTATTTCATTCCCTGCTAGCAAAAAGCAATAATACATCATATCCGCCTCGCAAGCTTTCTTTAATGCTGAAACGGAATCTTTATATCTACCCATTGTAACCAAAAGCACCGCGCCGAGCGATCCGCAGCTTTCGTAATCTCCGCTATCGCACTTTTTGGATAAAATTTCGACCAGTTTCGTGCATGCGCTATATTTTCCATCGCCGCTATCACACTCTAAATTTAGCTCTTTTTCCTCCCAAGTTTTGAAAAAGCTCGAATCCATGGGTCTTGCCATACTAGAGCATATTGAAAATATCAAAGCTAGAATTATAAATTTAATTTTCTGCATTTTCTCTCCTATTTAAAATTTGATATATAAAGCGGCTTTTTAAACAACATCATCTTACGCTTTTTAACAAAATTCTTGCTTTTTTTATAGGATTGCACTCGCTGTCATTTAGGCATTTTTCCAATTCCTCTTTTATCTTGCACGCTTCGTTTTTATATACGCTATCTATTCTTTTGCATGTCTTCCCAAGATATTTCATGGCTGAATTTATGTCCCCGCTGTACCGTATTTCGATTACACTTAATACATAGCAATAGTTTGCTGCGCCGGCTTCACAGGCTTTTTTACAAGCATAGGCAGAGTCCTCATATCTGTCCATAGAACTGAGAAGCGCTAGACCGAGCAATCCGCAGCTTTCATAATCTCCGTCGTCGCATTTCTTAGATAAAATTTCGACGAGTTTCGTGCATGCGCTGTATTTTCCGTCGCCGCTATCGCAAGCAATCGCTAAATCTTTTTCTTCTTTGCTTTTTAATAAAAAATCCAAGTCTTCCGCTGCCACAGCAGGGATTGCCGCAAATGCCGCCACAAGCGCAAGTAGCCAAATTTTAAGATAGAATTTTTTCATCGCCGCCCCTATTTTTAAGCGGCGATTAT
>NZ_CALIJA010000212.1 GCF_938017615.1 uncultured Campylobacter sp. | reverse complement strand
TTTATTTTGTAAGTTTCTATAAAATTTCATGGATATAACTTAGCGCTTGGATGCATTATGCGCGATATTCGTAAGGGGGCGGCGCTCGGAGTTGCGAGGCGCGCCCGCCCCCTTACCAACCCCCACCCGCGCGACGCTAGCGGGGCGAGCTACGCTCGCGTTAAATTTAAACTGCGGACTGCGTCCGCGCTTATTTTACATTGCGGCTACGCCGCATGAAGTTTTAGCGAAAAGCCAAGTTACAAATTCTGCGGCGAAATTCTATGTCTAAATCATTCGCGCTCACGTCTAAAGCAAAAAGACCTTCTAGCCTAAGCCTAAAGCGATACGACCTTTGAGCCGAAGCCTCCTTCTGCGGGCGTGCCGTCGCGAAAGCCCTTGACGCTGGGGTGCGATTTTAAAAACTCCTTTACCGCGAACGCGAGCTTGCCAGTGCCGATGCCGTGCTTTACGATGATCTCATCAAAGCCCATCACGAGGCTTTGGCTGATGAATTTATCAAGCCTGCTGATTGCTTCCTCGGCGCGCAAGCCGTGCAGATCGAGCACGAGCGACGCGGAGGCGGGCTTTTGTACCTTGATGCTGATGTTTTTTACGGGCGCGGGTGTCGCCGCACCGCTGCGCTTTAGCTCGCTAAGCGGTACGCGCAGCCTGATGCCATCGCTTAGCATCAGCGCCTGGGTTTTGCTGAGCGATAAAATTTCGCCCTTGATCTTGCCGTATTTTACGCGATCGCCCACCTTGAAGCTTTGCGGCTCGGGCGCGCTGAGCTCCGGCTGCTGCACGGCTCGTGCGAGCTCGTTTGCGCGGTTTATGGCACGCTGCTTTTCGCGCACGTCGCTTAGGCTCACGCTGCGTTTGGCCTCCGAAATGGCGCGGTAGTATTCGTTTTGCAGCCTTGAAAGCTCCGCCTTCAGCTCGCTTTGCGCGCGCGCGCGCTGATCTTTTAGCGCTTCGCTCAGCGCGTCTAATTTCTCTTCTTTTTGCTGCGTCTGGGCTAGTTTTTGTTTTAGCTCAAGCTCTAAATTTATCGCTTTTGAGATCGCTTCGTTCAGGTTTTCTTTGTTTTCGCCGTAGTTTTTGCGCGCCGCAGCGATCAAATTTTGCGCTATACCGTAGCGCAGCGCGGTTTCAAAGGCGTAGGATTTGCCGATCGTGCCCTTTAAAAACTCATATTTCGGCGCGCTGTTTTTCTCGTCGTAAAGCGCCGCCAGCAGCTCCACGCGTGGATCCTTTGCAAGCAGCATCGCTAGGCGCTTGTGATGGGTGGTGATGATCATCTTCACGTCGCCGCCTATCAACTGCTCGATCATCGCGCCGTATAGGCTCGCAGCCTCCTCAAAATCGGTTCCCAGCTCGATCTCATCGACGCCGATTAAAATCTCTTTGCGCCCGAAAAGCTTGCTAAATGCAACCATCCTGCCCGCGAAGGTCGAGATGTCATTTTTGGAGTTTTGCGGATCCTCCATTATGAGCTCGAACTCCTTAAAGGTGCCGATGCGGCTGAGGCTTGCGCGAATAGGCATCGGAAGGAGGTACTTAGCTAGCAGCGCCGCGCTTAGAATGCTTTTTAAAAGCATCGATTTTCCGCCCGCATTCACGCCGGTGATGAGCAGAATTTTACCCGTAAATTCTACGCTCACGCGCTTTGGATTTTTAAGCGCGGGGTGGGCGAAGCTGTCTAGGACGATGTCGCGCGAGGGCCCCGGCAAGACGAACTCATAATCGCTCGCTCTTGCCATCGCGGCGCGCGCAATCAGCGCGTCGATCGCATCGAAAGCGGCGTTTATAAATTTTAAAAAAGCTAAATTCTTATTAAAAACCGCACTGATCTGCTTGCAGTGCTCGAAAACGATCTGCTCTTTTTTATCCAAAATCGCGCTTTGAGCGGACTTCAGAGCCGCGATCGCGTCTGGAAGCACGTAAAAATAGCCTCCGCTTGATCGCGCTACGACGCTGCCTTTTAGCACGTGATTAAAGCCGCCGCGCACCAGCAGAGCCTCGGTGTCGCTTATGTAGTGGATCTGCGTGTCGGCGAGATACGGCGAAAGGGCTTTGGAATAGATCAGCCTTTTTAGCGTCTGCTCGATCTCGCCTCTTTTTATCTTAAACGCCTCGTTCAGCGCGCCGAAGCGCTCGTCTATCGCGTCGCGAAAGCTGCCTTGATCGTCGAAATAATCCTTTAATTGCGCGATGGGCTCCGGGATCTCGATCTTGGCAAGCCAAGCGGCGAGTTTACCCTCGAAGGGCTGCTTTTTGAGATACAGAAAATATCGGACGATCTTGCTGAACTCGTAAATTTCGCTGATATGAAGCACGCCGTGCTTTGAGATGCGCATCAGCGCGTCGTCTAGGTTTGCAACGCTCTCGCACTGCGCGAGATCAAATTTCGTAAGCTCCGAAATTTTTTCAAAATTTAGCTTACTATCGCCGCTTAAAAACAGCGGCTTTTCGCGCGCCAAAAAGCTTTTAAATTTGGCTAGATACTCGCCCAGATCGAGGCGCGTAAAGAGTTCGTCACTGATCATAAACGCACTCTTTGATCTTGTAGGTTTTACCCTTAAACTCCGCGCCTGCGCTCTTTTTAGCGATGAAAGCGCCCAGCGAAAAGGAGTAGGTGAAGCTCTCTCGCGTTACGATCTGCGCGGAGCCTTGCTCTTTGTCTGCGGCGAAATTTTGCGTAGCTTTAGAATTTTGAGCGGAGCCTTGAGGATCGGAGATTTGCGTGTCGCTTTGTCGCATGGAATTTTGTGGCGCGAGGCTCTGCGTATCGTTCTGCTGCGTAGAATTTTGCGAAGTAGGGCTTTGTGCAGAATTTTGTCCGCCCGAAACAGCGCCGCTAGTTTGCGCGGCGGAAGCCTGCTCGTTCGTTTGTGCCGCGGAACTTTGCGTATCATTTGCTTGTGCGGCGGAAGCGACCTTGTCCTGCGCATTTAAATTTACTTCGCCGGCTTGCGAGCCCAAATTTTTCGCATCCGCGCCGCGCGTTTCAGAAGCGGAATTTATCGCGCCGCCGCATCTTAATCTGGCGCCTGCATTAAATTTAAACACCATCTCCTCCTCAAGCTTGGCGGAGCGCTCGCTCGCGCTTTCATAAAAATACGCTCCCGCGCACAGCAGCACGATCAGCGCCGTGGCGATGATTTTAGCCCTTTTGCTTAAAATCTCGTCCCGCACGAAAAAGATCGCCGCGATAAATAAAAACGCGAAAATAAACACCAAAAATCTCAAATTTTATCCTTGCCCGCCCGTAGCGGAGTTTGTCTAATAAATTTGGCGAGAGCTTTCAAGCTTAAAATTCTCCGCGCAGCTGATAGGTGATGTCGCCTGCGCCAAATCCGATCACGAGCCCGTCGTTTATGATGTGGCGGACGCCGAAAATATCGCTAAATTCTATCCGCTCGCCGTTTCTAAAGACCCGCTCGGTAAATAGCGCGCCCAGTCCCTTAAACTCCTCTTTCAGATCGATGCCGTTGCTAGGCTCGCCCGCGGCGTAAACGGGCAGTACGACTAACTCCTCCACGCCCGCAAAGCACTCCTTAAAAGCGTTTAAATTCGCCTTAAGCCTGCTGAAGCGGTGCGGCTGAAAGATCGCCGTGATCTTGCTAAGACCTAGCAGGCTAGCGTATTCGCGCGCGCTTTGCAGAGTCGCTCTGATCTCGGTGGGGTGGTGGCCGTAATCATCTATGAGCACGAAGTTTGGGGTGGCGCACAGGATGTCGAAGCGCTTTTTGATCCCTTGGTAATTCAGTAAATTTTTGCGGATCTGCTCTAGCCCCGTCTCGCACGCTGCGGCAAGGATCGCTAGCGACGCGTCTATGGCGATGTGCCTTCCTAGCCCGTAAACCTCGAAGCGTCCGAGCTCTTTAAGATTAAAACTCATAAACGGCTGATGATCGCGCAGCAGCACCTTCAGATCCGTTATGTCGCGCGAAGGAAAGAGCTTGATACAGCCGAGCTTAATCGAGCTTAAAAACTCATCCTCGGCGTTTATCACGCGGATCTTGGCGCGCTCTAAAAAGCCGCGATACGCCGCGTGAAATTTATCCAAATCGTTGTCGTAATGATCCATATGCTCGGGCTCGGCGTTGGTCACGACCGCGACGTAGGGGTTGGAATTTAAAAAGCTCGAATCGCTCTCGTCGGCTTCGAAGATGATATTTTCGCTGTTTTCGTATTTCATATTCGAGCCGAACTGCTTGGAGATCGCGCCGATGATGACCGAGCCGTTTATCAGCGCCGAGGTTATCGCGCTCGTGGTGCTTTTGCCGTGCGCGCCGGCGACTGCGAAGACGCGCTTGTCTTTTAGCACGAAGGGCAGGGCTTCCTTGCGCGAGAGGCAGACGATCCCCTTTTTGCGCGCAGCTTGCAGCTCGACGTTGTCCTCTTTGATCGCGGCGGAGTAGATGACGATCTCCTGATCTTTGATCGCCGAAGCGTCGTGCGGCGTGATGATCTCCATGCCGTCCGCTCTTAGTTTGTAAGTCGTCTCGCTCTCTTTGATATCCGAGCCTGAGATGATAAAATTTTTCTCGTGTAAAAATCTCGCTAATGCCGATATTCCTATGCCGCCGATGCCAATAAAATGAACCTTTTTCACCTTTGTCCTTAAATATTATAATAGATAATTACGTTTAAATTTTTAAATCCCGCGTCGGCGAAATTTAAAAATTTAAACATTTCGCGCCTTGAAATTCGTCTTTAAATTTTACGAGCTCGCAGCGTCGGGCAGCCTCGGTAGCTGCCAAACCGCTTTTAAAATTTAGCGATCTAAATTTACCTTTAGAATTCGCCTTTTAAAATTTGAGCGCTCGAAATTCCGCGCTCAAAACTCCGCTTCGAAACGGCGGGCTTAAAATTTACGGCTCAAACTCGCCGTTAAAACCTCGCAGCGAGCGAGAAGCCGTTTGCTGCCGCGCCTGCCGCATCGTATCGCGCCCTGAAGCCGCGTAAATTTCGATAAATTTCATCGCACGCCGACTTTAAATTTAACGCCCGAAATTTTGCCGCTTGGGCTTTGCGGCAAAACCTATTCGCCGCTTTGCGCTTTAAATTTATGCGGCTAAATTTAAAATTTCGACGAAATTTTAAATTTCGGTGCGCCCGTTGATCGCCTTTATCAGCGAGAGCATATCGACGTTATCTAAGCTCACGCCCGTAGGCACGCCTTGGGCGAGCTTGGTAAATTTCAAACCCAGATCCGCGAGCTTATCCTCGACATAAAGCATGATCCCGTCGGAATTAATGCCCGGCGTCAGCGCGAAAATCAGCTCGCTCGCGCCGTTTTGCTCCACCATGGCGCGCAAAGCCTCCACCGTCTCTTCGCCGGCGCTTTGCAGCACGAAGTAGCGGCCGTTGTAAATTTTATTGCTCTCTAAAATAAAGATATCTTTGGGGTTTTCGACGATGCAAATTTTATCGCTTTCGCGCTCCTCGTCGGCGCAGTATTCGCAGATCTCGCCCTCGCATACTGCTCCGCAGATACGGCATCTATGCAGTCCACGCACCGCCTCTTCGATATTGTGCGCTAAATTTAGCCCCAAAAAGGAGTTTTGCACGCTTACGTAGTAGGCAAAGCGCAGGGCGGACTTTTTGCCCACGCCGGGGAGCTTTTCAAAGCTTGCGACGAGCTCTTCGAACCTGTCTGTGCCGCTCATATAGCGCCCTTCGGCGAAAAGACGATCGAGAAGTAGTGCGTACCGTCGCTGTAATTGTACTCAAAGCGGAATTTATGCAGCTCGCAAATTTTATCGATGATGTAAAGCCCGAGCCCCATGCCGGTGGCTTTCTCGTCTTTATTTCTGATAAAGGCCTGCTTATAGTGCTCGAATGATTTTGCAAGCGCCGCGCCGCGGTTGGCGACACTTACTTTATTTTCGTCGCAGATGATGCGGACTTTTTTATCGCTGGAGTATTTTAGGGCATTGTCGATTAAATTTTTAATCGCCAGCGCAAATAGTCCGAAATCCACGTTTATCACCGCATCGCACTCGATATCCGTGCTGATGAGCTCGTCCCAATTATCGAGCATCGACATATCTTTTACTTGCTCTAAAATGAGGCTGAAATGATAATCCTGATAATTTAGCGAGTAGCTTTTTGAGAGCAGTTGCTCGATTTTGGCAAACTCGTTGATTAAAATTTCAAGCCGCTCAAAGACATTTACGAGCCGCTCTTTTTGCGTCTCGTCATCGAGCATCTCCGTAATGAGCCTGCCCTTGCCGATTGGGGTTTTAAGCTCATGCATGATGGTGCGTAAAAACAGCTGGCGCGAGCGGATCAGCTCTTGAATTTTAGCAATCGCGTTGTTAAATTCCTGTGCTACCTGCCCGATCTCATCCTCGCTATGCGTGGCGGCTAAATTTACGTCCAAGTTGCCCTGGGCGAATTTTTTGATATTTTTGCTTAGCTTTTTTAGCGGCGTAAAACTTCGCACGATCGATAAATAAAGCGAGATCAAAACCGCCATCGTAAGCAAAAACCCGACCCAAAGCGGATCGTTTAAATTCTTCGTGCCGAGGCTTTCGAAAACCACGACGAAAGAGTTGTTTTTGATATTTAAAAACAGTGAATTATTATACTCGACCGAGCTAAACTCGCCGATAGAAGTGTCTTGAACGAAAAAAATTTTACCACTCGTGATGATGTTTTGGATGATATTTTTGTCTTTTACAAGCTCCAAGCCGTAGCTGGAGAAGTAGCGCTCAATATCGCTGGGAGGGGCATTACGCTTGTATAGCTCAAGTAGATTATTGACCGCGTTTATTTGATTAGCCTGCATGCTACCTAGAGCTCTATTCATCTGCATTCGTGCGAACGTGATGAAAAGCACGCAGACTAAGATGATCGCGATTACAAAAAAAACCGAAATTTTGGTGATTAAGGAGTGCTTCATCCGATGAGCTTGTAGCCGATACCGCGAACCGAAAAGATATGCTTAGGCGCTTTGGAGCTGTCGCCGATTTTGGTGCGTAGGCGTCCGATGATGACATCTAGGCTCTTTGAATCTTTATCTTTTAGGCTCTTGCAATGGTATACGAGCTGCTCGCGAGATACCGAAAAGCTATGCTGCTTGATTAGGTATTCTAAAATTTCATACTCTGCAGGCGTTAACACGAGCGACTCCTCGCCGAAGTAAATTTCATGGCGCTTATCGTCGATACGAAATACGCTATCCGTGGCGGTTTCTTCCTTTTCGCTAGCTTTTTTATAGCGGCGGATGAGGCTCATGATGCGCGCGTGCATCTCTTTTGGATCATAAGGCTTGGGTAGATAATCGTCCGCACCGATCTGAAGGCCTACGACGCGATCGCTCACGTCGCTTCTAGCCGAGCTGATGATGATCGGAATGTCGTATTTTTCGCGGATCTCTTTGCAGACCTCAAGTCCGTCCATCCCAGGAAGCGTAAGATCCAAAATCAGCAGATCGTAGTTTTTGATCCCAGCGCTAATGCCCAGATACGGGTCTTCGAAGTTTGTAACTTGGATGTTAAATTTAGCCAGATATTCGGTTAGAAGCTGTGCAAATTCGCTGTCGTCTTCTATCATCAATACATTTATCATTTTTTATCCTTTGCATCGTTGATTTGAAATTTTAAATATTGCATTATACATAAAAATAGTTAAGTCTTAACTTGCGTTTTATTAAATTTAGATAAAATTGCCCCTTTTGTATAGTTCAAGGAGAATTTCGTGGAAGAAGATTATTATGAAATTTTAGGCGTGGCGCGCGATGCCGACGCCGAGACGATAAAAAAGGCGTTTCGAAAGCTCGCTTTGGAATTCCACCCCGACCGCAACCAAGGCGACAAGGAATCGGAGGAGAAATTTAAAAAGATCAACGAAGCGTATCAAATTTTAAGCGACGATCAAAAGCGCAGGATGTATGATCGCTACGGCAAAGAGGGCATCAGCGGCGCATACGGCGGCGCGAGCGGCGGAGGGTTTGATTTCGGCTCCATTTTCGGCGATTTTTTCGAGCAAGCATTTGGCGGAGGCGGTCGCTCACGCCCTAGCGATCCATACGGCATAGATACCGAACTAGCCGTAACGCTGGAGTTTAAAGAGGCTTTAGAGGGCGTTCACAAGGAGATAAAATACAAGATCAAAAAGCCGTGCTCCACCTGCGACGCCACCGGCTCGAAGGATAAAAAGAAGCACACTTGCTCCGCTTGCGGCGGCACGGGGCGCGTCGCTGTAAGGCGCGGATATATGAGCTTCATCCAAAGCTGCTCCGAATGCGGCGGCACGGGCGAGATTGTAAAAGACAGGTGTAAGGATTGCGGCGGCAAGGGCTTTACTGAAGAGGACGTGAGCCTTAAATTTGACATCCCCGCAGGTATCGACGACGGACAGCGCGTGCGCCTAAGCGGCAAGGGCAACGTCTCTAAAACCGGCGAGATCGGGGATCTATACGTGATCGTGCGCGTGAAGGAGGATAGCCACTTCCTGCGCGACGGAGACGACCTGTATATCGAGGTGCCGGTGTTTTTTACGCAGGCGATCTTGGGCGAGAGCATCGAGGTGCCGACGCCGCGCGGCAAGGCGGAGCTGAAGCTCAAAGTAGGCACCAAGGATAAGCAGCGCTTCACGATCTACGGCGAGGGCGCGCCGAATATCCGCACCAAGAAAAACGGCGATCTGATCGTGCAGGTAAACGTCCAGACGCCTAAAAAATTGAACGAGAAGCAAGAGGCGCTTTTGCGCGAGCTTCAAGAAAGCTTCGGCAGCAAGGGCGGAGACGACGAGGGGATACTCGATAAAATCAAGAATTTTTTCAAGTAAACTGCCTTGATTTGCCTTTATCTGTTTTGAGCGGTGGTCTTGCGGTTTTATTCACCAAAGTACGGGATTTTCGCTTGGAATCTCGCTAAGAGTTTGGATGTAATTTCGGTGTAAATTTCGTGTCATTATTTGGATAAAATTTAATTAGCATTTAATATTATTTAAATTTAAAGATTCTTAATATTAGTAAAGCAAATTAAAATTTTTATAATTAAGAGGTAGGATGATGTTAAAACAAATTTTAAATGTAGCGTTAGCATATGTTGGGGTTATTGTCGGTGCTGGATTATCGTCCGGTCAGGATCTGATGCAATATTTCGTCAGTTTTGGCAAATGGGGTATTCTTGGAGCCGTTATTCTTGGTATCCTCAATGCCGTCTTTGGTAAAATCATTATTACATTCGGTAGTTATTTTAGATCCAATGATCACTTTGAAGTTCTTTCACAAATTGCTGGATCTATCACTAATAAAATTCTTGATATTTCTTTAATTATTTGCTGTTTTGTGGTAGGTTTTGTCATGATTGCCGGGGCTGGATCAAATCTTAATCAGCAATTTGGCATGCCATTCTGGTCAGGAGCACTCCTATGTGCCGTATTGATAATCCTTGTTAGCTTTCTTGATTTTGAAAAAATCACGAATGTGATCGGAATATTTACGCCTATTATTTTTATCATGATTATGATTATGGCAGTGTATACCTTTGCAAGTCAACGTTTTGATTTTAAAGAATTAGAAACAATTGCAAATACAATCTCTACTCCAATGCCAAATATCTGGTTTTCTGTTCTGAATTATTTTTCGCTCTGCGTTATGACAGGTGTATCAATGGCTTTTGTATTAGGGGGATCCATTATGAGGATTGGTGTAGCAGAAAAAGGTGGTACTTTGGGTGGATTTATAATCGGTATTATCATCACAGTTACAACCTGTATCTTATATGCAAATGTAAAACTTGCAACGACTGTTGATATTCCTATGTTGGCTATTGCCAAACAGATTCACCCTGCATTTGCGTTTGTGTATGCACTTGTTATCTTCGGCTTGATCTTTAATACTGCTTTCAGTTTGTTCTATGCCTTAGCAAAACGTTTCTCATCTAATCAATCAAAACGTTTTTATCCAATTATGATTGGCACCGTAGTTGTAGGGTATATATTATCCTTTATGGGCTTTAAAAAATTAGTATCGATTATGTATCCAATTCTAGGTTATATTGGTTTTATAATGTTGATGGTATTACTAATTGGGTGGATCAAAGAGAGGTCAAATATTAGAGATGAGAAGTTTTTGCGTCGCAAGATGATTCGGTTGATCACAAAAAAATATGATGATGAACAGGAATATACGAAGGCAGATAAAGAAAAATTTCAGAAGCTGGGTGAGGATTCAATAGTTGATACTAAAAGTATTAAAAGCGATATCAAAGATCTTGTCAAAGAGCAGTTCACTGATGATAACAAATAAATAAAGTTCAAAAAAAATAAAGAAAGAACGATTATTTGAATTGGTTGAATTTTAAAGGGCGGTAAAGGATTTCGCTTGAAATAAAAAGAGCTCGGGAAACCTTGATTAGCCTAATTCAATATAATGATTTTAAAAAGATTAAATCAAACATATTTTCTGTTCTTTATCGTAAAAATTTCAAAATAAAAGCAACTATGAATTTAAAAAGGACAAAGATGGATCGCAAAAACGAACCTGCGAATTTCAGATCCGCAGATGATGAGATGTTTGCGTTTTTATCGAGCTTGGGCGATCGCTGGCGGGTGAGCGAGGGCGGAGTGAAATTTATAGAGGAAAATTTCGCCCTCATCGGCTCCAAGCCCGTCTTGCGGGGTTCGAAAGATTACGCGACCGCGGACTGCCTGAACTTTGCCGGTGCCAGAAGCTTCATAGACGCAAACCCCACGGTAAAAGCAAGGATTTTAGGCGGCGAAATCCGCTATCTGGGCGATAGCCTGACGAGCACCGAGGTTAAATTTGCGCCCGAATATTTTTACGATTTTTTAAAATTTATAATGGAGCAGGTCCCAGAACACCACTATTTTTTCAGCCCTACCGCGCGCTGGCTCTTGCTGGTTGCGATGGAGAAATACGTGGAATTTGCGGCTTTAGATTAGCGTTTGCGCCCGCGAAAATTTGCGAAATTTCGCCGCCTGTGCCGCGCAAATTCGGACCGGGCTACGGCCTGCTACAGCGTGGGGCGAAAGAGGAGTGAAAGATCGGTTGAAATTTATCGACTGCAAAGATCTGCCGCAGTGACGCAAAATTTAAACGAGCGCTCCGTTCGCGAACTAGCCCTTGCCTAGCTTGATACGTGCCCTAAAATCGGGCATGATCTGCGCGATGAGCGCGTAAAAATCCGCTCCGTGGTTTGCGTGGATGAGGTGCGCGAGCTCGTGCAGCACGACGTATTCGACGAAGCGCGGATCCCGCTCTATCAGGCTTAGCGAGAAGTTGAGATAGCCCTTTGCGTGGTTGCAGCTGCCCCAGCGCGTCTGCATTTTGCGTACCCGCACCCGCGCGATCTTGCGGCCTATCCGCGGGGAAAATTTCTCGATATAGCGCAGATAAAGCTCAAGCGCAAAGACCTTTTTAAACGCCGCAAACTCGCCCTCGCTCTTGCAAAAGATCACGTCTCGTGACATGAAAATTTTATCTTTAAATTTAGAGCTTTGGATAAAATTTTTGATCGTAAAATCGGGCTCGTCGCGCTCCGCCGCTTGCGCGCTTTGTGCTACATTTTGCGGCGCGTTTTCGCTCACGGCTTTTGAAGTTCCTTCATTCACAGCCGGTTTAAATTTTAAAATTCCTTCGCCCACGACAGAGCTAAAATTTGAAATTTCTCTGCTTGCAGCGGGTTTTAAATTTGAAATTCCCTCACCCGTGACAGGTTTAAATTTTAAAATTTCGCCCCTTGCGGTAGGATTAAATTTAAAATTTTCGCCGTTTGAGGTGGAGCTAAATTTGCCAGCATCGCTGCTTTGCGGAATGCACCCATCCGAGTGAAATTTTAAATTTTCGCCACCTTCCAGGCTTGCGTCCTCTCGCGCGAGATTAAATTCCAAATCTGCGTCCGCTGCGCCATTTTGTGCCGCCGTATTTATAAACCCGCTGCTTTGTCGCATTTCACTCTGCTGCGCTAGCCCTTGCGCAGCATCGTCCGGTAGGTTAAATTTTAAATCCTCGCCCGCCGCACTACTTTGCGAAGTGTGTTCGCCCGAGTGAAATTTTAAAATTTCACTTCCCGTGGCGCCGCACGCACCGTCACCCGTGCCGCCCGTAGCATTGTTTGCGCTGCCTCTCACATCGTCGCCGTTACTGCTTATGTCCGCGCCGCTTTGTAAATGAGCCGAATGTACGCCGCCGCGCACATGGCTTACGCCGCTGCCTACGCAGCCCTGCGCATCGCCATTGTCTAAATTTTTACTCGCGCCGCAGTTTGCGTCGAGCCCGACCTCGCGGCTAAATTTCAGCTTGTAAATTTTGCCTAAAATTTTAACCTGATCGCTTGCTAAAAGCTTGCTTCGCAGCCGCTCTAGCGTTTGGCGGATCCAGCTTTCGTGCTTTAGGATGAAATTTTCTGCCTGCGCTGCGGTGTAGGAGCGCGGTACGCTGACGCTGATCTCACACTCTTTATTGATGCGGATGCGCGCGTATTTCATCCGCTTAAAACGTAGACTGATCGGCAGGCCCAGCAAATTTAGACTAACTTTTTGCTCTGCCATTTTTTACTTATCCATCGCACTGTATTCGCGCTGCCGCGCAGCCACTCGTCGCAGAAAAACCCGATCCAAACGCCCAAAATTCCATATCCCAAATGGATACCTAAAAGCCAGCCCACCGGGATCGATACGCCCCACATAAAGATCACGCCCATCACAAATGGAAACCTCGCGTCGCCGCTTGCGCGCAGGGCGTTTACGAACACGATATTAAGCGTCCGTCCGAACTCAAGCCCGAGCGTTAGGTAAAAAAGCGGCCTCATAACCTGCTTGTGCGCCTCGCTTAGGCTCAACATCTCCATGATCTGCTCGCGCGCCAAAAACACGATCGCGACGAAAAGCGCCGTCGCCCTGAGCCCGAAGCGCAGCGCGGTAAAAGTGTGTCGGTACGCCTCCTGCGGCTTGGCGGCGCCTACGAGGCGGCCTACGATCACTTCGTTTGCCATACTGATCGCGCTTCCGCCGAAGAAGATGAATGATGAAATTTGAAAATAGATCGTCTGCACGGTAAGGCTCGCCTCGCCCATGCTCGCGACGAAGGCGAAGGCGACTAGATACTGCACGATCCACAGCATGTTTTCGCCAGCGCTCGGAAGCCCTACGGATAGAATTTTGCGCAGTGTAGCGAGCTTGATCTTTAAAAACATCGTGAGGTAAAATTTTATCTTTAGCACCTTCGTGATGATGAGGAAGAATAAAAATACGCCGATCATGCGCCCCGCGATCGTGCTCACGCCGATGCCCTCAAGCCCGTAGTACGGCAGTCCGAACGGCCTAAAGAGAACGACGTAGTTGCCCGCGAGCGTCACTAGATTCATCACCACGGAGACTGCGATGATGAAATTTGCGTATCCATAGACGCGTACGATGGCGCTAAGCACGATCGCGACGGCGTCTATCGCAAAGACGATGCTGATGACCTTAAGATAGATCGCGCTTTCGCTCAAAAGCTCGGCGGGCACTTGCAGCGCGCGGAGTAAAAACGGCGCGCAGCTAAAGACGAAAACGCCGCTGCAAAGCCCCACGAGCGCGTTGAATGCGATGCTTGTGTGGATCGCGCGCATCGCTAGGACTTTGTTTTTCGCTCCAAGCGCCTGCGCTACGAGTACCGAGCAGCCCACGGCGAGGAAACCGAAAACGGTGACGAAGAGCAAAAATATCTCGTTGCCCGCCCCCAGCGCGCCCACGAGCGAGACGTCCACGCGCGAGATCATGTAGGTGTTGATAAACGTGGTTACTAGGCGCAAAAACATATCGACGTAGATTGCGAGCGAGAGCCTTAGTAGCGAGATTTCTTTCATATTTTGCCTTTATTCGGGGAAATTGTAGCCGAAAATTCTTTTAGGTTTGCTTTTGCGCAGGGGTGAGCGGAGTTGCTTTCGCGCGCCGTGCGATATGCGTAAAATTAGAATTTACGGCGCCCGGCGCGAATATGCGGTGATTTAGCGCAGACGAGCGGTTGATTTCTTTGGCGCTGCGACGGCGGCGAATGGGTGGTTTTAATAAACGGAGCGCGGAATTTTAAACGCAGATGTTTTTAAACGGGCGTCAAGCTATCTCAATAGATTTTGCTTAAATATCGCTAGGATAACGATCGAATAGCTGGGTTCGTCTATTAGATACGGGATTACGAAACCCTTAAATACAAAATCTCTAATTTTATCATCGTCAAAGCTTTTTGATCTACGAAATTTGTACGGCATAAAGCCAAGCTCGCCTGCTCGCGTAAAAAGCTCGTTTTTAAAATTTTCCGCCGCATCCTCTGAGCGCTCTGCGATAAATTCTACGATCTTGCTAAGTTGCGCGCGAAATCTTTTAGACTGGATTATTTTCAATTTTTCCAGCCCTTGCCTAGCTCCTCAAAGCCGCTTAGATCGCCGTTTGCGTATGATTTTAAGTCCGCATCCATTCCGTTTTTTATCTCGTCGTAACTTTCGCCTGATCTAAACTCCGATAAAATCGTTTCTAAGCTTTTCTCGCCGCTTAGAGTGATCTGTGCGGCAGGATCGATTTTTAAAAAAAGCTTCTTAAAAGTTTCGAGAGTATCGCGATCGACGCCGCTTTGGATCTGCATAGTGATCATTTTGGCTCCTTAAATTTTAGCGATTATAGCAGCTCATAGCTAAATTTAAAATTCCAACCGTTTTAGAGCCAAAGCTCATAAAATTTTAAAATTTATGCTCGCTAGATCGAATTTCGCTTCCTCATGTGGATCGTAAAGTGTTCCGACGCGTCCTTAAAGCCGCACTTTTGTAGAAATTCTCCGGCGCCCTCAGCCTTGTGCAGAGGGGTCACGACAAAGGTGGTGGTGTGCGCAAAGCGTTTATTAAAGGCATTTACGAGCGCCGTACCGATACCGCGCCTTTGATAATCCTTATGAACTATCACGCAGTAAAGATAGCTCGTAGCAAAGTTGTCGCGGTCGCAAAACGCCTCCAGCACCCCCACGGTCTTGCCCTGCATTTTGGCGATCGCCACGTAATCATAGGTGCGCCACACCCTGTATGTCTCGTGCGGCGGCACGGAGGCTGCGTTTTGCTCCGTATCCCAGCCGATCGAGACCATTATCTCATCCAGATCGCTAGGCTTAAAATCGGCGGAATTTTCTAAAATTTCAAACTCCATCTTCGCTCCTTAATTGAAATAGCTTTTCAAATCGCAAGTATATCGCCGCAGCTTTAAAACGGCATTAAATATCAATTAGCGGCTCTTGCGGCGAGGTTTAAATTTTAAAATTTAAAGGCGCAGTAGGGCGCGGAGCTTAAATTTAAACTCGAATTTAAAATTCTAACCATTTACCGCAATTTGATATAAACTCGGCAAAATTTTCCCAAGGATCCCCGATGCAAACGCTTGATTTTCACGTCCATCTGCTAAGCAAGGAGGTGCGCTTCGACCGCCCTTACGACAGGCTCGCGCTGCGCCTTTTCGGCAGGCGCTTCGGTATAGACGTATCGCGCGCGATCAAAGAGCCATATGAAGCCTATGTGGACGCTCTGCTCGGCGGGCTTAGAGCTTCGAAATACGTTAAAAAGGCAGTGCTTTTCGGCGTAGATGCTAAATTTAGCGACGCGGGCGAGCTAATCCATCGCGATAAGACCGTCTGTGCGGACAACGACAGCGTGTTTGAAATTTATCAAAAAAACCCTGATCTCATCGTGCCGTTTTTTAGCATCAATCCAAAGCGAGCAGACGCGCTAGATGAGATCGATCGCTGCTTCGAGCTCGGATTTAAGGGGGCGAAATTTTTACAAAATTATTGGGATCTGGATACGAGGCTGCCCCGCTACGTGCCGTATTTTGAAAAGCTCGCCAAGCTCGGCTTGCCGCTGGTGATCCACATCGGCAACGAAAGCTCGGTGCCGAGCAATCGCCGCTGCGAGGCGCTGGAGATGATCTACGCGCCGCTTGAGCTGGGTGTTACGACGGTGTGCGCGCACATGGCGATTAACTATGAGTATTCACATATTTTTCGTGCGCTCTCGCGCCGCCCGCGAAATTTCGGACACGATTATTTCGCGCTTCTGGCGCTTCTGCGCACGCATAAAAACCTCTACGCCGACGTTTCGGCGCTGATGACGCCGGTGCGCGCGAAAGCCCTGCCCCATCTAGCAAGCCAAACGGACGTGCACTCGCGCTTGCTTTACGCTTCTGACTTTCCGGTGCCGTATTCTGCGATATACAATACCTACGACCTGCGCCTGTCGCAGCGTATCGCGCTGCATAAAGAGCCCAATCCTTTCGATCGCAACGCGCGCGGACTGCTCGCGTATTTCGGCGAGGAGAGCGAGCTGTGGAGCAACTACAAAAAAATTCTGCCCTTTGCGTAGACGGTGAAATTTAGGATGTGCGGTTAGAATTCGGTGCATTTGCAGCTTTTCGCAGTTGGTTCCGAGCAAATGTAGCAAATGACATAGTGAGCGCGAGTAATGGAGCGGTCGGCGCTGTCTGTATAGCGAGATAAAAGGCGAAACGTGCGTCGGGCAAAGCGCTCAGTAGAGAGCTGATAATGAAGCATGCGCCGCGAAATTTCGCAGGGCAAAATTCCGCAAACGGGTAATTCGCAAAATTCTGCAATTCCGCCGCCGCAAATTCGGCAGGTATCGGCTTGGTGCGCCTGCCAGACGCTAAATTTTAAAATTTAAACCTAGCGGCGTGTATCGTAGCGCCGAAGCGCTCTTTGGCGCTACGCAAATTTTGAAATTTCGGCGGTAAATTTAGCCCGCCGGTAAACTAAACAAAACGGCGGGATCATACACGGCGACGCGCTGCTGTTTAAATTTAGCTTGCAGGTGCGCTAATTCTAGCCGTGAGACGATTTGCTTCAAATTTTATAATGACGGCTCGTTTGAAATTTTAAACCACTAGCGCAATCTGCAAAAATTTAGCGCTATCCTGCCTGAAATTCGCATTACGCCGTGCCGCCTGTGCCGCATCGACGTCGAGTCGTATGATTTACGCTCAAAACTGATTCACACTTATCAAAGCCGCTAAAGCACCGACGACGCGCTGTGTCATTCGCGCCGAATTGCGCTGCACCATTCTTGTCGCATTACTTGCACTATAAAATTTCAACGTAGGTTTGTTTTAAATTCCATTGCATCGCACAAAAAACCGTTGTGCGAGAAATCCTGGCGGCGACTAGCTTTAAATTTACGCTTCGTGCCGCTTCTTGGCTCGTTTCTTTTAATTTCTCACCGCACTTTATTCTGTCGCCAAATTTTAAAATTTGCTCGAATTTTAGGAGTTTACCAGCTTTAAAAGCGCCTTTGAAATTCTTGCGATCTCATCTTGCATATGCCCGCCCGGATTTTGCTCAAACTCCGCTTTTGCGCCCGCGCCGCGGCATTTTGCGATGAAATTTCGCGCCGTCTCGCCGCAGAGTGCTCCGCGCGGATTTTTCGGGTTCATCTCGGCCTCGCCCAAGGATGCGTAGACGTGCGCCAGCCCCCTTTGCGGCGAGTGCGCGGCGACGAAGGCATCAAAGCCGCTAAACCAAAACGACGCCGAGACGCAGGCGATCTTTTGAAATTTATCGCTCGCAAACGCCGCATACGCGCTAAAAAGTCCAGCCAGCGAGTATCCCGCGCAGGCTCGCCACGTAGGCTTTCTCTCGCCGAATACGTGCCGCTCGATACGCGGGATCAGCTCGTCCGTAAAATTTTTCAAGTGCGCCGCGCCGCCGCCTGCGAAATCGCGCACCCCCTTAAACGGTGATTTTGCCGCCCACGGGCTGAGCTTATCGCCCCACTGCGCTTCGTTTAGATAGATCGCCGCAAGCACGAAATCTGCGCCACTTCGTCGCGAGACGAGTTCGTAAATTCCGCCCGTACCGGTCGCGCCAAAGTTCAAGACGTGCAGGTAGATGATCGGCGCGGACGCGGCTTCTTTTGTAAAGGAGGGCGCAGCCGCAAAAGACGGCGCGTGCGGAGCGAAAATTTCTACGCGCAAGCCGTTAAATTCCAAACTTTGCATCGCTGAACCTTTAAAAGTTATTAAAATTTAATAGAATTTTGTGTAAAATCACCGAATTTAACACTAGAGGAACTTAAAATTGGCTTTGATCGAGCTTATCGATGTTACGAAAAAATTCGGCTCTCACGTCGTTTTAGACGGCGTAAATTTCGCACTGGACGCTAACGAGCGCGTCGCCGTGATCGGCAAAAACGGCGGCGGCAAGTCCACGCTGATGAAGATAATTGCAGGTCTGTGCGAGATCGATGAGGGACGCGTGATCACTCAAAACGGGCTAAACATCCAGATGCTCGCTCAAACGCCTAAATTTGACGAAAATCTCTCGGTCAAAGACGCGTTGCGAAGGGAGCTAGCTGAAATTTACGCCGCCCTTGGCGAATACGACGCGATCTCGAGCAAAATCGCCGCACAGCCCGAAAACAAGGAACTTTTAGCGCGCCAAGACGAATTGATTAAATTTATCGAGGCCAAGGACGGCTGGCAGATCGATAATAAGATCGAGCAGGTGCTGCAAAATTTCGGGCTTAAAATTTATGAAAACCGCTCCGTTTGTACGCTTAGCGGCGGCGAAATTCGTCGCGTGGCGCTGGGCGCGCTGGTGCTTAAAAAGCCCGACGTGCTGCTGCTGGACGAGCCCACGAACCACCTCGACGTCTATATGGTGAAATTTCTAGAGGATATGCTGCTTAGCTCGAAGCAGACGATTGTTTTTATCAGCCACGATCGCTACTTCATCGACCGCTTGGCGACGCGCAGTATCGAGATCGAAGAGGGTAAAATTTCAAATTTCGACGGCGGATATGAGAACTATCTGAGGCGCAAGCAGGAGATGCTTGCTTCGCTCGAAAAGTCCCACGAGACGCTGCTTAAACAGCTGCGCGCCGAGGAGGAGTGGCTGCACCGCGGCGTAAAGGCGCGCCTAAAGCGTAACGAAGGGCGCAAGGCGCGTATCATGCAGATGAGGCAAGATGCGAAGAAAAACCCGGGCGCGATCCGTCGCGTGCGGCTCGAGCTGGAGCGCGCGAGCAGGAGCTTTAACGGCACGGGCGGCGACAATCGCAAAAAGATGCTCTTTGAATGCACGAATATCGGTAAAATTTTAAACGGCAAGGTGCTTTTTAAGGGCTTTTCGGCGCGGGTTTTGCAGGGCGAGCGCATCGGCATAGTAGGCGCCAACGGCGCGGGCAAAAGCACTCTGCTTAAAATTCTACTCGGCCGCAGCAAGATCGATGCGGGCGAAATCAAACGCGGCGAGATCAGGATCGGCTACTTCGATCAGACCCGCAGCGGCATCACGGACGATAAAAGCATAATCGAAATTTTCTGCCCCAACGGCGGCGATCACATAAGCGTCCGCGGCAGCTATATGCACGTCTATGGGTATTTGAAAAATTTCTTATTTCCGAAGGAGTTTTTGGATAAGCCCGTCGGCGTGCTTAGCGGCGGCGAAAAGAACCGCTTGGCGCTTGCGAAGCTCTTTACCGAGCAGTACGATTGCCTGATCTTGGACGAGCCTACGAACGATCTTGATATCGCGACGATCAATATTTTGGAGGATTATCTACTAAGCTTCGAAGGTGCGGTAATCATCGTAAGCCACGATCGCTATTTTATCGATAAGATCACGAATAAGCTTTGGGTTTTTGAAAAAAACGGCGTCATCGATCAAATTCAAATGCCCTATTCGCAGTATCTGGAGTTTGAAGACGAGATGGCGGAGATCGATCAAATCGAGGCCGACGCTGGCGCGAGCGCAAGCGCAGAGGAGAGCGGTCGCGAAAATAAAAAGGAAAAAACGAGTGCTGCAAAACTTAGCTACAAACAGAATAAAATTTTAGAAGAGTATCCCGCTAAAATCGAGGCTATCGAGGCGCGCATAAAGGAGCTAAATCACGCGCTTTCGACGCCTGAAATTTATCAAAAGCTCGGGATGCAGGGGCTTTTTGAAGAGCTTGAAGAAAAAAGAGGAACGTTAAACAGTATGGAAAATGAATATTACGAAGTGCTTTCGCTCGCCGAGAGCCTAAAGTAGGCGCGATGGTTTGGTTTTTGATCTTTTTATACGCGCTTTACACGATTTATAAAATTTCGCTCGATCTGCTTGAGCTAAGCTTCATCCGCGCCAAGCTAAAGGAGCCTGCGGTGGTGCTTAGCGAGGAGGATTATCGCAAGGCGGGCGAGGTCGGCGCGGTAAATTTAAAATTTAATATATTTTCGCACTGCTTTTCTTTTGCGGTGGCGCTTATTTGGATACTTGCGGGCGCGGGCGCGTTACAGCGCGCGATATATGATCTAGCGGGCGATGGGATTTTGGCGGGAAGCTGCTTTGTAACGGCGTTTTTAATCATCGGCGGCGCGATATCGCTTCCGCTTGAAATTTATAAAACCTTCGTCAAAGATCGCCGCCTAGGCTTTTCCACGATAACGCCCGCCGTTTTCGTAAAAGACACGCTAAAATCGCTCGTACTCACGCTGGTTTTCGGCTTTGCGGTAGCCTCTGCGCTCGTTTTTTGCGTAAATAGCCTGGGCGCGCACTGGTGGGTCTGGGGCTTTCTGCTAAGCTTCGGCATAGTTTTACTGATAAATTTAATCTATCCGACCGTTATCGCGCCGCTGTTTAATAAGATGCAGCCGCTAGAGCACGGCGAACTCAAAGAGCGCATAGAGGGGCTTTTGCAGCGCTGCGGCTTTAAAAGTAGCGGCGTTTTTACGATCGACGCGAGCAAGCGCGATAAGCGCCTAAACGCCTATTTCGGCGGCTTCGGAGCGACGAAAAAGGTCGTGCTTTTCGACACGCTCATAGAGAAGCTTAGCGAGGATGAAATTTTAGCCGTTTTAGGGCACGAGCTCGGTCATTTCAAACACGGCGACATTTTGAAAGGCTTAGCGCTTAGCTTCGTGCTTTTGGGCGCGACATTCGCGGTATTTGGAAACCTTCCCGGGGGCGTGTTCGGCGCGCTAGGACTTAACGCAGACGGCGGTGCGACGCTAGTTTTTATGATTTTGTTTGCGCCGATCTTGCATGCGTTTTTTGAGCCCGTAATCTCCAAGCTTAGCCGCATGCACGAATTTAGCGCGGACCGACATGGCGCTAGCATGCAGGATAAAGAGAGCATGATCGGCGCGCTAAAGAAGCTGGGCAGCGAAAACAAGGCGTTTCCGCTCGCTCATAAAATTTACGCCGCGGTGTATCATTCGCACCCGAGCCTGTACGAACGTATAAGAGAGCTTGATGAGGATCGCTGAGGCGCTAAGATGGGGCTTGGGGCAGTGCGGCTCAAAATACGTCGCGCGCGAAATTTTAAAGCTTTGCGAGCGACTTAGCGACGAAGAGCTAGTCCTAAGATGCTCGGAAGAGCTCGCGCATGAAGCGGAATTTCGCGCTAAGATCGTTGAATTTAAAGACGGCCGCCCGCTTGAATACATCACGCAAAGCTGCGAGTTTATGGGCTTTAAATTTTACGTCGACGAGCGGGTGCTGATACCGCGCTGCGAGACCGAAATTTTAGTAAAAAAGACGCTTACTTTGGCGCAGAGCTTGGGCAAGCCGCGCATTTGCGAGATCGGCACGGGCAGCGGTATAATCGCTATCTGCTTAAAAAAACTCCTTCCTTCTTGCCGCATCACGGCCAGCGACATCAGCGCGGATGCGCTTGAGGTGGCGCGCGCAAATGCCGCAAATTTGGGCGCGGACGTCGAGTTCGTACACTGCGCCTACGCAGATGAGATCGCGGGCGAGTTTGATCTCATCGTCTCAAATCCCCCATACATCGCAAACTCCTACGCATTGGACGCGCGCGTGCTGCAAGAGCCGAAAACGGCGCTGTTTGGCGGCGAGAGGGGGGATGAAATTTTAAAACGCATCGTGCTGATCGCCGCACGGCGCGCAAAATTTCTAGCCTGCGAGATGGGCTACGATCAAAAGCAGAGCCTATCGGCGTTTTTGCGCGAGCAGGGCTTTAGAGCGGAATTTTACAAAGATTTGGCGCAGTTTGATCGCGGATTCGTCGCGCGGAATTTAAACAGATCGTAGGCGCGCCGTGCAAAGCTCGCAACTACGCAGGCTGCTTTATTACAAAGCGTTCGGCTACCGCTACGTAGGCGCCGAAATTTTAAGCGGCGGCGAGCGATTTTTTAAGGCGCTGGACGCGCTGCGATCCGCTACCGCCGAGTGCAATCTCTGCGAGCTTGCTAAAACGCGCACGAGCTCTAGCGAGCAAAATTTTAAAAATTTCAAAACTATCAAAAATTTTAAAAATTCTAAAACTCCCGCGGACATAAAACTTATGATCGTGGCTCTTGCGCCGAGCTCTAACGAAGGTTTTGGCGGCAGTTTGGAGGCTGAGGTAGCAGCGGCACTGGATCAAATTTGCGCGCCGGAAGAAATTTATTTTAGCTTTTAATAAGGTGCGCAGTGCCGCAAAATAGGCGCATAAGCTCGGAAATAATTTTAAAATGCGCGCCCTATCTAACCGATGAGATCAAAATTTTAAAGCCCAAAGTCGTGCTCTGCCTAGGGGAGCTCTGCTGTAAAATCGTACTGCGAAACGGCGATCTAGCGGGCATGGACGTGTTGCACGGCTCGGTCTTTAACGAAGGCGGCATCAGCTTCGTGCCGAGCTTCGATCCCGCATTCATCGCGCAAAATCCGAGCAAGGCGGAGCTTTTCAAAGAGGATTTGCAAAAGATAAAAGAGCTGCTGTGAGGCGCATTTGAGCGCTTTTTGCGTGCTTTTGATTTTGCGCGCAGCTTTTTGCGTGGGCGCCTAGTTCGTGGATTGTGCCTACGCAGATGAGATCGCGGGCGAGTTTGATCGGTCTAAATTTTGCGGACGAGCGGGATTTGGCGAAAAAACACGGGCTCGAACCGCGGCGAGTTTAAATTTAAAAGCGAGAAAATTTCATAAAGCGGCGAAGTAGGGCGAATTTAGCGCCATTGCAAAATTCTGATATTTCAATTTTTGTTTTATATCTAGCTATTTGGGGCGTGCGAGGGATTTCCGTCGCGATGTAGCATCAAAATTTAAACCTTAACGCCGAGCGAAATTCTATGTCTTAAATTTTATCTCGCCTGCAAATTTTATTTTGCCTAAGAGCTCTGTATATCCTTAAATTTTACGCCGAAAGCCGATCTGCGCTATGTTTGTGCCACACACGACTAGGCAAATTTCAACTCGCGAGATAAATTTATCTCAAAGATTTGAAAAATTCTAAAATTTCGGCGCTAAATTTGATCGGTTTGCCGTCTTTTACGAAGGCGATTTTTACGTCCTGCGCGTATAAAAGCTCGCTGAAATCCGTGTTTTTAATATCTTTGATCTTGTAAATTTCTTGCCGCAAAAGGGCGCTGGCGTTTTTGAGCGCGGCTAGGCTCGTGCGAATCTCAAGCGTGTCGCCGAGGCGCGCGGGGCGGAGAAATTTAGCGCAAAGCTCGCTAACTACGAAGTGTGCGTCTGTGCGCGCGAAGTCCACCCCTGCCTGCATAAGCGCCTCGCTGCGCGCCCGCTCGCAAAATTTTATATAGTTGGCGTGATACACGATGCCCTGCGCGTCGGTATCTTCGTAGTAAATTTTAATCTGCATCGGCTGCGCTTTGCTCCGGTGCTGCCTTTTTCGCGGCGAGGGCGGGGAGGATTTTTGCGAAAAACAGCACCGTTTGAAACACGACGATGAGTTTCATACACCACTCGCTAGCCGCGTGGATTTGGACAAATTCCGGCGTCATCGTCGCTTCTGCACCGATCTTTTGGGTGTTTATGACGTAGTCGGTAAAGTAAAGCACGAAAAGTAGGGCAAGTATGATATTTATGAGCGTCAGCATCAGAGTCGAAAGGCGCAAGCGAAAGGATTGCGATTTGTTGTTGTTGAAATTTATCATCTCAAAAACGAGGCAGATGATCGAGACTGCGATGAGGATGCCGCCGTATTTTACGAAGATCTCGCTCATTAGCTTGCCGCTTTGAAAGTGCGATAGCACGCCATCTCCGATAATATGCTGCGGGAAAAATACCACGGGCGCGACGAGTGCGCCGAGCGAGAACTCGATGCCGATAAGGGCTGCGATGATGAAGATATAGATAGAAAAAATTGCGCGCATAGAAATCCTTTTAAATTTTGATAAATTTTAAATCGGACGTGATTATAGCGAAATCTTATAATCGTGCGCTTAAGTGTTTTGCAAGTAGGTTTTATGCGCGAATGGGTGCGGTCAGTGGTTGCGATATTGCGACATATCGCGGTATAATCAAATTTTAGTTTGGATGCGGTCGTTTGCAAAATTTATAAAATTTTTACGGAGGCTGGAGATGAAATTTGTCTCAGGAATGCTAAGCATAAATTTCATTTATGAAATTCGAAATTTTCCAATTCGTTTTTTAAAATTTCTCACAATTATTCAGCCCCCTTTAAGCATCGCTCTTGTATAATCACAATTCTGTTTCGCA
>NZ_CALIJA010000211.1 GCF_938017615.1 uncultured Campylobacter sp. | reverse complement strand
ACCTGAGTGCACCTGGTCCACCGGCCCCGACGACGCGGCCGCCGTCCCCGCTGAAACCGCCTCCGCTAAAACCGCCACTTCCTTTAAATTCGCCAAAATCTCCGGATGAGCCGCCTCTCATGCGCGATGAGCGCGCAATTTCGCTTATGATGTCTGCACTTGAGATTATATCCTCGTCGCTTCTTCTGAGGCGCGTCACGCGGCGGCTTAGTATCGCAAAAAGCAAGACCGCAAAAAGCACCATAAAGATCGCAAAGTCCTTGTTGCTCGGATCCTGCTGCGCGTTGGCGTTAAGGGGATCAAATTTTATATCGCCGCCTTCGATCGTGCTGATGATCGCCGAAATCCCGCTAATGACGCCACTTTCATAATCTCCCTGCCTAAAATAGGGCAGAATTTTATTGCTGATGATACGCTTGGCGCGCATATCGGTTAGCACGCCCTCTAGCCCGTATCCGACCTCGATACGCACTTTATGCTCGTGTGGAGCGACAAGCAGCAGTACGCCGTTGTCGCGCCCTTTTTGCCCGATACCAAGAGCGCGCGCCTGCTCTACGCCGATTTCCTCGATAGAGTAGCCACCGAGCGATTTTAGGCTTACGAGCATGATCTGGTTTGTGGAATTTTTATCGAAAGTCGTTAAAATTTCATTCAGGCTCTCTCTTGCGGCTGGGCGTAAAATACCAGCCTCATCAATTACGGCGGTGCCGTTTGGATGGGCTAGATACTCGCTAGGTGCGGCGACGCTTATTGCAAATAGCGCCATTATGGCAAAAGCAAATCTCCAAGCCACTTTCATCGCAGCTCCACCAAGGTCTCTTCTATCTCGTTATTTTCGCTATCTTTAGACACTCGCATGGCTAGCTCGCACAGCGCGTCCATCGCCTTTAAAACGGCAGGCTCAAGACCTTGCGTGCTGGGGTTAAATTCTGTCGTGATACGTTCAAACTCACCCTTAGAGATAAACTCCGCCGCTTGCGCGCCGCAGATGATATGAGCGCAGCGCTCGCGGACGCAGACACAAAACATTATCGCTTCTTTTACGCTGCCATAACGCTCGTAAAATTTTTGCATCGCAAACTCGCCCGAGAGCCGAAGTCTGCGAGATTTAGGCGTGATTAGAGTTAAAAGCGTGGGGCATTTAGCTAGCAGAGCTTTAATCGCAATGAAGCTAAGCGCTACGATCTGCAGTAGCTCAGCTTTGCTTATTTGCGGCACGAAGCACATAATGATGCCGATCACAAACGCCGTCACTGCCGCCGCGCTGTAGCTAGATTCGCAGTCCTCGCTTGCTTCGCGCGCGACCACGCAGACGATCTGCGCACCGCTTGCGGCTTCGGCTTTCGTGATTAGCTCGTGGATTTTTTGCTTGCACTGCTCGCTTAGCATTTGTCTCCCTTAGCGTTTATTTAAACGAGACGCTAGGGGCTTTTTGGCTTGAGCTATCAGCGCTAAAGCTAGGTTTGGCGCCGCCTAGTCCTACGATGCGCGCGATGATGTTTGTAGGGAAGGTTCTAATTAGCTTGTTGTATTCCTGCACCGAGGCGATGTAGTCCTTGCGCGCTACGGCGATGCGATTTTCCGTGCCTTCGAGCTGATTTTGCAGCTCGGCGAAATTCTGATTTGCCTTAAGATCCGGATAACGCTCGACTACCAGCATCAAGCGCGATAGGGCCGAGCTAAGCTCGCCTTGAGCGCCGTTAAATTTCGCAAACGCCTCCGGATCTTGCGCTAAACTTTCTGCATTGATATTGACAGCAGTTGCCTTAGCGCGGGCATTTATAACGCCTTCTAAGGTATCTTTTTCATGGCTAGCGTAGCCCTTGACGGTTTCTACGAAATTTGGAATCAAATCGGCGCGGCGCTGATATTGGTTTTGTACCTGGCTCCACGCGGCCTTAACTTCTTCGTCTTTACTTACGAGTTTATTGTAAACGGGTACTGCAAATATCGCAAACGCAATCGCCGCAATCACTAAGACGATTAGAGCTTTGATTAAGATATGAAGCCCTCCTTTTTGGCGCGGATACTCTCCTCCGCCAAAGCTCTCGCCTCGCGCGGATAAGCCTTTATCGTCGTAACCTATACGCTCGTTATTTTCTCCTTGCAGCTCTTTCATTGAAATCTCCTTGGGATGTTGGAATTTAATTTGACTAAAATTTCATACTCGATCGTGCCGAAGCGCTTAGCCCAGTCCCGCGCGTCGCCCAGCACGCAGATGCGCTCGCCGCCGAATTCTGCACAGAAGCTATCCATCGACATCTTGCCTAGCATCCGCTCGCCGCCTGGTAGTACGAGCTCGCCCTCGCCGTCGTAGCGGAGTAATCCGTCCGCGTAACCCAGATCGTAGGTGCCGATCTTCATATCGCGCGGCGCTTCAAATTTCGCGCCGTAGCTGACGCGCTGACCCTTTTTTAGCACGCGCGAGCTGATCAGATCGGCATAGAGCTTTAGCACGCGGCGTAAGCCTAAGCTTTCGTCAAACTGCGCGTAGCCGAACTGCGCCATCCCCACGCGCGCATACTCATCCTCAAAGCCCGCTCTGCGCTCAATCGCTGCGGAGTTGCTCGAATGAAATTTTAAATTTCCAAAGCCCGCGGCGGCGGCTTTTTGCTCCGCGAGCCGCTTAAATTCTATAAAATTTTGCCTCTGCGCGAAAAAGTCGCCATTTAGCTCGTCGCTTGCGCGAAAGTGCGTGAAAAAGCCCATCAGCTTAAACTCCCCCGCCTTGCACAGCCTAAGCGCTTCATCTAGCTCGCTCGCGTCAATGCCGTTTCTATGCATCGCGGTATCTACGGCGATGTAAATTTTAGCGCCCCGTTTAAGACGCGAGAAGTAGCTCATATCGTTGATTGTGTAGCAAAACCGCTCATCCTCGTCCCCGCGCGGAATGTGCGAGAGCACTAAAATTTCATCAAATAAATCCGCAATCTGCGCAGCTTCCGCAGTACTTCGCGTTACGGCGCGTACGAAGCCTAGCTTTGCCGCTTCCTCGCAGCAAAGCCTGCAGCCATGGCCGTATGAATTATCCTTGGCTACTAAAAATACTCGTTCCGCGCCACCTACTTTGGCGGCAATTTGCGCTAGATTGTGCGCATAAGCGGCGCGATCTAAGATGATCTCAGACATCGAAGTCTAGCCCATAAGTGCGGTATAAATATGGCAGCAGCTTGCGCGCGGCGTAGTCGTATCCGTAGAATTTCGCATAAACTTCTTTCAAGCTAGCCGCACCTGCGCGCTCGAAATCAAATACATCGGTATCCGCGATTTTTGGCACGCGCTCATCTAAGAATTTAAAAAATTCCGCTCTCGCAGCTAAAAGCTCTTTTATATTTTTCTCAACCTCTTGCTTTTCAGATTCGTTCATCTCTGGTCCTTTAAATTTTCTAGTTTACCTAAAAATACGCGCTGCATCTCGTCGCGAAACTCGGGGCTGCTGGCCTCGAAGCGAGTTACGATCACAGGCGTGGTGTTGCTTGCCCGTACGAGCGCCCAGCCGTCATCAAACCGCACTCTGATGCCGTCGATCTCGATAATATCGCGGATGGGTGGCAGCTCCGCGATACCTGCGTGGATTTGAGTTTTAAGAGCTTCGATGATCTTAAATTTCGCCTCCTCGCTCGTATTAAATTTAATCTCGTCGGTGCTAAAAACCCGCGGCAGCTTGTCTAGCTCGGCGTCTAAATCATATCCTTTAGCTACGAGTTCAAGCACGCGCATCATCGCATATACGCCGTCATCAAAGCCGAAATATCGCTCTTTAAAATAGATATGCCCACTAACCTCGGCGGCAAGGTCGATACCAAGCTCCTTCATCGCCTTTTTGATATTGCTGTGGCCGGTCTTGCCCATGAAGCTTTTGCCGATCTTATCGATGGTATCATACATCGCTTGAGAGCATTTGACTTCGCCTAGGATGCGCGGATGGTGCATGTTTAGAGCAAGCAGGCAGGCTAGCTCGTCGCCCTTGATATTGCGGCGCGGCGTAAGCACGGCGATCCTATCTGCATCCCCGTCAAAGCCGAAGCCCAAAGCCACGCCGTCTTGTTTCATCGCAGCTTTGAGATCCACTAAATTTTTCTCCTCGCTGGGGTCCGGGTGGTGGTTTGGAAAGTTGCCGTCGGGCTGCGGGAACAAAACTTTAGCGTTTAGTCCTAGCCTTTCGACGATTTTAGTAGTCGTAACGCCTGCCGCGCCGTTTGCGCAGTCAATGATAAAAGGCGCGGCAAAGCCCTTAAGAGCCGCAAATTCTTTCTCAAAATATGCTAGATACTCGCTTAAGATGTCGTACTTCTGGGCGCTTGTGTCGGTTGGAATTTCAAAATTTGAACCAATCAGCTCCCGCACCTGCGCACCTAGGCGTTTCAAATCCGAGCCAAAGAAGCTATCCGTGCCGATCGTGATCTTAAAGCCATTGTAATTTTTGGGATTGTGCGAGCCGGTAATCATTACGTTTGCGTCAAATTTATGCGTAAATACGCTAAAATAGCCCACCGGCGTCGGTAGTAAGCCGATATTATAAACTCGCAGTCCGGCAAAATTTAGCCCGCTTACGAAATAGCCAAAAAGCTCATCCGCGCTAAGACGGGCATCGTATCCCACGCTAACGCGCTCAAGCCCTAAATTTGCGATATGTTTGCCCAGAGCAAAGCCGATCGCCTTTACGCTGCGCTCGTTTAGCTCCTCGCCCACGATGCCGCGAATATCGTATTCTCTGAAGATATCTTCGATCATAAAATTCCTTTAAATTTAAATCGCGGTATTTTATAAAAACTTGCTTAATATTTATATTATAAATGATAAAATCGCCGCTAAAATTCCAAAGGATGATTATGAAAAAATTTATTCTAGTAGCGATTTTAGCGGCTTTTGCTTGCGCGGGCGATTACGATCTCGTAGGTAGCGTAAATACTTCGTTTAGAATTTTTGGCAAAGACGATCGCATCGAAGTTATCGCGGTTAAAGATCCTAAGGTTGATGGAGTAACCTGCTACGTCTCTTATGCCAAAAAAGGCGGCGCCAAAGAGATCATCGGCGTGGAGGAGGATCGCTCCGAAGCCTCTGTGTCGTGCGTGCAGACAGCGCCTAAAATCATCATTAAAGAGGAGCTGAAAAAAGAGGATATTTTTGAAAAACGCAGCTCGTTGATCTTCAAAAAGACCCATGTAGTCAGGCTTTACGACGCGGTGCAGGGCTCGCTAATCTATTTGGTTTATTCAGACAAAGTGATCGATGGCTCGCCCAATAACTCGATCTCGGCGATCCCGTGCCACCAAGCTGTGGGCGACGTGTGCGAGCTCGCATATACCCAAGGCAAAAAATAATAAGAAGGAATTACGCAAAGATAGAATTTTATCGCAGCGGAATTCTAAATTAGAAATTACGCTGTGAGATGGCGCATGAAATTTACATAGAATTTTGCCAAATTCTGCAGCATTTTACAAAATTTATCCGCGCCGTTAAATTCCTAAGCGAATGCCTAAGAAGAGAATTTTACCGCTTTATAAAAGCATCTTAACGCATATTTGAGCTACGCTAGTAGGCGTGCGCTTGCAAGTCGTAAAATGAAAAATTAAGCAATTTTTGCTAAAATCTCGCGATTTTGAAAACCCTCGTAAATCTAAAGGAAATCAATGAAGACATTTTTTAGTATGGAGTGCGCGTCAGTGATGCTACTGATTTTGGCGCTAGCCTGTGCGATCGCCACTTTCGTAGAGACCGCTTACGGTACGGAAGTAGCTTGGGCGATGGTTTATTCTACTGCATGGTTTGGCGCGCTGATGGTGCTTTTGGGAATAAATTTAACCTACAATATCTATCGCTACCGCATGATTAAGCTTCGCACGCTACCTGCGCTGATCTTTCACGCGAGCTTTTTGTTTATGCTTGCTGGAGCGATTTTGACGAGATATTTCGGCTTTGAGGGCAATATCCATATAAGAGAGGGCAGCGAGAGCTCGATCGTAACGACTAAAGACGAGGTCGTTCAGCTTCTTACTTTAGGCAGCGACGGCGAGTTTATATCTGCTGACGAGAGCAAATTTTTAAACGGCGCGGGACGGATGAACTTTGATCTCAATCTAGACGTAGAGGGCAGGATCGCAAATTTAAAATTTAAAGAGCTAATAGAACACGGCGAGCTAAAATGGGTGCAAGATCCGACCGGACAGGCTCCTGCGCGCGTGGAACTATTATTTTCAAACAATGTCGGTAGTCAAAACGTCTCCTTGCAATCGGGTGAAAGCATGGAGATAGGCGAGCTTAGTATCACTTTTAATGCAGAGCCTAAAAGTAAGAATTTTATCTACATAAAATCCAAAGACGGCAAATTCTATTTAAACTCAAGTCTTGATATAAACGCCACTAAAATGGCTGATATGAGCACTGCGACGCTTAAGAGAAACAAGGATAATCCGCTAGGCAATCTCTTGCTTTACAGCTTTGACGAAATAAATTTCGCCCCCGTTAGCCTACTTAGCTCCGCGGTCGAGAAATTCGTCCCAGTCGATACGAATTTACCGGGTGAGCCCGGCGTAGTAGCTACACTAAGCTTTGCAGGGCAGAGTCGCGAAATCTACGTACCTAGGGATTCGCATGGTGCTAGCTACAAGGTAGGTGATAAGAATTTCATCGTAGCTTTGGCGCCAAAGATGCTTCATCTGCCTTTTAAAATCGCGCTTCGCGATTTTGTGATGGATCGCTATCCGGGTACCAATTCGCCCTCCGGATATAAAAGTGAAATCACGCTAAAAGACGGCAATACGAGCTTTGATTATGATATTTTTATGAATCACGTGCTCGATTACGGCGGATACCGATTTTTCCAAAGTTCATACGACACGGATGAGCGTGGTACCGTGCTTTCGGTCAATAAAGACCCCGGCAAAGTTCCAACTTACATCGGCTATTTTTTGCTTTGCGTAGGGATGTTTTTTAACTTTTTTAATCGGGGCTCGCGCTTTTTCAAGCTCTCGCGCTTAATCAGCGAAAATACGCATCTTGCTCGAGAAAAAGATGTAAATTCTAAAAATTCGGCGTCTAGCTCGGTGCCCGCAAGCTCCGCAGAAAACTCTGCATCAAAACGCGCCAAAAAATCGCGACGCGGCACTAAAGGCGCAGCATTAGCATTTGTAGGCGCATTGGCTTTGAGCTTGAGCGCATTGTATCCTATCACAGCAAATGCCGAACAAAGCTCCACGACTCAAAATTCTACTTCGCAAAATTCTGCCTCAAACGCAGCCGCAGAAAATTCCGCGCCGCAAAGCTCGGCTAGTGTGCAAGATCCGGCTTCGCAAAATTCCGCGCCGAATTCCGCCGCCGAAAATTCCAAGCAGAGCTCCGTTTCGCAAGAATCTGCAGCGGAGCAAGACTCCGTCCCGCCGCATAATTTTTCTACTATGGGAGGCGAGCTAGCCGTGCCGAAATTTGATCCTAAATTTAGTGAGGATTTAGCAAGCCTCGTAATTCAGGGATTTGATGGGCGAATGGAGCCTTTTGATACAGTTTCTAGGGAGCTTTTAAATAAAATTTACCGCGCCGACAACTACAAGGCGCTAAATGGCGAAATTTTAAACCATAACGCCGCTGCGCTTTCGTTTATGCTAAATCAAAGCTACTGGAGGCGTGCGCCGATTATCAAGGTTAGCGAGCCGGAGCTTAAGAAAATTCTAGGTATGGATGAGAAGCAAAGCCACGCCAGCATGATGGATTTTTTTGAATTTAAAGGCGGCGAGAGCTACTACAAGCTCGATAAAATGGTCGAGGAGATCAACCGCAAGCCTTTGGGCAATCGTGGCGTGCTAGATAAAGAGATCATCAAGGTAAACGAGCGCGTAAACGTCTTTTACTCGGCGTTTATGGGGGATTATTTTAGAATTATTCCGGTTAAGAACGCTAAAAATAACGAGTGGCTTTCGCCGCTATATCTAGGCGATGCGCTGGATCAAAACGAATCTGCTGAAGTTAAAAAGATGATGGGAATATTCGTTTCGTCCGTGGTCTATGCCCAAGAAAGCGGGGATTGGAGCGGCGCGGAAAAGATGCTAAGCTACGTCAAAAAATACCAGGCACAAAACGGCGCAAACCTAATGCCTAGCGAAAGCGCGATAAAATATGAAATTTTATTTAATAAGGCTAAAATTTTTAAGCGCCTCTTTCCGATCTACACTATCTCGGGATTTTTGCTTCTGATCTTTATCTTTTTGCGGATGATGAAGCCCACTCTTCGCTTAGGCGGCGCGTTTAAGCTCGTTTATATCGTAAATATCGTCGCATTCATCGCGCATACCGCGGGTCTTGCGCTGCGCGGCTACGTCTCGGGGCACGCGCCGTGGAGCAACTCCTACGAATCACTCATCTATATCGCGTGGGCGCTGTCGCTAAGCGGCATTTTTTTCTCACGCAAATCTGCAATCTCGCTGGCGCTTACCTCGATAATGGCGGGCATCACGCTGATGGTGGCGCATCTTAGCGACATCGATCCGCAGATCACCAATCTCCAGCCGGTTCTAAAATCGCACTGGCTTACGATCCATGTCTCGGTAATCACAGCAAGCTACGGGTTTTTAGGCCTTTGCATGCTGCTTGGAATTTTTACCCTCGTGATGTTTCTGTTCGATAAGAAAAACCCCGAAATCGCTCGCAATATCACGGAGGCTACGCATATCAACGAAATGTCGATGATCCTAGGGCTTTGTTTGCTGACGGTCGGCAACTTCCTAGGCGGCGTGTGGGCGAACGAAAGCTGGGGGCGATACTGGGGCTGGGATCCGAAGGAGACCTGGGCGCTCATTACGATTTTGATCTACGCGGTAGTAGTGCATTTTAGGTTTATGCCTAAGCTCAATAATCAATTCGCTTTTGCCGTAGCCTCGATGTTTGCGTATTTTAGCGTCATAATGACCTATTTTGGTGTAAATTTCTACCTAAGCGGTATGCACTCCTACGCTAGCGGCGAGCGCATCCCGGTGCCAGGCTGGGCGTATGTGATGATCGCTTCGATGGTGGCTCTTGCAATCGGAGCGTATTTCCGCTCGGGCAAATCGGCTAGACTTTAGATAGGTGGGGCTCAAATTTTAGAATAATAATTTTGAAATTTCGCCCGGATTTCGCAGCTTGCCGAGGCTTTATGGATTTATGAAATTTATCTTTAAATTTTGGATAGGCTTTGAAACCCCACAGAATTTTATAGAATTTTACGGCTCGCGATTGCGCTAAATTTTAAAATTTTGCATCGCGACAGAATTTTTGATGCTTGAAATTTTAAGACGTCGTAAAATTCTAATGATTTGGAATTTGCACCGCTACGGGATTTTAATGTTTTAAATTTTACTTCTAGTGGAATTTTTTCATACGACGGAAGTGCGACGAATTCTAGAATTTTAAAATTTCAGCTAAC
>NZ_CALIJA010000210.1 GCF_938017615.1 uncultured Campylobacter sp. | reverse complement strand
AAAATAACGGCGATATAAAATTGCAAAATTTTAACTACCGCATAAAAAGGTCCGTAAAAACGCCTCGCCCTTTTTATGATTAGCAGCGGCTCGCCCGGTTTCGCATCGTTCATTTTTGATCCTCAGATAAAATTTATTCATATTTGAAATTTTTAAAATTGAAATATCTTACATTGCGTTCTTTCAGTAGAATTTTCAGCTTTTCAAAATCATCGCTGGCTATGTAGTCCATCGGTATAGAGATCGAGCCTAGATAAATCAATATATCATAAATTTTAGGCTTAAGCCTTATGGCTAAAATTTGTTTAAATGATATAGGGATTTTATATGCGGTGAATTCCTTTATATCTGTAAGCATGATAATTTTTTCCCAGAAAAAATATTTCACGACTATGCGATCATCGTAGCACGCAATAAATTTAAAGCAATTCGGGATAATCTCTGCGTAAAAAAGCCCGATTAGCATCACCCAGCCTACGATAGGCGCATAAGGCTTGTCGAGCATTATAAAAACAATGGCGATATAAAATTGCAAAATTTTAACTACCGCATAAAAAGGCCCGTAAAAACGCCTAGCCCTTTTTATGATTAGTAGCGGCTTATCCGGTTTGGTATCGTTCATTTTATCTCCTTGCTTGAATGTCGCATTACGGTTTTAAATTTAGCGCTAAATTCTATCTTTGCTACGCTTACGCAGCGTTTAAATTTAATCTTGCCAGCGGTTACGGCTAAATTTTAAATTTTCAAACTTGCCGTTTAAAAGAGCCGTCATCTGAGGGAGTGCGCGCAGGCGGGCGCAAGCAAAAAATAGCCTCAGGCGCTGTTTTATCGCGGGCCTTCGTCCGCATCAAGTCATACCGAGCCGCGTTAAAGCCCCAAAGCTCACGCGATTTCTAATTTTGCTATCGAGCCGCACCGAACCGCAGCCAAACTCGCGCGGCGAAAATCTAAATTTACGCTATAATCTTGCAAAGCGGAGCGTAGAACTCCTGCTGCGCGTGCGCGACGAAATTTAAACAAAGGCCCGCAAATTCGGGCTTCTTAGCTTTCGCGTGGCTGCGGCGTAACGCTAAATTTAACGGAGGGCGCATGGATAAAGAGCGGTATATTTTTGAGAAATTTAGATCGAAGTTTAGCGGCGATGATTGCGCCGTAATTGGCGAACGGGCGTATTGCAAGGACCTTTTTGTCGAGGGCGTGCACTTTCGCCGCGGCTGGCTGAGCCTGCGCGAGATCGGCGCAAAGGCGATGCTCGTAAACATCTCGGACATGATCGCGACCAATGCGCGCGCCAAATACGCCCTGCTGGGGCTTGCTCTGCCGCGCGAGATCGGCACGCGCGAGATCGACGAGCTGTGCGCGGGCGTGAGCGAGACGGCGCGGGAGTGGGGCATACGGATCATCGGCGGCGACACGATCGGCTCGGATCGCATCGCGCTTAGCGTGAGCCTGATCGGCAAGTGCAAGCGCCCCGTGTTTCGCAGCGGCGCGCGTGTGGGCGATTTCATCGCGCATACTGGCGAGCTAGGCGGCGTCGGGCGCGATCTGGCGGTGCTTTTAAGAGATGAAATTTCGCCCGCTAGCTCGCAGACGCAAAACCGAAATGATAAAATTTCGCCTGCGCAAGGCCCAAGCGATGAGGTGCGAAGCTCGGGCGATAAAATTTCATCTGCGCGCGCCGAGCCGCAGAGCCTGGATGCCGAAAATTCGGCGCAAAATTCCGTGTCACGAAGCGGAGAGGATCATAAGAGCCCTGCGTCGCAAAGCCTCGCATGCGAAAATTATATGTCGCAAAGCTCTGCAGGCGAAAATCCTGTGCCGGGTAGTGGCTCATATCGCTTGCGCGAGGATCTGCGCGCAAAAATTTCAAAAAATTCGCGCTTCGTCAGGCCCGTCTTGCGCGATAAGTTTTTTTACAAGGCGGCGAAGTTCATCAGCGCGGCGATGGACATTAGCGACGGGCTCGCGCAGGATTTGCCCCGCCTGCTGGAGGCTAGCGGCGTGGGTGCGCGCTGGATCGCCCGTCCTAGCGAGGCTGCGTTGCAAAGCGGCGAGGAGTACGAGATTTTGTTCAGCTTCGCGTCGAAGTTTTTGCCCAAAATCTACGCGATTGCCGCTAAAGCGGGCGTTTCGATCAATATCATCGCCGAGGTTTGCCCGCGCACTCCGCAAAGCTCTATGGAATTTCGCGGCAGCTCGCACCACTTCGCGCCTTGAAATTTTGCCGCGATCGCTTTAAATTTTACGGCGCGCGGCATGGAATTTCAAATTTTGTGGAGCCGAAGATTTGAAATTTCGCCCCTTCACGTAGCCTACACGCAAGCTCGCTATCATACCGCTACAAAATTTACAAAGGAGCCGTATGAGGGAGATCGTAAAAAAATTTGTCGCAGGCGACGCGGATATTATATTCGCCAGACTTTTCGTTATCATCGTGCTTGCCGTGATGGGCAACTACAAGTGGTTTGAGTTTGAAGTGGAGACTTTAAAGCCGCTCTTTTCGCAGACGTGGCTTTCGTTTTTGCCCTCAGCGCTCGGGGACGCCGGCGCGAGCTATTTTTTGGGCGTGGTGGAGACCGTGGGCTATCTCTCGCTCATCGCGGGCTTTTTCAAGCCGAAGGCGGGTATCGTGGGCGATCTCATCGTGATCGTCATGGCGCTTACTACGCTCAGCCTACTGCCGCAGCTAGGCAAGATCGACGGCTTTATCTTTAAAGACCTTTTCTTGCTAGGCCTTGGCTTGGTGCTGCTAAAATACGACCTGGCGCGCCTTTGCCGCGGAGAAAAAAGCTGCGATTGAGCCGTCAAAACATACTGGCGTCGGTTCCGACGCAACACTAAATGATCGCGCACGGCGAGCTTGAGGCTTTTGATTTGAAGCCTGCTTTGCCGGCGGGGTGCGTGCTTGAGTCTGCTTGCATAGCACCCTTTAAAATACAGCCGCGCGCTAAAATTTTATGACGTGCGGTTGAAATTTATTGAGCTACGATAATTAAATTTTGCCAACGCTCAAACTCAAAATTATAAAATTTAAATCGATCCATCAGATTGTGCCACAAATTGAGTCGCGTTAAATTTTGACAGCGAAAGCTTAATCCTAAGCTCAAAGCATTAGATTTAGATCCAGCCAAATTCGCATTTGATTAAGCGAAACGAAAAGCGCAAAGTTATATCATTTCTTAGGAATTCTGCAATTTTTTCGAAAGGATGAGATATGAAGCACTTTTCACTCTCAAAGGCCGTTTTTATGGCGGCGAGTTTGGCCCTGCTCGGGCTAACGGCTGCGAATGCGCAGGAGAAATTTTCCCCAGTCATCGTCATTCACGGCGGCACCAGCGGTCTTGATCTAACCAAGGAGGAATTTAAAATCCGCGAGGAGCCTATGAAAAAAGCGCTTTTGGCGGGTCAAGCCGTGCTTGAGAAGGGCGGCAGCGCGATGGATGCCGTAACGGCGGCGATAATGGTGCTTGAGGACGATCCGAATTTCAACGCGGGCAAGGGAGCGGTATTTACCGCCGACGGATTTAACGAGCTCGACGCCTCGATCATGGACGGCTCGACCAAAAAAGCGGGCGCGATCGCTATGGTGCGGCATATCAAAAACCCTATCCTAGGCGCCAGGCTCGTGATGGATAAGACGTGGCATACGCTAGTCGCCGGCGAGGGAGCCGACAAGCTCGCTAAAGAAAACGGCCTAGAGATGGTGGATCAGAAGTATTTTTTCACGCAGTTTAGATACGACGCGCTGCAAAAAGCCAAAGAGAAGCAAAAGCTGCTACTTGATAGCGAAAAGGCGAAAAAGACGTCGTTAAATTTACACGAGCGCCCATATCTTGGCACCGTGGGCGCGATCGCGCTGGATAAAAACGGCAACCTAGCCGCAGCGACCAGCACGGGCGGCATGACCAACAAAATGACCGGCCGCATCGGCGATAGCCCGATAATAGGCTCTGGAACCTACGCCGACAACGACTCGGTGGCGGTTTCATGCACCGGCACGGGCGATATATACATGCGCGTAAACGCCGCACACGAGGTCTCGGCTCTGTATAAATACAAAACCTCCGACGTGCAAAAGGCCGCCGAAGAAGCGGTGCAAGAGGTCAAAGCGCTCGGCGGCAGCGGCGGCATCATCTCGATCGACAAGCACGGACACACGGGCTTTGCATGGACGAAAGATAAGCTGGGGATGTATCACGGCGAAGCAAGACTCGGAGCCAAGCCGATCGTTTATTGGCCACTTGGCGAGAAATGATTGATTTTAGCAGATAGCGCAGAAAGCAGAGAAGCGCTTAGCAAGAAAAGATCAAATTTGATCCCGCCTATTTTGATTCGGGCGGGGTCAAATT
>NZ_CALIJA010000209.1 GCF_938017615.1 uncultured Campylobacter sp. | reverse complement strand
TATTCATTATTATTTATAGCTTTTTCATTATGCTTATTTTTTGCCGCAGCTGGAACAGCAGTAAATTGTAAATCCCAAATTGCGTCTCTTAGCGTTAGTTTTTTATTATCATCTTGCGTAGATCCTTTCGGGAAACTGAAATTCATATTTAAATCTTTTCTAAAGCCTATATAAAATACACGTTTCCTTTCCTGCGCGGTTGCATAATTTTTAGCATTTGCAAGATTTAATGTTACGTCATAGCCTGCATTTTTAAATAACTCTAATATATTTTTTACCGCGCCAAAATGCCTACGCGAAAGCATACCACTGACGTTTTCGGCTAAAAAGAATTTGGGCTTTGGATCTTTTAAAATTCTAATATAATCAAAAAATAATCGTCCGCGTGCGTCATCTATTCCTTTTAGAGCACCCGCTTCAGACCACGATTGACAAGGTGGACCGCCAATAATGCCATCAATATCTCCGTCTATAAACTCCGCTATTTCGTGACTTGTGATGTTACGTATATCGCTTCGTATAAGATGAGTATGCGGATGGTTTGCGCTAAAAGTATTCCAAATCGTCGCATCAAATTCATTCGCTACAGGTATTTTGAAACCTGCTTTATAAAAGCCCAAATCAAGCCCTCCGCAGCCACTAAAAAGACTAATCACGTTCACTCATTATCCTTACAAATTTTTAAAATATGCGGATTTTAGCAAATTCCGTCTGAATTTTTAATGTATCGCAAGAGTCCCTCGCAGCCGCGCTTGATATCTGCGTAGCAGCGCTCAAAATCGCGCGTGTAGTATGGATCGGCGATTTGTAGGTGTTCGGGATGGGTTAAATTTGAACCGGCGCCTTTTAAATTTAAGCCGATTTGCTTTGCTGAGCCTTTGAAATTTCGCGCATCGCAGTCTGTAAAATTTTCCCCTGCAAATTCCAAAAGAAATTTTACCTTAGCCATATCCTTACCGCGAAAAATTCGCCCCAGCGAGCGCATATTTTCATCATCCATGCAAAGTATCAGATCGTAGCGCTCGTAGTCTGCGGGCGTGACCTGCACGGCACGATGCACTACGAGCGGCACCTTTTGCTCTTTTAGCACGCGCTGCGTTTCGTAATAGGGCGGCGAGCCGATCTCGTCGGTGTGCGTCGCCGCAGAATCCAGGCCCACGTGCGCACTTAGACCACTTTGATTAATGAAATTTTGCATCACGGACTGCGCCATCGGCGAGCGACAGATGTTGCCGTGACAGACGAAAAGTAGCCTCACACGCGCCTACTGCGTGATGATGTCGTAGTTTTTCGGGATTGCGGGCTTGAAGATCGCATCGTTTACCGGCGCGTTTTTGCGGACATTGCTTAGATTTATGACGACTTTATTGTCCATTTTATCGGTATAGCTGATCTTACTCGGCAGACCTTCTTTCATATCGATGAGATATTTTACGTCGTCGAAGCTCGCCTCATAAACGCCGTTTTTATTGGGCTTTGCGTTCGCTAGGATCGCGGTTAAATTTGGAGTTTCTTTGATATTCGTGACGATGGCCTGCTCGAGTTCGGGCTCGATTACGACGACCTTTGTGAAGCTAAAAAAGATATTTTTTATCGTAGGGGTCTTATAATGCCACACGGCGTGCTCTTTTGTGGCGCTAAAATCGCCGCCGTAGCTGATTTTCGCATCGTCGCTCTGCACGGTTTGCGAAAAATTTGCGCTCAGAGTGTTGAATTCTATCCCGCTTGCGAATGCAAAAATGCAGCTTGCCGCTAAAGAAATAAGAGTTTTTTTCATAAATTTGACCTTTATTTTTGGAAATTTGCGCGTATTATAGCCGTTTTTCTAGGATTTAATTAAATAGAAACTAAAAATATGTTAATATGCGCGGTTAAAATTTTAAAACTAAGGTTTGAGATGTTTAAAAAGGTCATCCACGGGATTTTCGGTACTAAAAACGATAGGATCGTCAAACAATACGCCAAGCGCGCAGCGCAGATCAGTGCGCTCGAAGAAAACTACGCGTCGATGGACGATGCGGCGCTTAAGGCGGAATTTGAAGCGTTAAGAGCGCAAGTTCGCGCGGGCGAAAAGAGCACGGATGACGTGCTTAATGAAGTATTTGCTATCGTGCGAGAGGCGGGCAAAAGAGTGCTAAATATGCGCCACTTTGACGTTCAGCTAATAGGCGGTTTGGTGCTAAACGACGGCGCGATTGCCGAAATGAAAACGGGCGAAGGAAAGACCCTCGTAGCGACCTTGGCAGTAGTGCTAAATGCGATGGAGGGCAAGGGTGTGCATGTCGTAACCGTAAACGACTACCTAGCCAAGCGCGATGCTGCGCAAATGGGCGAGCTATATGAATTTTTAGGACTTAGCACCGGAGTGATCGTAGGCGGCGAATACGACGACGCCAAGCGCAAAGCCGCATACGCTTGCGACATCACCTACGGCACAAACAACGAGTTCGGCTTTGACTACCTGCGCGATAATATGAAATTTAGTGCGGATGAAAAGGTGCAGCGTGGGCATCATTTCGTAATCGTCGACGAGGTCGATAGTATCCTAATCGACGAAGCACGAACGCCGCTAATCATTTCAGGTCCTACGAACCGCACCCTGGACGGCTATATCAAAGCCGACGAAGTAGCTCGCCAAATGATCCGCGGCGAGGCGCCAGCCGATCCAAAAGGCAAAGCTACGGGTGATTTTACCGTAGATGAGAAAAATCGCGCCGTTTTGATTACCGAAGCGGGAATTTCAAAAGCCGAGAAGCTTTTTGGCGTCGATAACCTCTATAGCCTTGAAAATGCCGTGCTTAGCCACTACCTTGATCAAGCGCTTAAAGCAAATTATCTATTTGAAAAGGATGTACACTACGTCGTGCGCGACGGGCAGGTCATAATCGTGGATGAATTTACGGGTCGTCTTAGCGAGGGGCGCAGATTCAGCGAAGGGCTCCATCAGGCTCTTGAAGCTAAAGAGGGCGTGCAAATCCAGGAGGAGAGCCAAACTCTTGCCGACATTACCTTTCAAAACTACTTCCGCCTTTACGAAAAGCTCGCCGGTATGACGGGTACGGCGCAGACGGAAGCGACGGAATTTTCTCAAATTTACAAGCTCGAAGTGGTCTCGATCCCTACAAACGTACCGGTCATCAGAAAGGATCAAAACGACCTTATATACAAAACCGAGCGCGAAAAATTTGACGCCGTCATTAGCGAGATCAAGCGGCTAAATTCCAAAGGCCAGCCCGTACTAGTGGGTACGGCGTCGATCGAAAAGAGTGAGAAGCTGCACGAGCTTTTGGTCAAAGAAAACATCGCGCACTCCGTGTTAAACGCCAAAAATCACGAGCGTGAAGCGCAGATCATCAAAGACGCAGGCGTAAAGGGTGCCGTAACGATCGCTACGAATATGGCGGGACGTGGCGTGGATATCCGCATAGACGATGAAGTGCGCGCTTTGGGCGGGCTGTATATTTTAGGTACCGAGCGTCACGAAAGTCGCCGCATTGATAATCAGCTCCGCGGTCGAAGCGGACGCCAAGGTGATCCGGGCGAGAGTAGGTTTTTCTTAAGCTTGGAGGATAATCTGCTTAGAATTTTTGGCAGCGATAAGATCAAAAATATCATGGATCGCTTGGGTTTAAAAGACGGCGAACATATCGAATCAGGCATGGTTTCGCGCGCAGTAGAGAACGCGCAGAAAAAGGTCGAGAGCTTGCATTTTGAAGCGCGTAAAAACATCCTAGAATACGACGACGTCGCAAACGAGCAGCGCAAGACGATCTATAAATATCGCAACGAGCTTTTGGATCCCGACTACGATCTGAAAGATAAAATCATCCAAAACCGCGAGGAGTATATCTCTAGCGTGCTTGAGGAGCTTGAAATTTTCGACGGCGCAAATATCAAAGAGGTCGATAAATTCCCGATCGTCGCTAAAATCGCTCAAGAAACGGGCGAGGTGCTCGAAAACAGCGAACTTGAAAAGGTCGATGATTTCAAAGAGCTGAAGGAAAAGATCATCGGCGCGCTTGCCGTTTCGTATGAAAACAAGATGGCGCCGATCGATCCGCAGCAGCGCAAAAGTATCGAAAAGATGCTTTATCTACAGATCGTCGATCGCGACTGGCGGGAGCATTTGTATCAGATGGATATCCTAAAAGCGGGCATCGGACTTCGCGGCTACAACCACAAAGACCCGCTTACGGAGTATAAAAAGGAGAGCTACAATCTCTTTATGGAGCTTGTAATGCGCCTCAAATCCGATAGCATCCGCTTGCTGCATTCGATCCAGTTTAAATCTAGGGAGGAGATAGAAGCCGAGCAGCGTGCGATGCAGGAGTGCATGGAGAGCTCAAACGCCAAAGAACTCGCCGCTGCAAGCACGAATGAGGCGCAGCTAAAGGGCTCCGATGAGTTCGGCGACAAAAAGCCTAAGCGAAACGATCCTTGCCCTTGCGGCAGCGGCAAAAAATACAAAGACTGCCACGGCAAGGGCGGTCCGAAAAAGGGCGGCTTTGCGAGGTAGGCGCGGCGATCGGTCGTAAGTATCGCACGATCAGTGATCTCGATTGCAAGCATTGCGCAATCGGCACTTTTCAATCTTGCTTTCGTATTTAGCGGATCGGTCGAGGGCGGAAAGCGTCATAAAATTTTAAAGAGGCTTGATCGCGAGGCGGCGCGGACAGAAATTTTAAAAGAGCTTGATCGCTAGGCGGTACGAACGGCGCGCAAAGCTGCGCGATGGGGTGGAATTTTAGTTTTGAAATTTTAAAATTTCAAAGCGCGCCCAATGCTTTGTCGCGTATTTTTCATAGCGCTGTTGCGGTGTGCCGTGCTGCAAAACGTAAGCCAATCAGCGCGTGATACTTAAATTTAATACGCGGCTAGGACACTGCGCGGCATTAAAATTTTAAATTTATGCGATTGTGGGAGAGCTTTTTAAGCGAAATCC
>NZ_CALIJA010000208.1 GCF_938017615.1 uncultured Campylobacter sp. | reverse complement strand
GTATCAAAAGGCCTCACGCTATCCCGAGCTTGGTATCAATGCCAATAGCGAATACGCTAAACGCTACGGCGCTCGCTATAATTCCGTGCAGATCGGCGACGATAGCCTGGTCTCGCAAAGCGGCTACGGAGATTCCGTCTCGCTTGTGCTGCGCCAAGATATATTTAAATTCGGCGCGGATGAGTTAGCCATAGAAGCTGCCGAAGAGAATATCAAACAAGCAGATCTTAAAAGATGCTCTTCGTATATGGACGGCTCCATTAAGCTTTTGGAGCTTTACGATGAGGCGCTCGGATATAAAAACAGAATAGAAATCTATGAGCGGTTAAAAGATGCCTACGAGATGCTTTATATCTACGAAAAGAGACTATCAGGTGCAGGCGAGCTAAGTAAAACCGTCCTGGCAGATCAAGCCATAGCATTAGCCGATACGAGTTATGAGTTATCTCAATTAGAACTAAACGCAAATAATGTTTTAAATAAAATTTACTCGCTCTCGGGAGTTAAAATTCCAAACGTGTTTTATCTTTCCGATCTAGGCGGAGCTAATAGTATCAGCTCAGAGTTCGTACCCTTTGAAGATAGCGTAATCGCTAAAGGATTTGATCATGAATTAGCCGCAAATGAGCTGAGCATGAAATCCATGGAGAGGCTTTATTATCCTACCGTTTCGCTCTACGGCAGATACGATCTTTACGGCAGCGATAGAGACGACTTTAGCCACGCCGGAAAGGATGTCAAAAGACATGGATATAGAGCGGGACTTACGGTGCATATGAGCCTATTTGACGGAGGCAAGCGCGCCGCACAGATCAAAGAAAAGCAGATAAACAAAGAAAGAATTTTATCTAAAAAAGAAGAAGCTAGATTAGAATACGAAAAGCAGATCGCAGATCTTAAACTATTCCTATCCAAAAAGGACGAATACGATAAAATCCTATCTAATTCCTCTAAAATTTCAAAAGATATCCTAACTATGCAAAAAAGATTAAATGCCGGCAACGAAAGCTCAAAAATCGATGTTTTAAACTCTCTAATAGCCTCTTTAAAAAAGGAGTTAGCTCTTAAAGAACACTCACAAAAAGCTAGCTTTAATATCAAAAAAGCCGAACTAATGTCTAGATACGGAAGGTGTGAGTAGAACGTTTGGTAGCCAAGTAGATGGTTTCGCGGCTAGCCCAATAGATAGTTTAAGCGGCTATAGCGTTTTAACATAGCGTCTTGCATTGATCTTTTAGACATTGCGTCACACGGTTTTAATAATCGTATTTCTCGGTTTGTATTCGGCTTTGGACTTTATGTCTTGCTCTACTATATTTAATATCTTGCCTCAATATACAAAAGTAAAATTTTAAAATTCAAGGAAGAAGTAGGCTTCAAAATTCGACAAAGCGAAAGTAGTTTTAGATTTTAAATATAGCGTAAGAATAAAAAGATAAAATGCGGCGAAATTTTTATATGAGTAGGGATTTGATGAGAGATTGCGGTAAAGAGTCGATAGTGGTCAATAAAGCTCTTTATAACGCAAGCGCTAAAACGGATAAACGCTCTGCCAAGCAAGCTCTAATAAAACAAATCCTACTTCCTACTATATATTTATGAGCGCATGGGCGAATATAAACATATCGTAAAATCTAAGATTATTAAAATTTCTTAAGGAGGAGAGAATGGCGTTTGTTACAGAACGTATTTCAGAAGAGGATATTGAAAAATATAGTTTATTGGAAACTATAAACAAAATACGTAAAAAATATGGTGATGACGAAATTAGTCTATGGTTCCTAGAAAGACTAGATTGGTGCATAGACCGAGAAAATAACACTTGGCTAATTCGTATATCGCATGATTATTTAAGAGATATAGGAGATTATGCCTTAACTAAAACGATATGGCTATTGCATTATAAAAGTAACGATATAGAGCTGGACTTGAGGCGGATTTTTAATGATGAAACGATTGGCGATCCGTATAGAATTATTTATGAGCTTCACGATATAAAAACAGATGCCGAGAATACAACCAACGATGAAATTATAGATATTTTGAAAAAAATTTTAAGCATATATGGCGGTGGCGGAGTTGGACTAGAAAATTTTACTCCAAAAGAGAAATTAAAGGCAAGCTTAATAGCCAATTTATAACAAAGGATAAAATATGAGCTATACGGTAGAACAAGCAAATGCTGAATTAAGGAAAATAGTAGAGGGTAAGTTGCCTGCAACAAAGGCTGAACTAACAAGAATAATAGAAAATTTAAGCGTGGAGACTAGCGGTCAAAAAACGGTTTTGTATTCCGGTATGAATATGAACGAAATAGATAAACTTGCTAAAGATCCAAAAATAAGGATATTAAATAATACCGAGGCTTATAAATTTTTGAATAAAATACAGGAAAATAAAGACTTTGCAGATGCTTGGAAAAAAATTAACGGAAAATATCCTGAATGGAAGCCGGACTATTCTTCGCCTGCTGATAAATTTATCGGCGGCGAAGATCCGGTTAATGGTAAACCTAGAAAGGTGGGTGCTTGGGATATAATCTCTAAAAATTTTGTAAAAACTACCAAAGGCGGAGAAATAGTAGCTTTAGTGGGAAACAATGCCAGCACTGGTAGGGTATTTTATCAAACCGAGCTCCCCGAGCTTCTCAAAAATAAAAACATTACTAAAATCAACGGCATGAATAAGGCGGACTTCGCTTCTAAACTAAATTCTTATGCTACCGACAGAGAAAAACTGAATTTTATAATAAGCGATAGAAAGACAGTGCTAGAAATAACTGGTAAAAGCGAGCTATACGAACTGAATCAAAAAGACTTCGAAACCGCTAGAAAAAATATCAAATATAACGAGATCTTGTATGTCAAAACAAAAGATTTGATCGCTCATCAAAATAAAACGGTGAACGGTAATGCCGAACATACGACAGGAAATAAAAAGCCTACAGATGCGCCGATAGCGATAGGCGACAACGAAAAGAATATAGATAAAATCACAAGAGAGATTGTTAATAATGAGAAAATGTCATATAGCGATAAGATCAAAGAGCTTGGTAAATTCGGACAAAAGAGCCTACCTAAGGTCTTTAATGCATTAAATAAAGCAGGAACAGCAGGTCTTATCTTGGGCGCAGGAGTAGCTTCGTATGAGGTTGCACAAGCTATAAAAGATGGAGATACAAAGCGAGCCTCTGAGATTATAGGTGAATATGGGGCAGCTATGGGAGGAGGATATCTTACAGCAAAAGCAGCTTTGGCTACAGTAGGAGGAACGGCAACGTTAGGAACAGCTTTACTTACGATGCTAATCAGCGCCGGAGGAAGCGAACTGGTTTTATATCTTTACAAAAATAGAGATATCCTTTTATACTTTATTAATCCTGCAGATGATAGATGGGATGGAAAAACTCCTTTTGCGGATTTCTGGTCAAGTATGCTTAAAGGAGAAAGAAGCCCTAAAGAAATATTGGAGATGGCTTCTTATTTATTTAATCCTTTTGATCCTAATTGGAAAGGTAGGGACTCTGAAGATATTGAAAGGTTCAAAGACTTTTGGTCCCCCTACCTGGACGATCCGCGCAAGTTCCTCCAAGACGCTAAAAATTTCTACGGTCAATTAATTGCCTCTATCTTTAACTTCTCCATCTACGACCCTCTCGCCCTTGATCTTAACGGAGACGGCAAGATCGGCATCAGCCCTGCATCTAACGGCGGAGCTTACTTCGATCACAACGGAGATGGGGTATCTCACAGATCATCTTGGATAAGCAAAGAGGATGGAATTTTAGCTTACGATCGTAACGGCAACGGCAAGATAGACGACGGCGGCGAGCTATTTGGAAATTTCACGCAGATAAAAGATAAAGATGGCAATCAAAGACTAGCCAAGGACGGTTACGAAGCTTTAAAAGAATTTGATAGTAATAACGACGGGCTTATAGATAATAAAGACGATAAATTTAAAGATCTTAAAATTTGGCAGGATGCGAACTTTAACGGGATCTCAGATGAAGGCGAGCTAAAGAGCTTAGATGAGCTAGGCATCGCTAGCCTAAGCCTAAATCACAATGAGGTAAACGAAGATCTAGGAGGCGGAAACACCCTAAGTCTAAAGGGAAGCTACATTAAAAAAGACGGCACCGCTCATAGTATGGGCGATCTGAATTTCAACGTAGATACGATAAACTCTAAATTTAAAGACGGGGCGCCGTTAAGCTCCGAAGATATGGCTAGAGCAAATATCAAGGGCTTTGGATTACTAAGAGATCTAAGATCCGCCGCTGCATTAAATAAAGAGTTAGCTAGCGCGCTAGATAGCTACTCTCGCTTAGGTACCAAAGAGGAGCAGCTCAAGGCTCTGCCTGCTCTTATAAAAGCCTGGAGCGAGACTGCTGTAAGAAGCACGGGCGGAAATTCTAACGGGGCAGACTATGAAGTAGGCCTAAAAGGGGTGAAGCTTCCAAGCAATGTAAGTCTAGGCGCAGGATCAAATATCAACGTAGATGCAGAAGGAAACGTGATAAACTCCGGTAATCCAAACGCCAGAAGACTAAGCCTCACTCCGTCTCAATATCAGGCTCTACTGAATAGCTCAAATTCTATAGATGAGAGCTTACTAAAGGAGTTTGAGAGCATAAAATATAAGATCAAAGTAATCGATGCTTTCACCGGCTCAAAGACTGCGGAGCTCTATTATATAAGCAACGACGATATAAAGGCTATCATCAAAAACACAAACGAGACCTATGATAAAATTTTAAACTACTCCTATGCGTCGCTACTAGCTCAAACGAGACTAAAAGGCTATGCCGATCTGATAAGTCTGGATATGATCTCCGTGCCTAACGATACGGCTGCAAACGGTGGTGCCTCGGCGGGCGATAATTCAAAATCCGATACCGCAAACGGCGGTGCAAACGCATCTGCTAAGCCGAAGTATGATTTCAGACTAAATTTCACCAAAGTAATCGATAAATTTAAAGAGATTAACTTAAGCGATCCTAAGAAGGCTTTCGTGGATTTGGCGGAGTTTACTACTTTATTTCAGAGCAAAAAGGACTTCGCCGCAGGTCTTAGCCTACTTGCCGAGTTCGCATACGGAGCGAATAAACGCGGGGTGTTGGGTGAATACATAGCCGCCATAGGGCAAGAGACACAAAATAAGCTAGACATAGCAACGATAACTTCTAATTCCAGCGGCACCAATGCAAATGATATTATGGTAGGTTCTGCCGGCAACGACACTCTCCACGGTCAGAGCGGTAATGACACCATCTACGGCGGCGAAGGCGATGACATTCTCGGCGGCGGTGATGGTAACGACACTCTTTATGGCGGCGACGGAGATGATAAACTTTACGGTAGCGACGGTAACGATACTTTAGAAGGCGGAGCCGGTAACGATAGATTGGAAGGTGGAGATTACGACGATACCTATATATTTGGTAGAGGCGATGGAAGCGATACAATCTACGATCGTCACGGTGGCGGCGATACGATTAAATTTAAAGAGGGAATTGGTAAAGAAAACATTACCTTCCAAAAGATTGCCAACGATCTGGTATTAAAATACGGCGAAAACGACACCGTCCGCATAAATAATCAATTCGGCGGCTCATCCATAGAGCAGATCGCGCTTGCTAGCGGAGAGTATATCACTGCTAGCAAGATAAATAAGATCATCGAAGATCTCAACGCTTACGCCTCAAATAACGGTATGAGCAATATCTCGATGGATGATATGAAAAATAATCCAGATATCATGCAGATGTTTACGAGTGGCTGGGGGAATTAATCCTCCACCCTCACGCTACGTGCTTCTAATGCTACGCCGTGCTTTGCTAATGACTATTTACAAAACGCCGCCGGTTGTTCGCAAAAGCTACCGGCGGTGATAATCCCGCCTATCGCAAAGATATCGTTTTTGTTAGCTTGGATTGTCGCCATCCGCCAGGATGAACAACCACTCAGATGAAAAGTAGCTGTTCAGCGGCGCGCCAAACCAGGCAAAATAGCTAATTGCTCGTGAGGGCAGCTCTGCCGAGCTACATTTGGCTAGAGGCTCGCTTGCTAGAATAAACAGCAGCTCAAGATAGAGGCGTCAGCTATCCACTCTGCTTCGGCACTACATTAAAAATTTATCAAGAGGACGTCCTTGCTTGCGTTAAATTTAAAGTGAGGTCGCGCTAGGACAGACAGGATAGGCAGTCGCTCAAACGAACAGTGTATTTGAGCAGAGACTTATCCATAGGGTAAATAACCACCTACCTCTCTCTTCCTATCCTACCTTACGCTAAGTCCTTCGTCTAGGTATTTGATGACAGGGTAGATAAATAGCTCTATTACGCGCCTTTTGCCTACTTTTACTTCGGCAGTTACGCTCATACCGGGCTCGATCTCCTTTTTGATCCCATCTACGATTAAAAATGTAGAATCCGGTCTAATCTTTACTTCGTAAATTTCTCCTAGTTTCTCGTCATTTATCGCATCGTTTGCTATGTGAATAAGCTTGCCTTCAAGCTTACCGTATTTTTGAAAGTCGAAGGTCTGAACTTTAATGGCTACGCTTTGATTATTTTCCAGATAGCCTATATCTTTATTAAGCACGTTTGCTTTGATGATCAAAGGCTTATCGCTAGGCACTATAGAGATTAAATTTTCTTGATTTGTGATGGCGGTTCCTTGCGTATTTACGAGTAGCTTTCCCACGAAGCCGTCAACCGGAGAGGATATGATCTGCTGTCTGGTTTGAAACAAGATCGCGTTGATCTCTGCTTTTAGCGAGCTTGCTTCTTTTTGCTTGGCTAGCATCTCATCGAGCCACTTGGATATGCTTTGGCTTTTAAAGGCCTCAAGCTCTTTAGCTAGCTCATCTAAATTCGCCCTTTGCTCGGCAAGTTTTTCTTTTGAAATTTTAAGATTGGAGTTTAGCTCAATTACCTTTGATTTGAGCTCATATAGATCCTTGCGCGCTATTATATCTTTTACTTTATTTAGATTGTTTAACCGCGCTTCATCTATCTTTAAAATTCCGCTTAGTCTCTCGACTTCTAAATTAGTAGAGTTTATCCCCATTTGCAGAGCTTGCATTTTTAGATTATATACGTTTATGCTCTCTTCGTAGTTTGATTTTTGCGTATTGTATAAGCTCAGCTCATCTGCGCTGATGTTAGCATCTAAACTTTTGCCCGAGCTTAGAGCGTCGAGCCTTTTTATCGAGTATTCAAGTAGAGCTAGGCTTTCTTGCTTGGTGGATAAATTTACCGTAGAGACGCTTGGATCGATTAAGATTAGATGATCGCCCTTTTTTACTCTATCACCCTCTTTAACTAAAATTTTAGAGACGACGCCGCTTTCGAGCGATTTTAAAATTTTAATCTCGCCGTCGGGTACTACTTTGCCGTTAGCGCTTACTACGATATCAACTTTGGCAAATACCATCCACAGCACGGCAAATATCAAAGCCCCGCAAGCGATCCATAAAATTGATCTTCCCAGCGGGTTTTGCGGAGCATCCTCTATCTCGATTAAAAGAGGCTTGAACTCGTTTGAATCATCCTCTATTCTTTTGAA
>NZ_CALIJA010000207.1 GCF_938017615.1 uncultured Campylobacter sp. | reverse complement strand
ATTTAAAATTCCTCCGTTAGCTTGGACTATCTAGCGTTTTGTTCGTGTACCCGATTTAAAATTTTAAATAACGTAAAATCCCAAATTCTCGTGTTTAAGGATAATTTTTCTGATCTCTTTTAGTAAGCTGAGCGAGGCTTCGATTTCGACGCGGCGGGTGCTTACGCTCTCGACGTTTGCGCCTACGCTTACACCTTTTGCGAGGGCGTATTTATAGATGAAATCAAACATCTCCGCGCACAGCGCTGTTGAACTTTGTAAGATATCGACGCTGCTTTGCAGCCGTTGCTGCAAAAAATCTGGCACCGAGATGCCAAGCCACTTCATAAACTCAAGCGTCTTTAGGCTGCCGCACGGCGTGAAAGTAAAGATTATCGGCACCTTTTTGCACTCCAAAGCAGCGTAATCGTCGATGAAATCTTTGGCGTTTTGTACATTATAAACCGCCTGAGTGATAAAAAATTCGCACCCGTCCGCAGTCTTCTCCGCGATTTTTAGGTGCTCGTCGCGGCTCTTTTCATGGCGTTCAGGAATGCAGATGCCGCCTAGGCAAAGATGCGGCGCCACGAGTCGCTTGAGCTCATAGGCGCAGCTTAGATGCAGTTTGCATTCTTCGTTTTTAGAGCTCGCCCCCACGAAAACGCCCAGTCCGCTTGCGGCATGCCTTAGAATTTCGCAAAATTCCGCTTCGTCATATTTGCCTACCGCGCGGTAGATGATCGCTTCTTTATCGGTATGTAGATACTGCGTGTAGTAGCGTGCAGGATCGATCGTATGCACAAAAGGGAAGGTCCGCTCATCTTTTGTGCGCGCGCTTTCGTCTTGTAGATCGTAGATAACGATACCGTCGCATTCACATTCGCTTAGGCGTTGCGACCACGCCGTACCTAGTCGCTCGAGCTCGTCTTGAGAGGACGTGATTTTAGGCGGGACGATGCCGTAGAGCAAAATTCCGCTTTTTCCGTTTCTAATTTTTTCTTTTAACACTTGCCATTCCTTGATTTTTCGCGCATTTTAGCAAATTTAAATTTAAAAATTTAAATGATATAATGCCGCACAAATTGCAAATTTAAGGAAGGCAATGAAAACGCTTCAAGAAAATTTAAAGCTTTTTTATCTGGGGCTTGAAAACGGCGAGCCGTTTTTGTATAAAAACAAGGATCTGACGACCCACGCGCTTATCATCGGAATGACCGGCAGCGGTAAAACGGGACTTGGCATCACGCTGCTAGAGGAAGCCGCGATCGATAATATCCCATCCATTATCATCGACCCGAAAGGCGATCTGACAAATTTAGCTCTTACCTTTCCGCAGATGAGGGCTGAGGATTTCGAGCCTTATATCGACGAGGCCGAGGCACAAAATAAAGGTCTTAGCGTGCGCGAGTACGCCGAGCAGACCGCAAATACTTGGCGCGAAGGGATCGAGGGCTCGTATCAAGACCTGGCGCGAGTACAGCTTTTGAAAAACAGCGCCGATTTTAGAATTTATACGCCCAAATCAAGCGCAGGGCTTGGGATCAGCCTACTAAGCGACTTTGAAGCGCCGAAGGGCTTAAACGAAGAGGATTTGAATAATTACATCGGCGGCATCGCCACTAGCGTGCTAAGCCTTGCAGGGATTAGCAGCGATAATCTCAGCTCGCCGGAATTTTTACTAATCAGCCAAATTTTAACCTATCATTTCGGCAGAGGCGAGGGGGTGAGCGTGGTGGATCTCATCGCGCAGATCGGCAACCCGCCATTCGATAAGATCGGCGTTTTCGACGTTAATACCTTCTTTCCGAGCGATAAGCGAATGGCGCTTGCGATGAAGATTAATGCGCTCATCGCAAGCCCGAGTTTTAAGCTTTGGTGCGAGGGCGAGCGACTAAATATCGCCAAGATGCTATTTGATGAAAACGGCAGGGCGAGAGCGAATATATTTTCTATCGCGCATCTAAACGACGATGAGAGGATGTTTTTCGTTACGCTGCTTTTGGGCGAGATGATCAAATGGATGCGCACCACCAGCGGCACGAGTTCCTTGCGCGCCGTGCTTTATATGGATGAAATTTACGGCTTTTTTCCGCCAAACGGCAATCCGCCGAGCAAAACCCCGATGCTTACGCTGCTAAAGCAGGCTCGCGCTTTCGGACTTGGCTGCGTATTATCGACGCAAAACCCGGTCGATCTCGATTATAAAGGGCTTAGCAATATTGGTACGTGGTTTATCGGGCGCTTGCAGACCGCGCAGGATAAGGAGCGCGTCATCAGCGGTCTAAGCGGTATCGGCTCAAATCCGATCGACAAAAGCGTGCTTATGGAAAAAATTTCAAACCTCAAAAAGCGAAATTTTTTGGTAAAAAACATCAACGAGGACGTGCTGCGAGTGATCGAGACGCGCTTTGCGCTAAGCTATTTAAAGGGTCCTTTAAGCAACGAGCAAATTTCAAATTTAATGAAAGACAAAAAGGCTGAAATTTCGTCCGTGTCGGGCGCCGCGCAAGGCGTCAAATCCGCCGGCTCTGCCAAACCCGTAGTTTCTGCTGAAATTTCGCAGCTTTATAGCTACGGCGCGAGCCTTGAGCTAAGCCCGTATCTATATGCAAGCGCAAAGATGCGATTTTGCGACAAGGGAGTCGATTTTACGCAGCAACGCTCATTTTTGCTTTCGCTTTCGGACGGGGGCGAAATAGATTGGAATGAAGCTAGCACGCGAGAGGTCGCAAATTTAAGCGGACAGGAGCAGGCAGGCTCCAGCTACGGCGCGCTTCCTAGCTTCATCGCGGGCGCAAAAAATTTAAATGCTCAGCTTAAAAGCTTTAAGGAGTGGATCTACCGCAACGAAAAGTTAGAACTTTTTAGCGCGCTTGATCTGCTCTCAAAACCGGGCGAGAGCAGGGAGGAGTTTTTTGTGCGCCTAAGCGATAAGGCGAATGAAATTTTAGAGGCGAAAACCGACGAGATCGCGGCTAAATTTGAAAAGGAAAAGGCGCGCCTTGAGGATAAAATTTCGCGTGCTAGCGAAAAATATGAGAAGGAAAAAAGCGACGTGCTAAGCCGCGGCGTAGATACCGCGCTAAGCATAGGCGGAGCGATCTTGGGAGCGTTTTTAGGCCGCTCGCGCAGCGCCGGTAACATCTCCAAAGCGATCAGCGGCGCAAAGAGCGCGCATAAAATTTTAAATGAACGAAGCGAAGCCAAAAATGCACAAAATAGCCTAAGCGCGCTACAAGAGGAGCTGGAGATGCTTACGCAGAAATTTGAGGCTGAAGTGGACGCGCTAAAACAGAGCCTGGATCTAAAAAATATCAAGCTTGAAACGAAGGAAATCGCGCCGAAGAAAACGGACATTTACGACGAGAAAATTTCACTGCTTTGGAAGAGTTAAAGGGATTTTATGAAAAAATCGGGAATTTTAGAATTTTTACTTAGTATCGTTACGGCGCCAAATTTTTGGTGCTACGTCGCGGCGTATCTGATCGCTGCGATCCCCTTTGGGCTTTTGATCGGCAGATACCTAGGCGGCGTGGATATCAAAAGCGAGGGCAGCGGCTCCATAGGCGCCACCAACGTCCTTCGCGTCTTAAAAACTCGCGATCCGAAAAAAGCAAAAAAACTCGCGATCCTCACCGTCGCTTGCGACGCGCTAAAGGGCATCCTGCCGATACTGTTCGCGCGGGCTTTAGGCTTTGATGAAAACGTGCTATGGAGCATGGCTGTCTTTGCAGTGCTTGGGCATTGCTTTAGTCCGTATCTGAAATTTAACGGCGGCAAGGGCATTGCGACGGGAGCCGGCGTGCTTGCTTGCTTCATCCCTATCGAGCTTATCATCGCGCTTGCCGTTTGGTTTGTAGTCGGCAAGACGGTTAAAATTTCATCCGTAGCATCGCTTGCAGCGGCGCTTGCGCTAGTTATCGTAAGCTACGTGATCCATCCGCAGATGCCAGCGATCAACACTCACGCGCCGATCTTTCTGATAGTTTTCATAGTATTTTACAAACACGCGCCGAATATCGCCAGGCTACTTAAGGGCGAGGAAAAGCGCGTAGTATGATTAAAATTTTAATCGAAAAGCTGGAATTTGGCGCGATAATCGGGACGCTGGATTTTGAGCGCAAGCGCGAGCAGCGCGTCTGGGTGTGGGCGAAGTTCGGAGCGGAGGAATTTATCGACTATGCGCGGGTTTGCGAATATATCAAAGCGGAGCTTCGCGAAAAAAAATTTCGCCTCGTAGAGGACGCGCTAAAATACTTCGCGCAGGAGTTTCACTCAAAATTTCGATCGATGGATTATTTTTATATGAAAATTTTAAAGCCCGAAATTTTACAAGACGCGAGCGTAGGCGCGGAAATAGAGATAAAATTTTAAAATTTCTTTAAAAAATCTTGAAATTTTGCTTAAAATATGTTAAAATCGCCGCAAAATTTTAAGGCAAGGAAATTAAATGAGAATTTTAATAGTCGAGGACGAGGTGACTTTAAACAAGACGATAGCGGAGGGCTTGATGGAGTTCGGCTATCAGACGGATACTTCCGAGAGTTTTAAGGACGCAGAGTATTATATCGGCATTAGAAATTATGATTTGGTGCTAACCGATTGGATGCTAGCTGACGGCAACGGCATCGATCTCATCGCATTAGTTAAGCAAAAATCCGCGCGCACCTCTGTCGTCGTGCTATCTGCAAAAGACGATAAAGAAAGCGAGATAAAAGCACTTCGCGCGGGCGCGGACGATTTTATCAAAAAACCTTTCGACTTTGATGTTTTAGTAGCACGCCTCGAGGCTAGACTTCGCTTTGGCGGCTCAAATATCATCAAAATCGACGATCTCATCATCGATCCGGATGAGGAAAAGATCACATATCTAGGTCAAGAGATCGAGCTTAAGGGCAAGCCATTTGAGGTGCTAACTCACTTGGCGCGCCACAGCGATCAGATCGTAAGTAAAGAGCAGCTGCTAGACGCCATCTGGGAGGAGCCTGAGCTTGTTACGCCAAACGTCATCGAAGTCGCGATCAATCAAATTCGACAGAAAATGGATAAGCCTCTAAACATCTCTACGATCGAGACCGTTCGCAGACGCGGATATAGATTTTGCTTTCCACAAAAAGCTTAAGAGTCCGCTTTGTAATACAATTAGCATCCGCTTCGTTGATGCTAATTGTCATTTTTTCGGTAATGCTCTATAATTATATGAGAATTACTATCTTCGAAACTCCCGTTCAAAATTTAATCCAAAGAGCACAAAAAATCGTAGAGGTCTCCGTGCCGCCTGAGAAAATTTCATCTTTTTTACAAGACGCATCCGGTGAATACGAAAGCAAAATCATCGAAAACGAAAGTATCAATAAACCTAAATTTATCGAAAGCTCCGAGGGCGGCAGGAGCTATTTACAGCTGCACTATCCTTATGGTAAGGATAAAATTTTAAGCATCAAAGCAGACGTGAGCGTCTATGCAAACATCGTAAATCAAATACTCATCGACATCATTTTGGTAAATTTGACGATGATATTTTTGGTGGTGTTTTACGCGATGTTTCTTTCGCGCATGCTACTAATGCCGATTAAGCTGATCAGCCAAAGGCTCGCTTCGGTGGATGAAAAATTTCTAAAGCCGATCGACGCAGCGGAAATTCCAAGCGAATTTAGCCCGCTTTCAAACAGCATAAACCGCCTACTTGAGCGCATTGAAACTTTCATTTTGTATCAAAAAGAGCTTTTTATCGGCATCGCGCACGAGCTTAAGACTCCGCTGGCGGTGATGAAAACCAAAAACGAAGTCACGCTAATTAAGCCGCGCGAGAGCGAGAAATATATCGAGGCGCTTAAAAATAACAACGATTCGATCGATAGTATGAATAAGATGATCAGCTCCATTCTGGAGATTGGACGGCAGGAGGGGGCGCAGTTTGAGGCACCCGAGCAGACCGATATGATCGCGTATCTACGGGAGCTATGCGTGGGCTTTAAAATTTTAGCGCGTACGGCGGGCAAGGACTTGACGATGGATCTTAAGCCCGAACAGCTTGAAATTTCGGTGCAGAAAAGTCTCTTTATGCACGTGATTCAAAATTTTATCCAAAACGCCATAAAATTTTCTCCGGACGGCGAAAAGGTGCTGATCGAGAGCGAAATTTCGGATGGAAATTTCATAGTGCGGGTCGCAAACAAAGGCGAGCCGCTTAACGAAGAGATTGATTATTTTGCCCCTTTTAAGCGCTACGGCGGCAAACCGGGAGCCGGGCTCGGGCTATTCTTAGCCAAAAATGCTGCTCAAGCGATGGGTGCGCAAGTAGATCTTAAAAACGATGAAGCGCGCTTGCTAATCGTTGCAATTTTCAAGCTTCCGCTAAAAAATTTAAGAAATAGCCCGAAATTCCGCTATTTTAAAACAAAATGAAGCTTTTTATGGTATAAACGCCATAAATTTTTTCGTAAGGTAAAATTATATGTCATTGTTGATTACAAAAGAATGCATCAGTTGCGACGCGTGCCGCGAGGAGTGCCCTAATGAAGCTATTTTTGAGGATGAGCCGATATACATCATAGATGCCGATCGATGCTGCGAGTGCGTAGATGATTATTCAGAGCCCGCTTGCATCGTGGTCTGCCCGGTCGAGTGTATCATCACCGATCCCGATAATATCGAGACGGCGGACGAGCTGAAATACAAACACGTCCATATGGAAATTTAAATGCCCAAGCGCGTCGCCGTCATAGATCTGGGCTCAAATTCCGCCAGAGTCGTGATTTTCGAGCGCACGAGCAGGCTCGGATTTTTCATTTTGGCCGAGCACAAGATCAAGATCCGCCTAGGCGAAGGCGCTTACGAAAACGGCGGAATTTTAACTCCCGAAGCGATGCAAAAATGCCTGCTGGCGTTTAAAAAGTTTAAAACCCTCGTATGCAATTACAAGGCCAAGCGCGTGCTTTGCATTGGTACATCCGCGCTTCGCGATGCGCCGAACGGAGCCGAGTTTATAAATCTCGTCCGCAAGCAAACGGGCATCACGATCCGCAAGATAGACGGGCAGATGGAGGCGTATCTAGGCGCCTATGCGGCGCAAAATTTGCTTAGCGACTTTTCCGAGGGCGTTACGCTGGACATCGGCGGCGGCTCGACCGAGCTTGCTTACATAAAAAACGGCAGGATAGAAAATAAAATTTCTCTAAATTTAGGCACGGTGCGGCTAAAGGAGCTGTTTTTCGATCGCGGCGACACAAAGGGGCTAGAGAAATACATAAATAACGCGATCTCGCAAGTAGGCACCGAGTTTCGCACGCAAAATTTAATCGTAATGGGCGGCTCTGCGCGAGCGCTCTCGGGCGCCGTGATGAGCCTGCAAAACCATCCGCTAAAGATCGTGCATAATTTCAGCTACGATTACGAAAAATACGCGCCGTTTTTTGCCAAACTAATGAGCGCAAAGACGCTTGATCTGGCGAAATTCCCGATCAAAAAGGACCGCTACGACACGATCAGAGAGGGCGCCATCATCTTTGATAAGATCGTAAGGCGCCTGGGAGCGAAAAAGATCATCACAAGCGGCGTGGGAGTGCGAGAGGGGGCGTTTTTAAGCTC
>NZ_CALIJA010000206.1 GCF_938017615.1 uncultured Campylobacter sp. | reverse complement strand
GAGAAGACCGCCATTTTACCAGCGCCGAAACCTCTTTCAACAAATATCGCCAAGCGGGCGTCGATGCCATATACTTCATCAAAGCGGCATCGGCGGCGGACAGTATACCGAGCAAAGAGCGCGCCGAATAAGCGGTGCGAGGCGGAGTAAAATTTAAACTCGCGGCGGGTGAAAAAGGACAAAGCAACGACAAGCAAACAAGGGCAAAACAAAGCTGCAAGATAAAATTTAAAGCAAAGGAAGCGGTCATGGAAATTTCATTTTTTACGACGCTTGAGCCTTCTCTAGCGGGCGCTTGGATACCCTCATTTGCGATGGTGCTGATACAGTTCGCGTATATGTTTATCTACAAGGAGGTCGGCAAGCGCGCTACCGATACCTCCTGGTACACGCTCGCGGACAAGCGAAATGCGATCATAAGCTCGCTGCTGCAAGCGGCACTGCTTATTTTATCGGTGTTCGTGCCGCTTAAGACGGGCAGCGCGTGGTTTTGGATCGGAGCGGTGATCTATATAGCGGCTTTTGCGGGCTTTATCAAGGCGTTTTACGACTATGCGGCAGCTCCTGCGGACAGAGCCGCACAGGGCGGCATCTACCGGCTATCGCGCAATCCGATGTATTTCTTTTATTTCCTCGGCATGGCGGGCGTTTGCGTCGCTTCGGCGTCGCTGTGGCTACTCATAGTGATAGTGCCCTTTGTCGTATATAATCATCTCGTGGTACTCGGCGAGGAGCGCTACTGCGAGCAAACCTATGGACAGGAGTATCTAGAGTATAAGCGCAAGACGCCGAGATATTTTTTGTTCTTTTAGGGGAAGCGGCGCGCGATTGAGCTTTAAAGCAAAAGCTTAAATTTAGATAGAGCTTTTAAAATTTTAACTAGACTTGCGGGCTAATTTTAAAATTTCTCCCGAAATTTTAAGGACTGCGAGATATAGGCTTAAATTTAGACTAAATTTAAGCCCGAAATTTCAAATTTGCTCGCCGTCTAGGCTAAATTTAAAATGACGCAGCACTTAAAACACTATTTTAAATTTACGCTTGCGCGCACCGCAGCATCGTCAAGCGCGCGACTCCACCAACGGCAAAAGCAAACTATAACGACGGCTGCTAAGCAAAGCTCAATTCACTCTTATATCCGTAAGCAGCCTAATTTCCGCTCGCATACGCAGACAGGCTGCTCGGATCCTCAGGAGCTAACCGATCGTCCGAAATAGCGTCATCCTCGCCCGAAAGCACGCTCATCGCGCTGATACGCGATATCAGCAAGCGATCCTCGGCGATGTCGGCGCGATCCGAGCCGATAGTAAGCGACGTAATCGCCGTACGTCCGATGACTGCGCGCCCCCCGTCCATCGTACGAAGCCCCCAGATGTCGTGCAGCACCGCGGGCTTGCCGTCCACCTGCCCTACGTAGAGCATCACGTGGCCGGGCATATACAGCAGGGTTTTATACGCCACGCCGTTTTTGCCGATAAAGCTAAGCTTTTCATCCGCGCTCATCCCTGCCAGCGAAAAACGCTCGCCGCGGCCCGATTGCGCCTTAGAATTTCGCGGCAGCCACAGCCCGAAATTCGCCAAAAAGTCTTTCGTCATAAGCGAGCAATCGCGAAGAAATTTATACCCGCCCCAGCCGTATTTCTGCCCAAGCAGGTTAGCGGTTACGATCTTTGAGTTTTGCTCATCAAGCGGCGCGGGCCAGAGCCTCGCATCCTCCGCGCCAACGAAATATCTCTTACTGCCAAACTGAGTTAAAATTTCGCCGCCGAATACGCTCCGTACGCCGAGCGTGCCGCCAAGATCGCGCTCACCGCTAAAATCATACGGCAGGATCGTGCCGGTGCGCGCCCTAAAAAGCTCCGCGCCGCTTTCGTCATAAACGACTGCGCCGTCGCGCAGGATCGTTATAAATTTAGAATTTGCGTAGATATCCGCCTGCTGCGGGCTGATGCGCTTTATCGCGTCGCTTCTGATCCAGCCCCACACGCCGTCGTTGCGTACGAACGCCCACGCGCCGTCTCTGCTGTAATGCGACAGCAGCATCGGATAGCCCACGCCCACGGCGGAATTTGCGGCGTAATCAAACGGCTCGCCCTCCCCCGGCTCGCTCGGATCGCCGAAAATCGGCAAGTCGCTTGGGATATTTCGCAGCAGCGCGTTTTTTACCGTTATAGCGGGCTCAGATATTAGTCCGAACGCCTCTTCGTTCGCGTTTATACGAATGCTTTGGTAGATCGCATCGTCGTATATCCTGCCTGCGGCGTCAAAATGGCGCCCCTTTGCGTAATTAAGCCCCCAAAACGTATCGATTTCCGCTTTAATCGGCGCATCGTCAAACCAAATTTTAAAATAGTGGCTCTTAAACGCTTTTCCGCTTATGTTTTGCACCGACGCAGGAGCCGGCAGCCGCTCGCTGTTTTGAGCGTATTCGAGATCCAAAACAGCGGGATTTTCCGGGATAAACTTATGGACGGTTTTACCGCAACCTGCAAGGATTAAAGCCGCAAAGATAAGAGATACTAATCGTTTCAAACAAAATGCCTTTTAAAAAATTTTGGCTATAATTTTGCCAAAAAATAGGAAAAAACTTGATAAATTTCATCATCCAAAAGCTAAAAGATCGCAATATTTTCATCACGGGCGGCGCAGGCGTAGGCAAAAGCTACGTAATAAAAGAGCTCATCAAGGATTACCGCGCTCGCGGCAAGCTCGTCATCGTACTCGGCAGCACCGGCATCAGCGCCGTAGAGATCGGCGGCGTGACCGTGCATAGCTTCTTTCGCTTCGGCATTTGCAAAAACCACGAGGAGTTAAAAAGCTTCGATCGCAAACAAAGCGGCAAGCTAAGTGAGCTGCGAAAAATTTTAGCCCTCGCGGATCTCATCGTGATCGATGAAATTTCAATGATCGGCGCCGAGCTTTTCGAGATGATCTATCTTAGAATTTCAAATTCTAAATTTAATGGACGGCTGCTCGTTACGGGCGATTTTTATCAGCTTCCGCCGGTACGCAAAGAGGGCGAGAGCGCGCCGCGCGCGAGCCTATTTAGCGACTCGGATTACGCCTTCGGCTCCTACGCGTGGAGGCAGTGCGAGTTTTTTTACGTCGAGATGATAGGCTCTAAGCGCACTGCAGATGCGGCGCTATACCGTCTGCTTTGCGAGCTGCGGCTCGGCACCCCAAGCGAGCAGACGGCGGAGCTGATGCGATCTTTGCTCATCGATGCCGCACGAGCTGAGCCGAACGCTACGATAATCTCGGGCCGAAACGCCGAGGTGGATGCGATAAATAGCGCCAGACTAGCCAAGCTTAATGCGCCGCAGAGCAGCTTTGAGGGCGTTTATGAAGCGCTGCAAAGCGGAGTGAGCGAGCAGAAAATTCAAAAATGGATCGCCTCACTAAATACGCCGCAAAGTCTGACGCTGAAAGAGGGCGCAAAGGTGCTGTTTACCGCAAACAAAAGCGGTGAGTTTTTCAATGGCGAGCAAGGCGTCGTCGAAAAGATCGAAAAAAGCTCCGGCGGCGAGATCGAAAGCGTGGTCGTAAAAAAACCTTCGGGCATGCTAAGCCGTGTGCAGCTGCAAACATACGAACTAAGCGAGATCGCCGCAAGCGGCGCGGATGCCGAGCAGATCGTGCTGGCGCGGTATTATCAGTTCCCGCTCAAGCTCGCATACGCCATCACGATCCACAAATCCCAAGGCATGAGCATTCCGCAGCTCATTTGCGACATCGACAGGATCTTTGCCAAAGGACAGCTCTATGTGGCGCTTTCGCGCGCGACGAGCCTTGCGGGGCTCGGGGTGATATATACGCGCACAGAGCCTTTGCTGCGGTATTTGCAGCGCAACGCAAGTGCGGATGAAGCCGTAGTGAAATTTTATCAAGAGAACGAATTTTATAAAATTTCGGATCAAAAAATTTAAGGAAACGTATGCAACTAGACAAAGCGATAGCGCTAAGTAGAGCCAAACAAAAAAAGTGCATTTGCAAGGTAGTGATGATCTATGCCAAGATAGCATTTTTGTATCTGTTTCCGTTTATAGTGATGTTTTCGATCGATGCGGTATTTAAAACAGACGATGATACGGATTACAAGATGATCGAAGTCTATCTTGTATACGCGGTGCTTTTAATTTGTTACGTTGCTTATATTTACGACGACATTACAGGCGCCGCTTATGAATATAAACTGTTTTACAAAAAAGTTTTGGTGCGCACGGCGATCTCACAGGCATATCCGCAGCTTACTTATTCGCCAGGTCGCGGCATAAGCGCGAAGGAATTCAGACGAGCGGGGATCTTTGCAAACTCCGATTTTATCAGCGAGGATGATATAAAAGGCGAATGGGATGGGGTAAAATTTAGCCTCAGCGAGGCGATTAGAATCAAAAAGAACTACGATCTGGGCATAGACAATACTTATGTGAAGCTAGCTTCGCTTGCGATGAGCTTATATGATGCGTATATGGATTTTAGCGGCAGCGTGCTGATATGCGAATTCGGCAAGAGATTTTACGCCAAAACCATCTTGGCGAGCCGCGAGCTAAATACAAAAATTTTAGGCGAGAAGGAGCTAATGGACAACGTCGTTTTTAATAGCGAATTTCGCGTGTTTGCTGACGACAAGGTCGAAGCTCGCTATCTATTGACGCCTACGTTGATGGAGCGACTAAATGAGCTGAAGCGATACTATTATAAATTTAGCATCAGTGCGGCATTTATGGATAATAAATTTTACCTATTTCTAAACGGCGCGCCGAATCGCTTCGAAACAGAGCTATTTAGCATACCTCCAACAACCGGAACGGCGTATGCTCATCAATACGAACTGGCTGAAATTTTAGAATTAGTAAGCGAGCTGGGCCGCATAACCGGCGAGCTAGAAAGCAAAATTTAATCAGCCCGCATAATTTAAATTTAACGGGCTAAATTTGACCGCTCTATTACAGTCCCGCTTCGCCTCTTAGCCGCGCAGCATACATCTCGCGCAGGCGCGGTACGTATTTACCGACCGCACCGCCGCCGATCGCTCTGCCGTCTGCTTTTACGATCGGCAGCACCATCAGCGTCGCCGCGCTGATAAAGGCCTCATCGGCCTCATAAACCTCGCTCATTCCAAACGCCCGCTGCTCTACACGAAGCCCCGCCTGCTCGGCAAGGCCTAAGATCACCTTGCGGCGGATGCCCGGTAGTATGTCGTTTGAAAGCGGTCGCGTGATAAGGACGTCATCTTTGATGATAAATGCGCTGGAGCTCGAACACTCGGTAACGAGCCCGTCCTCGATCAAAAAGCACTCATAAGCGCCCGCCCTGTGGGCCTCGTGCTTTAAGATGCACTGAGCTAAAAGCGAGATCGATTTTATATCGCGCCTATGCCAGCGGATCTCGGGCAGGCTTACGATCTCGATCCCCTCTTTTGCGAGCGGATTATCAAAAATTTGCGTATGATAGACGAAAGCAAAGACGCTAGGCTCTATGCCGCGGACGTAGTCAAAATCGCGCATCGCGGCACCTCTTGTGATCTGAGTGTAGAAAGCGCCCTCGCTCACGCCGTCCTGCGCGATGAGCTCATATAAAATTTCCTCATATTTTTCGCGAGAATATGGAATTTTCAGCTCGATCTGCGCGGCGCTACGCTCAAAGCGCTCCCAAAAATCCGCTCTGTCGCAAATTTTAGAATTTACCACGGGTGCTACTTCATAGATGCCGTCTCCAAGCACGAAACCGCGATCAAAAGGGCTTATCGCAGCCTCTTTGGCTTTGCAAAATTTGCCGTTAATATAAACTATCTCGTCGCCGCTCATTCCGCTGATTTCAAACATAATCTCTCCTTGAAATTTCGCACCATTTTATCTTATAACAATTTAATTTAAGATATAATGCCGCAAAAATCGAAGGGAACCCGATGGATAAATCAAATTTTAAAGATAGGCTTTTAGAAATTATGTTTCATGTGTCGCATAAACCCGTGCTTTTCCGTGATTTGCTCGAAGCCAACGCCGAGTTTAACGACGGGATGCTCGTCGATCCTTCGAAGCTAAATTTTAAATTTAACTACGGCAAATCCTACGTTATCTTCGCTTGCTTCGCATTCGTCTGCGTTATGTTTTTGATAACGCTGACGCACGCGATGTTTGAAAAGATCGACTTTCACTTCTCCATTTTATTTACGATCATAGCGACGTCGGCGGTTTTTATCGGCTTTGATTGCTTTAAGGCGTGGGCTAGAAAAAAGCTAACCCACGAGCTCATCAAACGCGCTTGGGCGAACCATTTCCTCTACTTCCCTTACGAAAAATACAGCCGCATAGTCGAAAACATCTACAACGAAGCGCTCAAAAACGACGTGCCTAGACGCGAGCTAGAACAATACGTGCTAAGCAAAATCGTAGAAGTCGGCGAAAAATAGTTTTAAAATACCATAAAATTCTATAACGCAAAAAAGCATTATGATCCAAGCAAATTTTAAAATTTTATTGCAAAATATGCGGCACGTAGGCAAGACGTAAAAATTCCAGCTCGAAAAGCAAGCAGGTACGATGGATGAATTCCAAATTAAAATTCTATGCCAATACAGCAAAAACTGCACCGTAAATTACGATATATAAATTTTAATCAAAGCTTATACTTTCCTGCGCCACATTTCGCTACGGCTAAATTTCACTTCATAAAATTTATCTATCGTTTCTTAAATTCTAATCTCGTTCACTTACTGCCGATTTAGCAATCTGTATTATGTAATTGAAGTTATGTTTAACTATTTTAGGGTAAAATCACGCAATATCTAAGGGATAATATTAAATTTTAAGAAAAGGATAGTTTATGAAGCTACTTTTTTGCATTATTTTTGCACTTTGCAGCAGTGTTTTTGCGGGCAGTTTGGAGCAGATCAGATCTGCCGGAGTCGTTAAAATCGGTGTTCGTGATGGTAGGCCACCTTTTAGTGATGAAAAAAGTGGTAATTTCGAAGGCTTTGAAATCAACCTTGCAGATGCTATAGCTAAGAGCATATTCGGTGATAAGCGCGGTAAAGTCGAGTTCGTCCCTTTAAATGCCAGCGATAGGATCTCTGCATTACAAAACGATAAGGTAGATCTTGCAGTCGCGACCATCACGATAACGCAAGATAGAAAAAGGCAAATCGACTTTTCTTATCCATATTTTTCGATGAGTTTGGGAGTTTTGACACGTAAAAGCGACGGCATCAAAAGTATAGACGATCTTTCAAACAAAAAGGTCCTAGTAGAGGGTAGCGGGACTACGGCAGAAAATTTTTTGTATAAAAATAAAATCCACAATCTAATCCATTGCTCCATTACTACCGAATGCTATGATATGCTTAAGCAAGGCAAAGCCGATGCTTACGTTAACGATAATCTCATTGTACTAGCTTATTCCATTATCGACGACAATTTAGAAGTAGCAATCCAAAATCTAGGCAATCCGGAATTCTTAGGCATCGGAGTGCGCAAAGGCAATACCGAATTGCTTGATCTGATAAATAAAGAGCTTGTTACACTTAGTAAACAAGGCTTTTTCGAACGTTCTTATGATGAAACTTTCAAGCCATTTTATCAAGGCGCTGCAGATAAAAAATATTTCTTACTAGATGGGCTCTATGCCATATTTTAGGACGGAATTTAGCAGTGTTTTATCTAACGCCTTCGACTAAAACATCATTTATAATAAGCGGATAATATGCGAAATCCCATTTTAAGGACATAAAATGAAACTACTTTTTATAGCGGCTCTATTTTGTGCGGCGCTTTTTGCAGATAGCCTAGATCAAATCAGACAAAACGGCGTCATTCGCATCGGAGTGCGCGATGCTCATCCGCCGCTTTGCGAGTCTAATGGCGGCAAATTTGAAGGATTTGAAATCGATCTTGCAAACGCTATTGCTAAAGAAATTTTCGGCAAAAAAGAGGGCAAAATTGAGTTCATCCCGTTAAGCGTAAATGATAGAATTCCATTTTTAGAGGCAAATAAGCTTGATTTGGTGATCGGTCTATTTAGCATCACCAACGAACGAAAAAGAAAGATCGATTTCTCCATCCCCTACCTCTCCGTAAATTTGGGCGTATTAACGCGTAAAGCCGACGCTTTTACCGATATCGCGCAGCTTCATGATAAAAAGATCGTATTCGAAGGCGATGCGACAGTAGCCGAGAAATTTTTCAAAACCAAGGGATTTAAAAATTTAGACCATTGCGCTTCGGCTAAGGAATGCTACGAAATGATTCGAAATGGCGATGCGGACGGCTATATAAACGACAATCTCATAGTGCTTGCATATTCCGTCATCGATGATACTTTAGA
>NZ_CALIJA010000205.1 GCF_938017615.1 uncultured Campylobacter sp. | reverse complement strand
AAGATATATTGACGAATTTTCAAGCAAAATTTCTATGAATTTTAAAAAGTATATAAATTTGAAAAACGAAGGATTAAAAAATTTAAAATTCTAAAATTCCGCCGCCTTAAAATAACGTAAGCGACGGAATTTAGCGTTTATCGGTGTTTGGTCTTGCGATTATGATAGCACTAGCACCGGTACAAGCGCATTGTGCAAGATATCCTCGGAGACGCTGCCTAAAAAGAGCTTTTTGAAAAATCCCTTCGTAAAGGCGCCGGTAGCGATCAGATCGAGGTTATTAGCGCGGCGATATTTGATGATCTCATCGGCGGGAACTTCGGCTTGGATGAATTTGAAAGTGGCGTTTTGAGTGCCTAAAATTTCGCGCGCCAGATCCAGCATCCGCTCGCCCTCTGCGGCACCCGCATTGATGTGCAAGACATGCTTATGTGCGCTCGCAAGAAGCTTTGAGCTCTTTATAAACTCAAGCGTGCGTTTCGCCGCATCAGTGCCGTCAAACGCAATGAGCACGGAGTTAATCGGTGAAAATTCCTTATTCACGAGCAGCGACGGCACGTGAAGCTCCTTTATTAGCACGCTTGCGTTAAAGCCTACGTCCTCGTTATTTGAGCCCTTGATACCGAGTACAAAAATTTCAGCTTCGTCCTTGTACTCGGCGATAACGTCGATGAAATCGCCATCTTTAATGATCTTACTCGCCTTTAGACCCGCAGCAGTCGCAGCGCAGATATATTCATCCAGCATCGCTTCAGCTTCTTCGTGGTCTTTCTCCGCATCCACGCCGCCTAGTGTGGGACTTCCGTAGCTATTTGCAAGGATATCATTCTCTCCTAGGACGATTCCGCCTGCGGCTAGCCCATAAAAATTCTCGCCAAGCTCCGGGATTTCAACCACGTGAATAAACACGAGCTCGGCACCCAAGGTTTTAGCGACGTAAATTCCGTAATCTCTAACCGCCGGGGCAAGCGCATTTTGATCGACGCAAGTGATGACCTTTTTCATTTTTCGTCCTTTTAAAGATAAAATTTTAATCAAAATAAGCTTATCAAATTTTGTATAAAAGTTATTTAAATTCGTCAGACTTGAATTCGGCACGGACGATTTTGTGAAATTTCAAAGCCGTGCCGCAATAGGTTTGTGAGGCGTGGGCGCGCTTGTGGCAAGCTAGCTCAGGCTCGGCGTGACAACTAGCGAGCAGTTACAACGTAGTAGCAGTGGGCGACTAAAAAACGTTGCGGATGCGGCAGGCAAGATACGGCGCGGGCGATTTTGAAATTTATCAAGTCGCTAAAGGCGCGGTTTAAAGCGCCGTTATTGCGGTTAGTAGCCCAAAGATGATCCCCGGGAAATTTGCTGCGGCGAGCGGATAGTCCTTTTTGGGCTTTAGCAGGCCGTAGCTAAGCTATATCGTGCAGTTTATCGCGGCTGCGAGCGGCTGGAGAAACGGAACTTTGTTGCCGTCTAAATTTGCCATTATATTCGGCACATAGGATACGTACATGATGACCGACAGGCATGTGCCCGCCCAACCTAAAATTTGTAAATTTCTTTCGCTCATCGGCCTTCCTTGCTTTTAAGATACGTTTCAAATTTACGAATGAAACGAAGCGGGATTTAATACACCAAAGATAAGAAACAAATTAAAAGATGGCTAGAAATAAAATTTGACTTTAAATTTATCGCAGCGACTCCTCGTCTGCTCGTGTATGCGTAAATTTTAAAA
>NZ_CALIJA010000204.1 GCF_938017615.1 uncultured Campylobacter sp. | reverse complement strand
CAATCAGAATAGATAGTAGAGCTATCAAGCTCGCTATATTGAGATAATATAGGTATCAACTCACTAGCAGAGCAGTTTTTAACTATCTGAGTATAGACCTTACCGTCACGCTTTAGCATTCCAAATACCGGTGTTTTATTTGCTGCGCCTCTACCTCTTTTACCCCTTACTCTTTTAGATCCGAAGTAACTTTCATCTATTTCTATTTCACCTGAAAACTTAGATATCTTCTCGCACTCTTTAGACATAAGAGCTCTTATTTCTCTAAAGATTTTACATAGGGTTGCTTCTGAAATTTTAGTTAAATTTGATATCTTTGATGCTTCTATATCCTCCGTGAAGTACTTTAGAATTTCTCTAAATTTCTTTTCTGAAATTCGGGAACGGATTATATACTTATTTTTCATAGCTCTCATCGTAACTTACTGCTCCTTTGTGTGAGCTTAAGTTAAAGAGGGCCTAAATTTATTTTAAATTTAACGCGCAGCCCTTAAAATCAGAGTGCAAAATTTTAAAATTTCAGATCCGCGCGAAATTTCGCCCCGCGCCTCAAAAAATTTCAAATTTCTTAAATAGCTCGGGTTCGTCCTGCACGATGCCGCGCTCTATGAGGCTTGCTACGACTTCGCGGCTGCAGAGCGTCTCCTGCGGCCACCGGCGCGTATAGCCCTCCCATTCGTGCTTGCTCGTAGCGTCGATGCAGATGCGATCGTCCTGCGCCACAAACACGTCGCGCAGCGCATCGATGCTATTTACGATGCGCCAAACGCTCATATAGAGGTTGCTCGCGTCGTTTCTCGCATCGGTAAAAATCAAAATTTTAAAATGCTCGCTAAATTTCAAAAGCCGCCGCCAGCTCCGCTCCACGAGCTCTTTTTTGTCTATGCTTATCAGCACGAGCGGGTTTTTCGTATCGCAAAAGTGCTGCTTAAGCGCCAAAATGGCGGGCTCCTCGCTTTGAAATTTCGCTAGCAGCTCCTCATCGCTTAAAATTTGCGGCGCCTGCGAGCTTAGATCCGCCGTCGCATCGATACCGAGCTTGCCGCCAAAGCAGGAGTTCGGGCTTGCGTGATCGAGCTGATCGCACACACCCTCGCTAAAAACGAGGCTGCGCGCGCCTATGCGGTTTAGGACGTACTTCGTAAGCGCCTCGTACTCATCTAAGCTCGGCACGTCCTGCGGCACGAAGACGGCGTGTTTTACGAAGCTCATCTGCCCCACGCCCCAAAACGCGTGCATGATCTGTTTGGCAGCAGCGGGGTAGCGCACGGCGATCTTAGCCAAAATTAGGTTGTGAAATACGCCGTTTTCGGGCATTTTATAATCGATCAGATCGGGCGCGCTCGTGCGAAACAGCGGCAAAAAGATCCGCTCGGTCGCGTATCCCATAAATTTATCCTCAAGCGGCGGCTTACCCACGACGGTGGCGTGAAATACGGGCGCGCGCTTGTGCGTGATCGCGCTAACCTCCATCACCGGGAATGGCTCTATCGGCGTGTAATATCCCGTGTGATCGCCGAAAGGCCCCTCCGGCTCGCTTACTGCGGGATCGACAAAGCCCTCGATCACGTAATCAGCGTCCGCGGGAACGTAAATTTCATTCGTAAGCGATTTTACGAGGCGAGCGGGGCTGCGGCGGATGAAGCCGTAAAGCAGCAGTTCAAAAATCCCCTTCGACAACGGCGCCTGACCGCACCAGATATAGAGTGGATCGCCGCCGATCGCCACGGATACGGGCATCTTGCGCCCAGCTTTGCGGTATTCGTCGAAAAAGCCCGCGCCGTCTTTGTGTATCTGCCAGTGCATCCCCAGGCGGTCGCGTCCGTAAATTTGCAGGCGATACATACCGAGATTTTGCGTTTGAGAGTTTAGATCCTTCGTATAGACCTGCCCCATCGTGATGAACGCGCCGCCATCACCCTCCCAGGTCTTAAGCACGGGAAGCTCGCCCAAATCTACATCAGCGCCCAGATGCGCGATCTGCTGGCACTCTCCGCGACCGTTAAGGCGCTTTACAAAAATTTTACGAAGCGTGATTAAGTGCGTCAAAAAATCAAGCTTTTCGCCGAAGCTTTGCGGACGCTTCGGCTTTAGCAGGCTCTCGATCTCAGAGGCAATTTCGTCAGGTTTGCGACCGAGGATTAAATTTAACGCCTCGAAGGAGCCGAAAATATTGGTTAGCACCGGCGGCATCCGTTTGCCCTGCGCGTTTCGCACGTTCGTAAAAAGCAGCGCCTGCGAGCGCTCGCGCTTAACCTCGATGTAGCTTGCGTGCGCTATCTCAAGCTCGGTGCCGATCTGCTCCTTTACCTCGCGCAATAGCCCGTTTTCGTAAAGCCTCTTTATCCAAAAATTTCCATTTAAAATTTCATCAAAGCTCTGCATCCGCTGCCTTTAAAAAAATAGATTTTTTTCTTGCGGTTTTTGATTTAGAAGCTGCACGATCGCGCTTTTTTCCGCAAAAACCAGCGCGTAGTGAAACTCGGGCAGGCTCTTTAGCGCGCTTAGCTTATTGAAGCGAAAGTCGATCTTAACGCCGTCTAAGCGATCCTCCCAGCTAGCACAGACGATAATTTTTTCGCGGAATTTTGCCCGCAAAAACTCCGCCTCGCGCGCAAAAAGCTCAGGATCGCTCTCGGCGATAAAGGCGCGGTAGCTTCCGCCAAGCGAGCTAACGTTAAAAAATCTATCCACAAAAATCGGTTCGAAATGGCCGAATGCGCTTAAGCTTTGAAATTTAAAGGGTATGTTTTTGCGCGAGAGATACTCGATCACGCCGCATAGCTCGGGCAAAAACAGCTGCGGAAAGATTAAGTTTGAGTAATAAAGCCCGCCGAAAACGAAGCTGCTGTAAAATATCGAGCCGCCGTAAAGCAGCCTAAAATCGTCGCTCACGGGGATAGTGACGGGCGATATTCCGAGGCTCTGCAAAAGATCGCCGTCAGTGGTGAAGTAGGTATTTTTCTCTTTGGCATTCATCAGGCTGATGAAAAGCTCGCCCTTGCTGCGCGGCGCAAACATCAAATTTTTCGGCACGCTCGTGTAGCGCAAGATCTCGCTTTGCACCTCGTTTATCAGCACGAAGCCGTGCCGCCACGTCTCACCCAAAAATTTTATCAGACGCACGAGCGCCGAGCATAAATTTTCGACCTTTATAAAGGCGATCTCGTCGTTGAGCGGCTTAAAATTGTTATCGAAAATGATCGCATACGCGCCGTTATCGATCGCGGTGTGCACGTCGCGCTCGTTTGCGCCGAGCGCTATGAAAGCGCCCTTTTTTGCGACCTTTGCAGGTTCGATCGCAAAACTCTCGACCGCAGAGATTGCGGGATTATTCAGCATCGTTCCGTTTACGATGCGGGTTAAATTTAATAAATTTACCATTACGATTTCCCTACGGCGGAGCTTTTAAGAGGCGCGCTCTTTGCGGTCAATGCGGTTTTCGCGATAGGTACAGGTTTTTTAGCGAGCGGGGATTTTTTTGCGGGTGCGCTTTTTGTCACTGCATTTTTTTTAGCATGGGCGTTTTTGGAAAATGAGGTGTCCTTTTTAATGCTCGCGCTAGAAAGACCTGCCGTGCGCTTTCTGCGCGACGAGGCGCTTGCTTTAGAGCTCTCGCCATCCGCGCTCGCATATTTTTTCGTGCGCTCGCCTGTAAATTTATCGGTGCGTGAAAACGAGCGCACGACCGCGCGCGCGCCGAGCTTTGCGCATTTTAAAGCGGCGAACTTCGACAGCTCGCAAACGCCTAGCGTTAAAATTTTACGCGTCGCAAATTTTAAAGCAATCCCCGCACCGAGCTTCAGCGCCAAAGGCGTGGCGCATACAAGCCCGCCTGCACCGATCTTTGCGGCAAAGCCACAGCGACGGCAAAGTTTTAAAATTTTATCCGAAGCGCCGCTTTTTTGCGCGCAGAGCCCAGCCACGTCGTAGATAGCGAACTTCGAGGCCTTGCGCGCTAAAGCCCTCATCGCTAACCTACGATTGCGCCGTTTTTTACGGGCGCGAGAGTGCTAAGCAGCGTAAGGCTGCCATCCTCGGCGCTTAAAATCATACCCTCGCTGCTATGTTTAAAAATTTTAGCGGGTTTTAAATTTGCCAGCACGCAGATCTGCTTACCGACAAGCGTGGCGGGATCGTAAAATTTCGCGATACCGCTGATGATTTGACGTGGTTTCTCCTCGCCCAAATCGATCATAAATCGCAGTAGCTTCTCGCTGCCCTCAATGTTTTCGCACTCCAAAATCGTACCGACTTTGATAACGCATTTTTTAAAATCGTCGATTTTGATTTGAGCTTTAGATGCCGCACCTTGGGCTTCTTGCGCCGTAGCGCCCGAACCGGAAGCGTTTGCGTTTAAGCTTGGCGCGCCTTTTGCCGCGGCGTCTGTACCCGAACAGCTTGTAGAATTTAC
>NZ_CALIJA010000203.1 GCF_938017615.1 uncultured Campylobacter sp. | reverse complement strand
TATCCGGGGATTTTGAAAAATTTTGCTCCGAAAGCCCCTTTAAAAATCTGTCAAGCTTTTGGTTAAATTTTATATCGCGACCTAACTCGATAATTTTATAACCCACCACTCGTCCGTCCGCGCCGAAAGTAACCTCGACCGCTGCGTCATCGTTAGTGGTAGCATCTTGTTTTAGCCACAGATATTCTAGCTTCTTTACAATATCTCCATAATAAGCCCTAAATTCTTTAGAATTTTGAATTTCGGTGTTTAAATTTGAAGAGGTAGAATTTTTAGCAGAATCCACATCTTCTGCAAAAAGCATACAGCAAAAGGCAAAAATACAAAAAAGTCTCTTCACTTTTTTTCCTTACAAATTCTAATTTGTCTTCATTACGTCGGACATCCTAGTATCAATCTCGTGCGACGCTCCGTCGGGAGACTTCGGGAAAGTCTGAGTCGATAGATTATCCAAAAAATCTCGCAACTTCTGGTTAAATTCAGTCTCTCGCCCCAACTCTATAATAGTATAATCCGCCACTCGCCCATCTGCGCTAAAGACTATTTTAATCCTTGCGTCGTCCTTCGCGGTCGCAACATATCTGCTCCATAGAACTTGAAGCTTTTTCTCGATAGCGCCGTAATAAGCGTTATACTCGCCCGTCCTTTGCGTCCTGCCACCAAGCTTATCGGATTTGACGACAGCATTTTTAGATGCCGCTTTATCCTTAGCACTAGAGGTGGCGGTTTCTTTATCGGACTTTTTGTTACTCTGAACGGCGTCGCTAGCTTTAGCGCTCTCCTCAAGCTTCTTATTGTCCTTAGTCGTATCCGAAAAAAGATCGCTCAAGCTCGGTTTTTCCTCTTTTTTCGGCTCCGGCTTAGCTTCCTCTTTTTTCTCTACTACTTTTTCGGAAGGTTTATCTTCCAACTTAGGCTCAGGCTTGGGCTCCTCTTTTTTGGGCTCAGCTTTAGGCTCGTCCTTTTTAGGTTCCGGCTTCGGCTCTTCCTTCGGCTTTTCGGGCTCTTTCGGCTTTGCCTGCACCGGAGGAGGCGGGACTACTTGCGCCGTAGTCTTAATTTTATCCTCCGGCACATCCTTCACATTCTTATTGTCAAACTCGCCTTGCTTTGTTTCTTTAGCGATTTCAGGCGCGGACGGAAGTTTATCATCTATTTCGAAATCAAAAGTAACATCCATATAATCGTTGGGATTGTCGGTATATTTTTTAAATTTTTCCTGCGGCTTTGAAATTTGATATAAAAGAACAAAAATCACCAGCAGATAGGCAAAAAGGGCGATTAAAAACGATTTAAAATTATCGTATTTAACCCCCGTAAAATTTGAATAATTAGCCATTTGTTTGAAGCGCGACTTTAGTAAAACCCGCTTGCTTTAAACTCTTTAAGACAAACATTACATCGTCATAAACGAGTCTCTTATCGGCTTGGATATAGACAGGTTTTTCCAAGCTATACTTGCCGGTGCCTTTAAGCAGCACGAGATTATCCGGGAATTCAGCTAGGCTCATCGAGCTTTTGTCGATATAAACCTTGCGATCTTCACCGATACGCACAAGCAAGAATTCTGCGGTATTTTCCGAAACCTGTGCTTTTGAGCCACTAGGCAGTTCGATCTTCTCATCGTAGATAATCGCCGTTTGCGCGACCATTAAAATCGCTAGCAAAACAAGCATAATATCGACGAGCGGAGTGATATTTAACTCTGGATTTTCGTCGAAATTATACATTAAATAGCTTTTCCAGTGTTTGCTTTAAATAGCAAAATATCTGCCGTACGATTTATGATGCTCATAACTTCGTATGCTTTGCGTTTTATAAGTAAGCTGAAGGTGTATGCGGGGATCGCTACAAAAATTCCACATCCTGTAGCAACCAGCGCCTCACTGATCGCAGGAGCGATAGTATCGATGCCGGAATTCCCGCCGCCAAGCTTGGAAAATGTGTGAAGTATGCTAACGACTGTACCAAATAGCCCGATAAACGGCGAAGTAGAGGCGACGATAGATAGCCAGGTAAGTCCGCTAGTGGAGTCGCGTTCAGCTTTGCCTTTATAAATTTCCAAGGCTTCTTTTGAAATTTTATCGGTATTTACTTTTTGAAAAATAGAGCCCGAAAGCGAAATCCTACCACCCATTAGTAAGGATTCGAGTGCCTTTGCTTCGCGGTGTTGCCACGCACTAAGCCCTACAAATCTGGAGATCAAAATCGTAAAAGTGACGATAAAATAGACGGATAACCAAGAAAGCACGAATATCGTAATAAACGTGCTTCTCGTAAAATAACTTAAAATTAGATCTAGCATATTTAACTTTGCCTTGCGAATTCGTCGACTCTAGCCATAATCGCTGCGGAATTTGCCGCATCGGAGCTAATGGACGCAAGCATATCTTTAGCGCGCTGCAAAGACTTCGCTACGGCGCTTTCGCTATCACCTCCGATAGCTACGGCTTGAGTGGCTAGAATAGTAGTTTTTTCTTCGGTAACTTCCAAAAATCCGTCGTTTACCAAAACAAGCTGCTTTTTGCCATCTTTATCTACGATCTCAACGACTCCGCCTTCGCTTTTATCTTTAAGCCCCGTTAGCAAGCTCGCATGCCCTGGCAAAATACCCATTTCGCCAGTAATGCCGGGGAGTTGGACGGATTTGACTTCGCCCGAAAAGACCATCCCTTCGGGTGTAACGATATCTAAAAGCAAAAATTCTTTCATCTTAAAATTCCTATGCTTTCATCTTTTCGGCTTTTGCTACTACCTCGTCGATATTTCCTACCATATAAAAGGCATTCTCCGGCAGATCGTCGTATTTGCCCTCTAAAATTCCCTTAAAGCCGGCGATAGTCTCCTCTAACGAGATATATTTGCCCGGACTTCCGGTAAATACCTCGGCTACGAAAAACGGCTGAGATAGATAGCGCTCGATCTTTCTAGCGCGCTCGACTACGAGTTTATCCTCTTCGCTAAGCTCGTCCATACCTAAAATCGCGATAATGTCTTGCAAATCTTTATATTTTTGAAGTACCGCTTGAACGCCGCGAGCGACCTTGTAATGCTCCTCACCGATGATTTGCGGATCAAGCATTCTTGAGGTCGAATCAAGTGGGTCAACGGCAGGATAAATTCCTTTTTCGGCAATCGCTCTGTTTAAAACGGTCGTCGCATCAAGGTGCGCAAAAACGGTCGCAGGCGCAGGGTCGGTAAGGTCGTCCGCGGGCACGTAAACGGCCTGAACGGAGGTGATGGAGCCCTTTTTAGTAGAAGTAATTCGCTCTTGCAGTTTACCCATTTCGCTAGCAAGTGTAGGCTGATAGCCGACCGCAGATGGAATTCGTCCTAAAAGCGCGGACATCTCCGAACCCGACTGCGAGAAGCGGAAGATATTGTCAATAAACATCAAAACGTCAAGCCCAAGCTCGTCGCGGAAATACTCGGCCATCGTAAGACCGGTTAGCGCGATACGATTTCTCGCCCCCGGTGGCTCGTTCATCTGACCGTAGGTTAAGGCGACTTTATCCAAAACGCCCGATTCTTTCATCTCGTTATAAAGGTCGTTTCCCTCTCTCGTTCGTTCGCCGACGCCCGCAAATACGGAGTAACCGCTGTGTTTGAAAGCGACGTTGTGGATTAGCTCCATGATGATGACGGTCTTGCCGACACCAGCACCGCCGAATAATCCTACCTTACCGCCCTTTGCGTAAGGGGCTAGCAGATCGACTACCTTAATGCCGGTTTCAAAAATTTCACTCTTCGTGCTTTGATTTTCAAAGCTAGGCGGATCTCTGTGGATCGACCAGCGGGTTTCAAATTTTTCATCCTCGCCTTCGTCGATCAGATCGCCCGTGACGTTAAAAATTCTACCCAAGACCTTCTCGCCCACTGGCACCGTAATAGGCGCGCCAAGAGCCATAGCCTCAAGTCCTCGCCTAAGTCCATCACTCATATCCATAGCAATCGTGCGGACGCGGTTGTCTCCAAGGTGCGCGGCTACCTCTAGGATCAGCCTACGATGAGCGCCCTCGACGTCAAATTTAACCTCGATAGCTTCATTAATCTTCGGCAAGTAGTCCTTGAAATCGACATCGACCACAGGACCCATTACCTGAGAAATTATTCCTTTCATCCGTTTTCCTTTCATTTCATTGATTCGACGCCGCTTATGATCTCGATAAGCTCAGTCGTGATAGAGCCTTGTCTGGCTTTGTTGTATGCTAAATTTAACTGCGATACGCGTTCTTTGGCGTTATTTGTCGCATTCTCCATCGCATTCATTCTCGAGCAGTGCTCCGCCGCCAAAGAGTCGATCAGCGCGTAATACATGCTGTAGCTAAGATAGCTCTGGATTAAATTTAACATCAATGTTTCTTCATCCTCAGGGCTTTCAACTTCTACTTCCAATGTAGATGTTTTTAAAGTGTCCTCGTTAATCGCAGGTTCACCGATCGGCACCAGCGTATTTACGCGCATCTCTTGGGTAATCATATTTAAATAGCCGTTGTGGATAAGTATGACTTCGTCAGTTTTACCTTCGTTAAAATCCTTAACTGCGGCTTGCACGATTTCGTTAGCTTTCTCGGACGATGGAGATGAGCTCACGCCGATATATCGCTCCAAAAGCTCAATGCCTTGAAAATCAAAATACTCTATCCCCTTTTTGCCGACGGCGCGAAGGCGAACCTTGATCTTTTTAGCCTTAAGCTCCTCGATCAAAGCTTTGATCTTTTTGATGGTGTTGATATTAAAACCGCCGCAAAGCCCTTTATCTGCGGTGATAAACAGCAAATCAACCACCTTTACTTCTCGCGTGGTATCGAAAATTTTAAGCTTTTCGTCGTTGCCCGAATTATTGCCTACGTAATTTTTAACGCGCGCAGAAATTTCACCCAAGACCTCGTTAATCTTCACCGCATAAGCTCGCGAGCGCATCGCCGCCTCTTTGGTGTTTTTGAGCTTGACGTTGGAGACCAGCTTCATAGCCTTGGTGGTCTTCTCCGTATTTTTAACGCTCTTGATCTGTAGCTTTATATCTTTTAAATTTGCCATAATTTAGCCTTTTTAAGCGGCAAAGGTCGCTTTAAAGTCATTTAATGCTTTGATCAAATTATCTTCCAAATTCTTCTCGATGGTCTTTTTGCTTCTGATCTCTTCAAAAATTTCAGGATATTTTGCCTCGATATACGGATAGAGCTCAGCTTCGAATTTGCCAATTGAGCTCGTAGGTACGTCGTCTAAAAATCCGCGACTTCCCGCAAAGATGATGACCACTTGATTTTCGACCGGAAGCGGCGAATAAGGAGGTTGCTTTAAAATTTCGACCATTCTTTGTCCGCGATCCAGCTGCTTGCGGCTACTCTCGTCCAGATCGCTCGCAAACTGCGCAAACGCCTGAAGTTCGCGGTATTGAGCAAGATCTAGGCGCAAGGTTCCCGAGACCTTTTTGATCGCTTTAATCTGCGCGGAACCGCCGACGCGGCTAACCGAAAGACCCACGTTGATCGCAGGACGAATTCCAGAGTTAAATAGACCAGACTCTAGGAAAATTTGACCGTCAGTGATAGAGATAACGTTTGTAGGGATATACGCCGAAACGTCGCCTGCCTGCGTCTCGATGATAGGAAGCGCCGTTAGGCTACCTGCACCGAGTGCATCGCTTAGTTTGCTAGCGCGCTCAAGCAAACGGGAATGTAGATAAAATACGTCGCCAGGATACGCCTCGCGTCCTGGCGGACGGCGCAAGATAAGTGACATTTCGCGATACGCAACCGCATGCTTGCTCAAATCATCGTAGATGATAAGCGCGTGGCGGGAGTTATCTCTGAAATACTCACCCATGGTGCAGCCCGAATACGGTGCCAAATACTGAAGCGCGGCTGCCTCGCTAGCACCGGCTGCAACTACGATCGTATAGTCCATCGCACCGTATTCTTCAAGCTTTTTAACGACTTGTGCGACGGTGGATTGCTTCTGGCCGATTGCTACATATATGCAGATGACATCCTGACCCTTTTGATTGATGATGGTATCAACAGCAACGGTAGTTTTTCCCGTTTGGCGGTCGCCGATGATGAGCTCGCGCTGTCCGCGACCAATCGGCACTAGCGCGTCGATCGCCTTAAGGCCAGTTTGAAGTGGCTCATGGACGGATTTACGAGCCATGATGCCTTTAGCCTTTTCTTCGACAAATCTAGTATCGCTGGTCTCTATCGCGCCTTTGCCGTCGATTGGCTCGCCTAGAGCGTTTACCACGCGACCGATTAATGCATCACCTACCGGAACGCGCAAAAGCTTACCCAGTCTTTTAACGCTACTACTTTCGTTAATACCGCTAGTATCGCCTAAAATAACGATGCCGACACTGCTCTCCTCTAAATTTAACGCGATACCACGAGCTCCGTTTTCGAATTCGACCATCTCGTTAGCCATTACGTTTTTTAAGCCGTAAACATTAGCAACACCGTCTGCGACCGAAACGACCTTGCCGGTTTCTTCGATATCAACGCTAAGATCGAAATTTTCAATTCGCTCTTTGATTATGCTGCTGATTTCGTCTGCCTTAATTTTCGCACCCACGCTTTACTCCTTTAAATTGCTTTTAAAATATATTCGCTCATTTTTTGTTTCAATCTATCAACTGAAAAACTAATCTCAAATCCAAGATCCTCTACTTCGATCTTAATGCCCTCAAGCTCACTTTTAACGGGTTGTAGGGTAATATCTGCATTAAATTTCTTTGAAATTTTAGCCTCTAGCTCTTTTATTTTCGCGACGTCTATTTCGGTAGCGGAATAAATTTTACCTAAGTATTTATTATCCAGCGCCGCAATATTCTTGCGCAGCTCCTCGACTATCTGTGGAATTAGCGCAATACGCCTATTCTTAGCTAAAAGTTTAATAAAATTTACGATTTTTTCGCTTGGATTTTTTATAAACGACGCAATAAGTTCCACTTTGGATTCCTCTTTTAGCGTCGGAGATTTTACAATATCTTGGAATTTTGGAATTCTAAATGCGCTTGCGACGCTCTCGAGCGTCTGCAAAACAGAGCCTAGTTCATCTTTTTTATAGCTCAGTATTAGGGCGTTTACATATCTTTTTGAGGTGTTATTTATCATCATCCGACCTTTTTCTCTACGATTTTAACCAGTTTGTCTTGACCAAATTTGATGTCATCCGATGCAAAAACGTCATCCAGTATCTCGCTTACGACCTCTTTTTTGATCTTGCGCGCCTCAAAGCTCTTCTGCTCATCGAAAGATTTTTGCAAATTCGCAATCTCTTGTTCGGTCGCATTTTTTATCTTTTCGGTAGCGAACACGATCTCTTTTTTAGCAGTTTCAATTAAAGCTGCGCCTTGAACCTTGGCATCTTGCAGATCTTTTTTAGCTTGCTCCTTGCGAGCTGCGGACTCTTTTAAAATTTTCTGATTAGCCTCAAGTCTAGATGCGATGCCGTTGATTCTACCTTGATATGCTGCTTTTGCAGGACCTTTTAAAAGATAAAACAAAATTCCGAAAAACAAAATGAAATTTATGCTTCGCCACAGCACGTCGTAGTCCTTGACTCCATCGTGCCCATCGCTTGCTAAAACAAACGCGGGAATTATAAATAAAAATAGATATTTTTTCATACTAAAATCCTCATACTTTAGCCACAGCGCTGCTTAGAGCATTTTTAAATTCCGGAATTTTAGCTTGCAAATCATTTTTTAGGTTGCGCTTTTGCTCATCCAAACCGCCTAAGAATTGATCGAAATCTTCCTCCATAGCGGCTTTTTTCTCGGCTATTTCTCTAGCGGCAGCCTGCTTCGCGCTATCCATCGCCTCTTGCTTTATTTTAACAGCTTGCAACTTCGCAGCATCCATGATCCTTACGATCTCTGCTTTATCGGCATCTGCATCTTGTGCGTTTTTCATCGCATTTGCCTCATCTTCTTTAATAATAGCTTCTCGCTTTTCCATATGCAAAAGTAGCGGTCTATAAAGCTTGATATTTAAGAAGTAAATCAAAGCTAAAAATACGACGATGGTCGTTATCATGGCGGTCAAACTTACGTCTAGCATCGCACCTCCTCCAGATTAGTTTTAAACAAAATGCGTATTTTACAATATGAAAAATTAAAATACACTATAAAAAATCATCCGATTTTCTTTAAAAACTCGGAAATTTGTAAAATTTCGCTAAATTCGATCGAAATTTTACGCTCTTTGATGCTTATTTTACCAAATTGATCAAGCTTGGCCTTTAGCTTTAAAAGCTCAGGCTTGAAGCTTTGAAATTCCGCACCAGGCTTTTTCTCTTTCGGAACGGTTTTATCTTTGAGCTTTTTTACTAAATTTTCGGTATCTCTTACGCTTAGACGCTGTCCTAAAATGGTATTTAGCGCTAAAATTTGATCCTCTTTTTCAAGTCCAACCATTATCTTGGCGTGCCCTTGCGAAATTTTATCTGCGCTTATGGCGTCTTGCACTTCGGAGCATAAATTTAAAAGCCTTAACGTGTTGGTAATCTGCGTGCGGGACTTTTTGATGATGTCGGCTAACTCCTCTTGCGTGATCCTGTATTCGCCGATGAGCTCCTTATAGGACTTAGCAAGCTCGATAGGATTTAGATCCTCGCGCTGGATATTTTCTATGAGGGCAAGCTCTCTTAAATTTTGAGATTTTATGTCCGCGACTACGGCTTTGATTTTACTCTCGCCCAAAAGCTTCGTCGCTCTTAGACGTCGCTCGCCGGCGATAAGGACGTAAGAATCATCTTTTTGAATAACAATGATAGGTTGAATGAGCCCGTGGCGAGCGATGCTTTCGCTTAGCTGCCTAAGTGCCTCTTCATCGAAGCTTTGACGCGGTTGATATGGATTTGGCTCGATTTTATCGACATCGATTTCGATAACTAAATTATCTGCATTTCCACTTTCTAGCTCCCTGTTATAGGAGCTTTCTACGTCGTCTAAAATCGCACCGAGCCCGCGACCGAGTGCTCTTTTTACCTTGCCCATTTTTGCTCCATTATGGATTTAGCGAGGTCTTGATAGGCAATGGAGCCAGCAGATTTTATATCGTATAAAACCACCGGCTTGCCAAAGCTTGGGCTTTCGGCTAGCTTAATATTGCGCGGGATGATGACTAGATCATCACTCTTGCCGATACGAAAGAGCTTATCATCAAAATACTCGCGTAAATTCGCGACCGTTTCTTTGGCTAGATTGTTTTGCAAGCTGTACATCGTAGGCAAAAATCCGCGAATTTTTAAATTTTTATTGAGTGTTTGCTTGACGACTTTTACGGTATTTAGGATCAGCGCGACGCCTTCAAGCGCATAGAATTCGCACTGAATCGGGATAATTACGCTATCACTTGCGACCAAGGCATTTACCGTAATGCTACCGAGCGTCGGCGGCGAATCGATGATGATGAAATCGTATCTGTCCTTAACCTCGGAAATTTTATTTTTTAGCATTAGTTTGAAGTCTTTCTCTTCGCTTACTTCGCGCTCGATACCTACAAGTCCAATGTTTGACGGTACTAAATCCATAAACTCAAGTTCGGTCTTTTGGATCACTTCGGACATGCTCTTACGCCCCGTTAGGACGTGATAAATGTTAAATTCAAAGTCGCTGCGGTTAAAGCCAAGTCCGGTCGTAGCGTTCGCCTGAGGGTCTACGTCAATCAGTAGGACCCGCTTTTTCTTTATCGCTAGCGACGCAGCGAGATTGACCGCTGTGGTCGTCTTTCCGACGCCGCCTTTTTGATTGGCAATCGTAATTACTTCACTCATCTTAAAGCATAAACCCTTTCTTCATTTATTATGATCGATCCGTCTTCGCAAAGTTTAGCCTGCGCAAGCGAAATTTTTTCGTCGCCTAGATGAACGCTAAATTTTTGCGATTTTTGGAATTGTAACGAAAAATTTCTAAAAATTTGCTTCCACGAGATTTTATTTTCATATAGCGTAAAAAAGCCCTCTATAGCGTCTTTTGCGCTGATTTTTATATCTAAAATTCCCGCATATTCGGGCGCGCCGAGTAGGTTTATGCCGATGCCGCAGATGAGGGTATTTTTGATCTTATTCGTCATCGTCCCACCGATTTTGCGCTCATCCACATAAAAATCGTTGGGCCATTTAAGCCAAAGCTGCGAGCCGAGCGATGCTAGAAGCTCCTGCATAATCATCGCAAAATATATGCTCGCCGACTGAGGCGGCACGTCCGCGGGCATATCGCTCTGCGCGACACAGAACGAAAATGCGAGATTGCCGCTCGCGCCCTCCCAATCATTGCCGCGCGAGCCGATACCGGCGCTTTGGCGATTTGCGGCGATCGCAAAAGGCGGCGTTATCCTGCCTTCGCGCACGGCGTTCACCAAAAACTCCTGCGTGGAGGGCATTTGCTCTACAAATTCTACTTGCAAAACCCGCTCCTTGCGTAAGGTGAAGGGCTCGCCTTGAAATATTGCAAGCGTTTAAATTCCGCGTAGTGATAGAATTTTGAGACAAGATAAAATTTAGCATGATTAAATTTTACGACATAGTGAAATTTTGTGCGATGGAATTTTACGCTCTTGCTAAATTCTTCGGCAATGCGGATTTTCCCAGCGGTATTTCGATAAAATTTTAAAGCTTTATCTCGCAAAAATTCTGTGGCACGATCATAGAATTTTAAGCGGTGTGTGTTCGGTGCGACGCCGCAAGGTTCGCAACTGCCAAAGCGAAATTTAAAGCTCCTGCGAGCGTAAAATTTTAAAGTATAGAAGCGAGGTTTTAGAATTTTATAAAGCCTTGATTTTGGAGCTTCGCTTCGAAATTCCGCACAGTAAAATTTTACTTCACGATCGCGGCGATACCCAAGGCAGAATTTCGCCGCGACGCCAAAAGCGCGGCGCAAATAAAATCCCAGCATAGCATCAAAAGCGTGGCACAAAACGCGAGAATTTAAAATCCCGCTTAGCATAGCAGGTCGCCGATCTTTAGCCGCTTGCCGTTTAGATACGCGCTAGCGTCCACCGGCTTTTTGCCGGGCTCTTGCACCTTTATGATCTTAACCGCGCCCTCGCTGCAAGAAACGCAAAAACTGGGCTTATCAACGTGTAGAATTTCGCTCGCGCGCTGAAATTTACGCCCGCAAGATTCGCGCAAAAGCTCTAGTTCTAAAATTTTTAACCCGCTAGCTAGATAAATCCCCGGCCAGGGCGTTAGCGCGCGAAATTTATTATAAATCTGCCGTGCGCTTTCCTCAAAGCTAAAAAGCCCGTCAGATTTGCTTATCTTTTTGCAGTGCGTAGCCTGCGCGCCCTCTTGCTTTAGCGGCGTCAAATTTGTAAAATTTCGTAACACTCGCACGATCAGCTCGCCCGCTAGATCGCCTAGCTCGTCAAACAGCTGCTCCGCCGTTTTATCCTCGCAAGGCGTGTAGGCAAAATCAAGAATATCGCCCGTGTCAAGCCCCGCATCCATCAGCATCGCCGTCACGCCCGTCTGCTTCTCGCCCGCCAAGATCGCGCTTTGGATCGGGCTTGCGCCGCGGTATTTAGGCAGGATCGAAGCGTGCAGGTTTATGCAAGGAGCGATATCAAGCACGCTTTGCGGCAAAATTTTACCGTATGCGGCAACCACGATAAAATCGGGTTTTAGCTCTTTTATCTGCGCCGCAACCGCCTCGTCTTTGAGTGTCGCAGGCTGAAAGATCGGCACGGCGGGCAGATACTGCTGCGCGTAAACTTTAACCTCGCTCGGAGTTAAAATTTGTTTCCTACCGGCGGGCTTATCAGGCTGCGTAAAGACGGCCGCGATATTAAATTTCGCCCCCGCAAGCGCGCGTAAAATTTTAGCCGCATACTCGGGCGTACCCATAAAAACTATACTCATTCTTTTCCTTTAAATTTAGCCACATCACGGTGCGAGCGATCATGCAGACGCTAGTTGTGCTCGAAATAAATTTTACGCAGACCGCGAAGCAAAACTGGTTCATACTCGCTTGAGCGAAGCAAAATTTATACGCATCGCACAAACTAAACCCCGCGCAAGAGGCCGCATCATTGCCGTTTTATGCGCCTTATTTGACGGCGGATTGATTTTTGTCCTCGGATCCGTCCGGCCAAGGCCAAAAAGCGCACGGATCTTCGGACCAATAAATCTTTGCAGACGGTTTCGCTCCCAGCTCATCAAGGCTAACCTTGCCGTCACGATTAGCATCGAGCCTCTTAAATTCAGAGCCTGAGCGCAGACTTAGCTTTACTCTCAGCCCAGACGGCACCTCGCTCGCCGTCCACTCCTGCAAGCTCAGTGCGCCGTCGTTATCTTTGTCATTAAACTCCATAAAATTCGGCACCGGATCGGCGGGATCGCAACCGTATGCGCCGAGACATAACAGCACAAGTATAAAAATTTTATTCATTTCGCCTTCTTAAATTTTTATCTTTTTGCGACGTTTGCGAGCGGTAAACATAAAAATTTACTCGCATATACGTGCGCGCTTAAAAGCCCACATTCGTCAAAAATTCTTTAAGGCGCGACTTTTACCGCAGCCTACAGCTCCTTTTTAAGCAGCTCAAGCAGGGCAAATTTTAGCTCGTTTATATTTTGTCCCGTCGCCGAGGAGATCGGCGTTATAAAAAACGGCTTGGCGGCGTCAAATTCATAAATATCTTGCTTAAATTTCATCTCGCCCGCCGTGCCCGAAAGCCCCAAATGCGCCAAAAACGCGTCAAATTTTTCCTGCAAATTTTCGGCCGCGTCCGCGCGAGTTAGAGCGATCGCGTAGTCTCTTTTTGCAAGCCCCTCTGAAAATTTCGCCGTCTCAGCCCTCAGCGCGTCAAACTGCTCCTCGAGGCTGCGGTAGTTCGCAAGATCAAGCATAAAAAGCAAAATTTTCGTGCGCTCGACGTGTTTTAAAAACTGCACGCCAAGCCCGCGCCCTTCGCTTGCGCCCTCGATAATGCCCGGGATATCGGCCATGACAAAGCCGCTGTATTCATCGACCTCGACTAGACCGAGCTTTGGCGTAAGGGTGGTAAACTCATAGTTTGCGATCTGAGGTTTGGCGTTTGAAACGGTCGAGATTAGCGTGCTTTTGCCCACGTTTGGAAAGCCTACGAGCCCCACGTCGGCGATGAGTTTTAGCTCCAATCTCACCTCTCGCGTCTGCCCTTCGAGACCTTTTTGCGCATATTCGGGGGCTTGGTTGATCGAGCTTTTAAAGTGCACGTTGCCAAGCCCGCCCTTGCCGCCTTTTAAAAACAGCCTCGTTTCGCCGTCGTTTAGCATATCGAGCACCAGCTCGCCGCTATCCTCGTCGTAAACGCTGGTGCCGGGAGGGACGATGAGATAGAGATCCTCGCCGCTTTTGCCGGTCTTTTTGCGACCCTCGCCGGGCGCGCCGTTTTGCGCTTTAAACTCACGCTTGCCCTTGTAGGATGAGAGGGTGTGGGAGTTTTTATCGACCCTAAAATACACGTCGCCGCCGTCGCCGCCGTCGCCGCCGTCGGGACCGCCTGAGATGACGAATTTTTCGCGGCGGAAGCTGACGCAGCCCGCGCCGCCGTCGCCTGATTTGACGCTAAGCTTTACGCTGTCTATGAACATAGCTATCCTTAAATTTAAAACGGCAATTATAGCCAAATGAGTTGAAGATAATTTTTAAACGGATGAAATTTAAAAGAGGGGCTTGCGCCCCCGAAGATTTTAGCGATGTTTACGCAGCCGGATAAACCGATACTTTTTTGCGATTTTTGTCTTTTCGCTCAAATTTTACGACGCCGTCGATCAGCGCGAAAATCGTGTGATCACTACCCATGCCTACGTTGCAGCCCGGGTGCGTCGCGGTGCCGCGCTGGCGGATGATGATGTTGCCTGCGCGAACGAACTCGCCGCCGAATTTTTTGACGCCCAAGCGGCGTCCGATACTATCTCTATTATTTTGGGTTGAGCCCTGACCTTTTTTGTGTGCCATTTCCTATCCTTTATGCTTTAATCGAAACGACTTTGACGCGGGTGTATTGGCGTCTGAAGCCGCGTTTTACTTTTGAATCTTTGCGTCTGCGTTTTTTAAAGATAACGACTTTTTTATCCTTGCCTTCGCAAACGACCTCCAAAACCACCTTGGCACCCTTTACAAACGGTGCTCCTACCTTTAACTCGCCGTCGTTTAGCGCTAAAACTTCGCTAAGCTCGAGCTTTGCTTTCGGCTCAGCATTAAAATGGTCTAAATTTAGGTAGTTGCCCTCTTCGACCTTATACTGCTTGCCGCCGTGTTTGATGATAGCATACATCAAAAATCCTTTAAAATTTGGTAGCCAAAAAGGCATTTGCCGTGCAAAATTTAAAAGCCCGTTTGGTATGAAAGGTTGCAATATTATCTCAAATTTTATAAATTCCTACTGAAACGCCTCGCAAAATTCCTGCGAAATTTCAAATTTCAAGGGCTCGGATTTATTTTAAACTAAAGATAAATGTGCTACTATCGCAACGAAATTTTTGAAGGAGAATTTTATGAGAAATTTAATAGCTGCGCTCGTAGCAGCGGTATTTTTTATCGGTTGTTCCAACTGGAATATATCCAACGAACCAAGCGGAGTACGCAATCAAACAAAATCCCAAAGCAGCAAAACAAATATCGGCGGCGTAAATGATAAAGTCCAAGAGGTTTCCACCGCAGGCACTACCGATATGGTCGAAACGACCTTGCCCGACAGCACAGGTATGACTAATGCGCCGAAAGACCGCAGCGATGCATTTCATATCAATCAAGTAATTTCTGCATGGAATAAACAGCCAGACTCCATCAAAACAACCGAAGACAATGGCAATATCTACACCTGGAAAAACTATAAGCCAGGCTGCGACGTATCACTTACCAGCGACTCGGAAGGCTACGTATCAAAATCCGCTATCAAATCAGCACTGTCTCAGTGCCTATAACTAACTTATCCGCGACGCCGAAATTTTAAAATTTCGTAAAATTTCGGCTTACGAGCGGGTCTGCTTCGTCAAATTTAATCTTAGAGTTATATGGTTCGCTCTTAAAAATTTACTATTCGTATTGTATAATCGAGGACTTTTAATCACTGGAGCAAAATATGAAGAAAATTTTATTTGTAGGTGCGCTTTTAGCGGCATTAGGTAGCTATGCGGCGGCGGGCGAACACATCAAGGTCTATCACGGCGAGAGCTGCGGCTGTTGCCACAACTGGGCAAAATATATGGAGCAAAATGGCTTTGAAGTCGAGATGATTTCGCTGGCTGACGAGCCGCTTATCCAGAAGAAGAATGAGCTTGGGCTTCCGCTGGAGCTCGCTAGCTGCCACACCGCGATCATAGATGGGTATGTAGTCGAAGGGCATATGCCAGCAGGTGAGATCCGCACGCTACTAAAAAATAAGCCTAAAGACGTCATCGGCATAGCAGTGCCTGGCATGCCGCTAGAAGCGCCAGGTATGGAGCAAGGCTCACAGCCCGAGGTCTATGATGTGGTAGCGTTTAAAAAAGACGGCTCGTATCAAAGCATCGCCACTTACAAAGGCAAAGAAAAAATCAAATAATCCGCCGCTTTAAAGCGGCAAACTTACTTATTAGCTCGCTAAAATTTTGCGTATTTATGGCTTGGCGCAATTTGCCTTAGCCGGCGAATGCTGCCACGATCTGCAAAAATGACGCGCAAATTAATTTCAAACGCTAGCTATGATAAAGGGGATTAAAAATTTAAGTGGATGGGCTAATAGGGGTCGAACCTATATTCACAAATCCAGAGTTTGTTGTCCTGCCATTAGACGATAGCCCATTGCGGAAGCGGTATTTTATAGAATTTTGCTTTAAAAAAGCATAAGAGCGGGCGGAATTTTAAAATTTTGCAAAATTTTAGATTAAATTTAAAGCCCTGCTGCGCCGAAACGATAAAATTCAAACGCAAAAGCTAACGCTGCTTTCATAGGCTTCGATAAAAGAATATGGCTATCATCGCGGAGCTAAATTTTAAAATTTGGCTAGTTTATCCTATATTTACGCCTTTGCGAGCTATTTGTCGCAGGATGAAATTTTAGCATATAATAAGCCTGTCTTCAAAACATATATGTTTAGTGCTCGCTGGGCGCGGGCGCGACCTTAAATGCTATAAATCAAACCGAAAATCCGCAGCAAACATAATTGCGACAAAACCCGAATACGGTGCCCAAAATAAGCGTCAAATAGACTTGCGATAGGATCGCACAAAAGTCCTACCAAATACTCACCTCAAGCGGAACATAGAATTTATCACGATAAGGTGGAGCATAAACTAAAATCAAAGCCAAAATTTGAGCGCGAAACTTGCATAAAATTTCTTGTAAAAACCCTTTGCAGGCTCAAAAGACATTGTAAAATTGCATAAAATTTGACTGCGACGGAATTTTTCCCATATACTGTGTTAATACCAAACATTCGACGAATCAAATCAAGCACGACGAACAAAGTGAAATCTCTCATATATCGTTAATATGGCACAGGTTATTTTGCTAGACCAGAGCAGAAATATGCGAAATTTAACTTCGCGTATCACATTTGAACACCTAGAAAGCGCCTTGCTTTCCAGCTAAATAGCACGAGCAAATTCATATCGCGTGCTATTTAAAACTCAAAAATTAATTAGAAATTTTAAATTTCGGGCGCGGGTTCACTTCTAAGTATTTGCAAAAATAGCGCATTGAAGCTAGAAAAAATTCGCTTTATTGCACCTAAAATTTTGATGAAATTTCGCGTATCAGCTCAACCGCCTCTTTTGCGTCCGCGCATACGAACTCGAAATGCGCCCGTAGCTCCGAGGCACTGCCGTAACCGCAGCTTACGCCCACGCTTCGCACCGCTGCCGACTTTGCCGCGATGGCGTCAAGCGACGTATCGCCGATCATAAAGATATTTTGGCTTACAGAAGGCAGAATTTCGTCACTGCAAATTTTGTCATAACAAGGAGTGGAATTTAGCTCATGTGCATCATAAATTTTACCGCCGCGCGCTCCGCTTTTATAGCTCTCGCCCTCGATGCCGATACCGTTCTTTTGGCTCTTATCACCAGCCTCATGTCTATCGCTCTTTACTTCGCTTAAATCTTTAAACGAAATTCTATCAGAATTTTGACTCGCGATGCTGCTTAAATTTTGCTCGCAAACTTTGCTAGGATCAGGATCAAGCGCAGAAAGGCTCTTTAAATCAGGCACTGAAATTTCACTCAAAATCGCGCTCCTGCTAGCAGCGCTTGTATTTTCATCATCAGTCGCGTCGTAAGTTTTACCGCAAGCAGCATGCGGGCTTTGGCTAGCGGTCGCGCCGCAAATTCCTAAATTTTCGAGCGCTTTTAAGATCGGTCCGGCGCTTGGTTTGGGATATTTTACGTCCTCTCGCCCGACGATGGTGCCGAAAAATTCCGCGATACCCAGATGCTGCAATAAAATTTTAGAAAATTTCGACGTCTTGGTCGTCACGACGCCTAAATTTGCAAACTCGCTCGCCGCACGAACCGCCTCGAACGCACCACTTAGCAGAACGGTCTGATCCAAAAATATCTGCGCGTATCGCTGTTTGTAGGCGAGCACGAAATTCTGCACATCACGCGTCACACCTAGACGTTCAAACATCACTTCTAACGGATGCCCGATAAGCCTTTTAATCGCTTCGTCGCTAGGCTCTGTAGCGCCCAAATGCGCAAACGCGTAGCGAAAGCCGTCCAGTATCGCGGGCGTGGAGTCTATGAGCGTGCCGTCCAGATCGAAAAGCAGTGTAATTTGGAATTTTGGCATTTTAAAATTTAATTTGGATATAAAAAAAGCGGAGCCGAAGCTCCGCTTATGTGAATCTAGAAAAGATTATTTTCTAAATTTAGCATCAACGCGTCTATTTTGAGCGCGACCTGCTTTAGTAGCGTTTGTAGCGATAGGCTTAGTCTCGCCATATCCTACAGTGGTGATTCTGCTAGCATCTACGCCGAAGCTCTTAAGCGCACCTCCAACTGCAGCAGCTCTGCGCTCGGAAAGCTTTTGATTATATGCATTCGAACCGGTGCTATCGGTGTGACCCTCTAGAATTACTTTGTAATCAGGATGAGCTACTAGCACGTCGCTTACGTTTTTGATCTGGTTCATAAACTCAGGGGAAATTTTTGAGCTATCTGTAGCGAAATTTACGCCCAAATTCAATCTAATAACCTTCTCGCAGCCGTATTCATCAACAACTACACCAGCAGGTGTGCCTGGGCACCTATCGACATTATCGCATACGCCGTCGTTATCTGCATCTTTGCAGCCTGTAGGAGCCGGAGCGGCAGCTGGAGCTGCATCAGCATATCTCTTGCCAAAATCAACTGCGAAGCCTAGAGTATAGAACAATACGTGGTTGCCGTCGTCAAATCTGATAGCATCGCGTGCTTCAAGTTTTGTAGCAAAGTTGTCGGTAATGTAGTATTTTAGACCCAAGCCGTATTGACCGAAGCCGCTATCTTGATCACCATCGTTGTAAACGTCTTTAGTGTAATCCATATAGCCAAGACCTAGTAAGCCGTATAATTTGAAATTATCGGTGAAATTTACCAAGTCTTTTACAGCATTGATGTGGTAGTATCTAGCGCTAGGCTTAGCATTACCAGCTCTGTAAGCTAGATCCTCTACGCCGATATGACGAGAGTAATCGAAACCTGCCTCTAATTGATCGATGAATGAATTCTGTAGGTTTTTAGCAAGGCGTAGACCGAACATAAAATTCGAATCCAAATCCATATTGCCCTCATGAGTCATTCCACCGATAGTAGGGGTGATCTCCCAGTGATAATCAGCATCGCTAGCGAACAATGCGCCGGATGCACACAAGCTTAATGCAAGTAGAACTTTCTTCATTAAACATCCTTTCAAATAAAGTTGTAGTTCGATATTACCATAAAATTTTTAAAGAATTTACAAATTTGCGACAATTTCGCCACAAATTTGTAAAAAACATTATCTCTTAGAGAACTGCGGACTTCTACGCGCTTTGCGGCGACCGAATTTCTTTCGCTCGACCACGCGACTATCGCGAGTTAGCAGACCTTTTGGCTTAAGAGCCGCCCTAAAATCTTTATCCATAGCCGCAAGTGCTTTTGAAATTCCGTGCTTTAGCGCATCCGCTTGAGCCGAATATCCGCCGCCTAAAGTCTGTGCGGTGATATCCATTGAGGTCTCTTGTTTAGTAGCCAAAAGCGGCTGAACGACCCTTAGCTTGATCGCTTCGTGACCGCCTAGCCAGGTGTTTAGATCCATGCCGTTTACTACGATCTTGCCGCTTCCGGGTTTTACCCAAACCTTAGCTACGGCAGTTTTTCTCTTTCCGGTTGCATAAATTGTCGCCATGATTATTTTCCTTTTTTAGTTGTTTGCGCAGTATGAGGGTGCTCGCCGCCTTCATATACGAATAGCTTTTTGATCATCGCCTTACCGAGCTTCGTCTTAGGAAGCATACCGCGAACCGCAAGTCTGTAGAGCTTTGCGGGATTGTTTTTAAGCAGGTCTTGGAATTTCACGCTCTTTACGCTTCCGAAATAGCCCGAGTAGCTGTGATAAAGTTTATCGTCGCCTTTGTTATTGCCGGTAAATACGGCTTTTGAAGCGTTGATGATAACGACGTAGTCTCCGCAATCCACGTTTGGAGTGTAGCTTGGTTTGTGTTTGCCGCGTAGCAATACCGCAACTTCGGTAAGCATCCTACCGAATCTTTTGTCGGTCGCGTCGATAACGACCCAGTCGCGCTTAACTTCGCTAGGCTTTGTAATTTCTGTCATGGTTTCCGCCTTATTAAAATTTGAGCTGTGATTATATAGAAATATCCTTACGTATAGCTTAATTTAAGCTATATTTAATCTATCTGCGCTCAAATTTCATCTAAGCTTTAAAATTTTATCCCTCCTCATTTACTTCGATCAGCCTAGCGCCCGCAGCTTCGAGAGCCAGCACGAAGGCGCGCACCCGCACATTCGGATAAAACTCGCGGATTACGCTTTTATATCGCGCCACTTGAGCTTTGTTTTGCGCGAGGTATTTTTCGGAGCTTTTGTAATCAAAAAGCAAAATTTCATCCTGCCTAAAGCACGCCAGATCCACGCGCAAAAGATCACCTTCCGCGCTTTTGATCGGCATCTCTTTATAAGCTTGAGCGCCTCTTATCAGAGCTAAAAATTCCTCGTTTTTGCTTAGACCAAGTGCCCGCGCCGCGATATTTTCAAAATCCGCGTCATTTAAAAATTTAGCGTAGCGACCTCTTGCCAGGCTTACTCCTCGCAAAATTTCATCCGCCGCAAATCCTTCGCTCATCTCCATAGCATAGTGCAGCGCCTCGCCGAAATATATTGCGCTTAGCGCCTCCGCTTCGCCCCCGCTAGCCTTTTCTTGCGCGCCTTGAGGCTCGCCCGCTACGAGCGCGATCTTTTTGCGCGGCGGTTTCTCTTCTGATTTTACGGAGCTTGGGATTAAGTAGCCGTATTGAAAATCCGGGATATCCAGCCACTTCACGACGCCCGCACCCTTGGTCTTTTTAGCGTAAGGCGAAAAAAAGCTATAATTGTATTGATCTATTTTTGCCTCGGAGCGTTTTACGATGATGAGCGAGCGTTCGGCGCGGGTAAATGCCACATAGAGCTTATTTATATCCTCTTCATGCGCAGAGCGATCGTTTTCATCCATTAATGCCGCAAATTCCGTATCCAGGCTCTTTCTGCTCGCAAATTTATAAAAAATTCTCCACTTATGCGTGGCGAAATCATAGTCCGTCGCGAGCTTTGAGCTCTCGCCCCGGTCTTTTCCTCCGATGCGGTCGCAAACGATTACGTGCGGGAACTGAAGCCCCTTGGACTTATGCACGGTCATAATTTTAATACCACTTTGTTCCTTGGCAAATACCTCCGTTTCGTCGTTTGCAAACAGATACTCGCTAAAACTATTAAATTTTGCCAGCGTCTCAAAAAACAGCAGTAGATCTGGATCGACAAAATTTAATTTCAGCGAGCTAGCTATAAATTCTGCCGTTTTTTGCGCATTTTTATGCAGATCGACCACTATCTTTTTAAGCCGCCTACCCAAAATCGCTTCGGCGTTTCGCAGATAAATTTCATCGCCACCTACGCAAAATTTCGCGTATTGAATTACGGCATTTACCTGCTCACTGCAACGCAAAGCCTTATTTGAGCCGCTGTAAACCTCGCAGAATTCCGATAGCATCTCTTTTAACGCGCTTACATGCTCGTTTTTCCAACACAAAATCGCGATATCATCAGCTCTCACGCCGCACTCCTCAACAAGCCTGCGCGCTTGCTCCGCAGCTCCCTTTAGCACGTCGTCGTATGAAAACGCCGCTACGTAGCCGTAGTCGTCGCTTTGCACCTCAAATAGCGGCATTTGCGGATGGGAAAGCGGATAGTCCTTGATTTTTTGCAGCACCGAAGCGGGCAGATCGCTATCTAGCTTATTTGCTGCGATTTGATCTTCATAAGACGCAAATTTATCGCGCAAGATCTCATTTACAAATTTTACGATAAGTTTTAAACTGCGATAATTGCGCGGCAGGCTCTGCGTTTTGATTTGACTAAACTGCTCGCGCAAAATATCAAAAATTTTTCTCTCTGCACCGCGAAATTTATAGATGCTCTGTTTTTTATCGCCTACGTAAAAAAAGCTACCGCAGCGCTCTTCCGCCCCTTTGCCAGCAAGCGCCTCAGAGATTAGCGGCAGCATGATTTCATACTGGCAAATGTCGGTATCTTGGAATTCGTCGATTAAAATATGCGTGATTTTAGAATCAAGCCTGAAATACAAAAGCTCGCGGTTGCCCTGCAACGCCTCTGCGCTCGGATTTAGCAGCGAGTGCACGGCTGCGGTGACATCGCCGAATGTAAGCTTGCCGCTTTTACGCTGCACCGATTTAAGTGCTTCGGCATAAATTTTAATTAGTCCTGCCAGCTTAGCCGCATATGTTGCATCCATCCACGCTATTTCGCGAGCTATAGCGTCTTTTAGCTTTGCTAACTCGCCGTCAAGATGCGAAATTTTTTTAAGCTGTGAGCGCGGATAATCGAAACTGCCGTTGGCAAGAGCCGAAAGAATGAAACCAGAGGATAATTTTGAAAGATCACTAACAGGGCTTAGCCCATTTACGGCTCCAGCGCTTACGCCCGAATCTCTCGCCGCTTTTTGCAAGCAGGATAAAATTTCATTTATCTCTGCCAGTGCGGAGTTTGCGGGAAGCATGGGCGGATTTATGCTTATATCGCCTCTCCAAATGCTTTGTAAGCTATTTAAGAACTCGCTCTTTGTCATTCCTGAGTCGCTTACGTAGTCCACGACCTCTCTTAATAGCGCTTCGTTTTTACAAATAGCGCCTAAAAACGCCGCCTGCTGCACGCCTAGTATGCTTTCGTCGTTTTCAAAGCTTGGATCAATGCCGCTGTTTAACGCAAACGAGCGCAGAGCCTTTGCAAAAAACGCATCAAAGGTAAAAATATTTAAGCTTTCGCTTAAAAATTTTGGGCTCAGCCGCTCTTGAGCTGCCATAACCTCATCCACGCTTAGCCCCAAATCAGCGCAAATTTGCTCCAGCTCGGCGCTAGGCTTTAGCGAGCCATCCTGCAAAAGCAGCAAATTTTGAAATTTCTCCACGATGCGCGTTTTCATCTCGGCAGCCGCTTTTTTAGTAAAGGTAAGCGCTAAAATTTCATTGATCGGCTCACCTTTTAGCACTAGCTCGATGAACCTCACTGCGAGATTAAAGGTCTTGCCGCTGCCTGCGCTTGCTTCAAGCGCCAGATAATTTTCAAATTTTGCCATCGATCTGCCCCTTGCAAATGATTTTATAATCGCAATATTCGCAACTTTGCACCGCCTCCGTACGCGTAAAAGCGACCTCGCTTGCAAATTCCTTGCCGATAGAGCTTAGCGTCTCGCGTAGATTTTCTAAGCTAGGCGTTTTATCGCCAGGAGCCGCAAACGTGCAATCTTTTAGCGACAGATAGGCGCATTCGCATTCCTGGGCTAAAAGCGCGCGATAAAACGTAAGCTGAAATTTTTCCATATGCTTTTTAGCTGAACCGCGTTTATAATCGATGATGAACTTCCGCCCTGCCTTATCTTCGTCGATGCGGTCGATCCGCCCGCTCAGCCGCACTCCGTCAAGCTCGCCTTTTAGCGATACTTCACTACCGCTAAAGCTCCAAATTTGCTCATGCCCTTCTAAAAGCCTAGCTAGCTTTTCTACCGATTTTAGCTCAAGCTCCGCATCAAAGCGCGCAATCCCTGCTTCTCGCGCAAGCTGCGAATAAATAGGGCGAAATTTTTCCATGCTAAATTTCATCCCCGCTCGCTCGTATAAACGCTGAAAACTCGTATGTAAAATTTTGCCTAAAAGCGCATTGTCCTCGCCAAATTTTAGCCCCTCCCTCAGTCCGAAAACGTAGCGGTAATAATACTTCCTCTTGCATTCTAAAAACGTATCCAGCCGCGAAAACGATAGCTCCTCGGCAAAAAAATCATGGCGAGCCACGGGATCTTCTTGTCCGCATAAGGCGGACTTAAATTCCTCCCTCCCAAAAAGCCGCAAATAATCCTCCTGCGAAAATTCCGCGTCTTGTTGCACTTCAAAGCTTTTCAAAAACCGCGAAGGCAACTTCTCGATGCTTTGCAGATAGCAAATCGCGCTTTTTTTAGCGCCTCTTAGCAAGCCGTCGTAGTAAAATCTTTGTAAATTTTCGCGGTCTGCATGGCTGATGAGCCCTGCTCTAGCGCGCAAAGCGGAGTTTAAAAACATCTCTCCGCTACTGCGCTTTGGCACCAGATCATCGTTAAAATCGGGGATTATCACGCCGTCAAATTGCAGTCCGCGGCTCTCTAAAAGTCCCATTACCGTGACCTTTCCGCCACGAACATCATCGAGCTTAATGCGCGAAATTTCTAACAAAAAAAGATCGATTAGATTGCCCAAGCTTAGGTTTTCGTCCTTAAATTTTCGAAGCAAAATTTTAATTAGATATAGCGGCTCTTTTAGCTTTTCTTGCAGCAGCGCGTCGCTAATTTTGGGTAAACAGGCGAGCTTGGTAATTAGTGCCTCGAAATGCTCAAAGCTTACTTGCTTTGCAAAATCGCGCGCGAACTCACCAAAAAGTGCCTCATCCACGCCCACACTCGCAAAAAACAGATCAAGCTCCTGTGGGTTTGGGCGCTGCGGATACTCATCTGCGCCCTCGCGCATTTTAGAGTGCCTAAAACGATCGCGCTGCTCAGGGCTTTTTGAATACCCATCTTCTTCCTCAAGCTCTATATGCTCCAGTTGCATAGAGTCTCGTAGGCTCTCTTGCTGCTTCCTTGAAGGCTCCTGCCGTTTTGCACGAGCCGAATAATCGCGCTGCTGCACATGCTCCAAGGGCTCTTGCAACTCTGCAAACTCTGCCGAAAAGCTTTGCTCTTCCGCGCTATTCGCGCGTTCCGCCGAAATTTCGTGCAGAATTTCAAAATTTTCCGTATTTTCAAACTCTCGCGCAGACATAAAATTTAAATCCGCTTTAGAATTTGAAAAAATTTCGAAATCAAACGCGGAATTTTGCTGTGCGAAATTTTGCGAAATAGAATTCTCCGAAGCGAAATTCCCTAGCGCTAAATTTTGCTGTACCGCGGAATCCTCCGCATTCAAAAATCCTCCATCCGGACTTTTGAATGCGTGGTAATCTACGCCAAATTTCGGCGTGCGCGCTTCTTTTAAGCACTGCGAAATTTTCTCTAGCGTTACGTAAAATAGGCTATCTTTAAGCTTCTCTCCCATCGCAAAATTTAGCATGCGGTGCGAGCCGCGAGCCCTTGCGATGCGCTCGTCGTAAAGCCGCAGTGTGCCGGCAAAGCTCTCGTCGGGCAAAATTACCGCGATGCGCTCCGGCGCGATGCCCGCGCGCACGAAGGATGAAATTTTTTCAAAAACGTAGCTAGCCTGCAAGCTTCGCAACTCAAAGCCTCTACACACAACCGCCCCGCCCACGCTTAGCGGCTCTCGGCTTAGAATTTCACCCGTACTAAGATTTAGGCGGTAGGCAAAACCTAGCTCTAGACTTATGCCGCAAAGCTCCTCCACCGCGCGCACGGGCTTGGAATTTAAAGTCGTGGCTCTAAAGCTCAACACAACCTCGCTCAGCTCCGCAGCGCGCTTAAAAACCTCGAACTCAAATGCACTAGGATTGCCATCGATGTTGATTTCTATCCGCTCAAATCCGCGCAGATAGGATTCGTTTAGCTCATAAAGCGCGGGCAGCGTGATCTCGTCGTAAAATCCATGCTCGCGCAAAATCCTTGCATACGCCCCCGCTAGCTCTCGCAGAATTTCAAAATGCTCGGCATACCACGCATAGGTGTCGCTAAGATCGAGCGCATCGATACTTACGCGCTCCGTCGCAAGCTCCTTGAAAAAGCCGAAAAGATACTCGCGGTTGCGCATAAACTCGTAAAGCTCGTTAGGGAATTTAAGCCTCTCGCCTGCGCGCTTGCTCTCGTTTACCGCTTGTTTCATAAAAAGCGCGCGGTCTATCTCGCCGCAAGCGACAAGATCCGGCACAAAAAGCGCCTTTTCGTAGAATTCCGCCAACGTAATCCTAGGCGCCAGCACGCCGCCGCTCTCGCTTTGCAGCGCCGCGCGTAGCGCACGCGAGCTGGTGTAGACAAAGAGATTTTTAGAGGGCAAATTTTTCAAAACAAATCCTTTATGGGCGATCTGCAGAACGCGGAATTTTGCGATATTTTAGCAAGAAATTTTTAGTTTGGGCTTTTAAGCAAAGAAGTTTTTGAAAAGCTTGAGAGGCTAAATTTTATCAAGTCAAATTTAGTAAGTTGGACGAGCGTAAAATTTTAATCTGTGGCGCTTTGAGCGCGGAATTCTGCCTCGCTCCGCATTAATCGCGGCATATTTCGACGCAAAATTTTACAAGTGAATTCCGTAAATTACAAAGCGGCAAAAACGCGATCAAATTTAAGCTGGCTCAGGCTCGATCTTGTATCCCAGGCTTGGGACATTTTTTATGATTTCGCCACCCACTTTATCGCGGATACGCTTGACGAAGGTGCGAAGCGCCGTATCACTCACGGCTCCTTCGGTCCAGACGTAACGCTTGATCTCCTCGTAAAGCACCAGCTCGCCCACGCGACTGGCTAGCAGCGAGACAAAAGAAAGCTCCTTTTTAGTAAGCACGATCTGCTCGCCATCCTTCAGCAAAATACGACGGAGCCCGTCAAATACGTAGCCTGCGCCCATATTTACGACTCGCACAGAGTCCAGCTTAGACTTCATCAGCGCGCTTATCTCTAGCACAAATGCGGCGATATCTACCGGCTTAAAGTAATACCGCTCGACGCCAATCTCCATAACGCCTTTTAGCTGCTCCTCCCTACTGAAGCCGCTAAGCACCACGATAGGGGCATGCGGAAAGATCTGCTTGATCTGGCGTATCATCGCTAGCCCATCCTCGATCGGCATTAGAATGTCGGTAATGACGAGATTAGGACTAAATTTTTTGAATTTTTTCACACCTTCAAGCCCGTTTTGGGCATTGTAAATGTTGTTAAAAATACCCTCAAACGCCTTATGCAGCGAGGCTAGTAATTTAGTATCGTCCTCGACTAGCAAGACGTCCAGCTCTTTTAAAGCGCAGCTCATAGCAGACCCCTCAAGGCGAAATTTCAAACGAAATTCTTTCAAATTTTCTCTTTTATTGAGCTTAAAATAATGTTAAGTTAAAAATTTAATTTCATAAAGTAACACAACTCTTATTTTAGGTGTAAATATGGGCGGGATTAAAAAAGAAGCATGAGTAAAAACCGCAGCCTAGGAGTGGAGCAAAATTTAAAATGACGTAAGCTAAATCTTATCGGTGCGAAAGAGATTTAAGAGCGGCTGAAAGTAAAATTTCAAAGCAAACGCAGGTAAAATTTCACTACGCGGCGGAGTGGAATTTTATTTTAGGCAAATGGCTTTTAGAGGGAAATGAAACAGCGCTGATAAGCTTTAACGAGCGGGCAACATTAGATAAAATTTTACAGGCGGCGAAGCGTTTATTGGCATAACTTTGACGGCAACAAGACGACTCGTCAAATTTAAGAGCTTGAAGCCATGCTAAATGTACCGCAAGATCTGTTTTGAAAGAGCTAAGCGTAGCAAGCCCAATTTTTAAATTTAAAACGCATGAAATTTAGCCGCGCGTGCGCTTAAAAGCTACGTGGAAGCAAAATCGCGCAAATGAAAAGTATGCGGCGCGCAGCCGGTTTAAATTTAAAATCGCGACTGGCACAGATCCGTTTCATCCAAAAAGCTGCTTAATCCAAAATCACCGCGGCAATCCTCAGTCTGCAAAAGTGCGCTTTACACGCTACTCTAGCCTGCAATTATCCAGGCTGTGACGGGCTTTAAATTTACAATGCAAAGACCGCGTTAGAATTTAAAGCCTTCCGCAAATTTAAAATTTTACCGCAGGGCCGCGGTAAAATTTAATGCAGGCAAAATTTCAAAATCATAAAATTTCAAGAAATTCTTTGAAGATATATTTGCTCTCGGTAGGCCCCGCGCTGGCTTCGGGGTGATGCTGCACCGAAAATACGGGATAGTCTTTGTAGTGCACGCCCTCGATCGTGCCGTCGAAAAGATTTCGGTGCGTGATCTCACAGATCTGCGCGATCGTTTCTGGGACGTTGTAGTTGTGGTTTTGCGCGGTGATCTCGATCGATTTGGTGCGCAGGTTTTGCACGGGGTGATTTGCGCCGTGCTGGCCAAATTTCAGCTTGTAGGTCTCATATCCCATCGCGTTGCTTAGCAGCTGATGACCCAGGCAAATTCCAAAAATCGGCACGCGCGCTTCGACCATCTTTTTGATCTGCGCGATCTCCTCTTTAAGCATGCGCGGCTCGCCCGGGCCGTTTGATAAAAACACGCCGTCGATCTGCCCCTCTTTAAGCTTAGCAATCAGGCTCTCCGCTTTAACGTCGTGCGGGAAAACCTCGACGCCGAGACCTAGATCGCAAAGCTCATTTAGGATGTTTCGCTTGACGCCGTAATCGATCACGGCTATCTTTTTGCCGCAACTTGCGGGCTGGGAGTAGCTTCCGCGCTCGGCATCCCAGCGACCCGATGTGTGCTTATACGGCGCCTTCGTGCTTACGATGCTTACATAGTTGATCTCCTCTATGCGCGCAGACTCGCTAAGCGCCTTTTTAAGAGCCGCCTTATCGCTGATCTGCGTCGAAACGAAGGCGCGCAGGCTGCCCTCGTCGCGCAGCATTTTGGTTAAAAATCTAGTGTCGATGTCGTAAACGCCGAATTTTCCGTTTTGCAGAAAATAATCCTCCAAGCTCATCTGCGAGCGGAAATTTGAAGGCTCGTTGTTAAAATTTCTTACGAAAATTCCGCTTGCGTGGATTTTGGAGCTTTCCTTATCGTTTTCGTTGATGCCTACGATGCCGATTTCAGGCATAGTGAAAATAATAAACTGCCCCGCATAGCTCGGATCGGAGATGATCTCCTCGTAGCCGGTGGCGGAGGTGTTAAACACGAGCTCGCCGAATGCGCTACCGCCCTTGCCGAACGCCTTGGCTTGCAGGTAGATGCCGTTTTCTATATAGATATACGCGTTCATTACAGCATGCCCCGTTTTCTTAGCTCCTCTTCGTAGAGCTTTTCGAACACAAGCTCGTATTCTTCGGTACCCGGGATCAATTTTTGCTTGTAGCCATCGATCTTTTCATAGACCGCATCCTCAATCTTTTGATAATTTTTAAGATATTCGTCGATCGCGTTATAAATTATCGTCTTTAGCCTGTTTTCGGAGACTTTGTAATCGATCAAATTTTTCTTCCAAACGGTTTCTAAAATTTTATGCGATATGGTGCCGTAGCGATCCTCAAAATTTAGCTCGAAATTCTCGTCGTTTGCGATGTGGCGTTTGATGAGCCAAAACATATCTTTTTTATTCACGCTCATCTCGTCAAGCTCGCTTATGCGCTCATCTATCAGCTCGTTTGCGCGCTCGTCTATCGCTCTTTCTTTTTGTAGATCGGCCCTTATGATCTCGTCCGCTTCCTTGGCGACGGGCTCTATGCCCGCACCGAGCGTAACGCAGCCAGAGTTTAGCAGATCCAGCGCTATTTTATGCGCGATATATGGCACGTGTGGTAGTCGTATTCGCATGATCGTTCCTTTAAATTCAGTTCTATGAGCGGTCGCGCCGCCCGCAACGGGTAAAATTAAAATTTTGCCCGATTTATAAAATTATCGTGTCGCTTCTTTCGGGACTGGTGGAGATGAAGCCCACCTTCGCGCCGCTTAGCTCCTCTATTTTGCGGATATAATTTTGCGCGTTTTGCGGCAGATCCTCAAATTTTGAAATTCCTTTGACACTACCCCAGCCAGGCATCTGCTCATAAACCGGCTCGGCAGCTTCCAAATCGATCGGGAAATAATCGATCTCCTCCCCCTTGTATCGATATGCGCGGCAAATTTTAATGCTCTCAAAGCCGTCTAAGACGTCAAGCTTCATAAGCGCGAGCTTGTCGATGCCGCTAAGGCGCACGGCGTATTTCGTAGCCACTCCGTCGAACCAGCCGCAGCGGCGCGCCCTGCCCGTCGTGGTGCCGTACTCTTTGCCGATTTCGCGCATCGCCTCGCCTTGCGGACCCTTATCCTCGGTAGGAAACGCGCCGTTGCCCACGCGGGTGGTGTAGGCTTTTAAAATTCCCATCACCATGCCGATATCTTTCGGCGCGAGCCCGAGCCCGCTGCAAGCCCCACCCGCGATAGTAGTCGAGCTCGTGACGTAAGGATAGGTGCCGTGATCGATATCAAGCAGGCTTCCTTGCGCACCCTCTACGAGCACGCGCTTGTCGTAATCAAGCGCCTTCCACAGCATGTGCGTGGTATCAGCGATGTATGGCTCGAGCGCGCTTTTATAGCGCTTTAGCTCCTCGTAAATTTCAATCTTGCTAGGAATTTTAACCCCCGCTTTTTCAAAAACGCTCTCATGCGAAGCAAAATCGCGCGATAGCGCCTCGGCGAGCCTTTCGGGCTCCAAAAGCTCCGCTACGCGGTGTCCCGTGCGCGCGATCTTATCGGCATACGCAGGCCCTATGCCCTTGCCGGTAGTGCCGATCGCGAGCTCGCCCTTACTCTTTTCGCGCGCCTGATCGATCAGCGAGTGATGCTGTAAATTTAAAAACGCCTTCTCGCTTATGAAAAATCTGCCCTTTAAATTTTCAAACTGCGCCATCTCCGTAATCAGCACGTCGGGGTTGATAACGACGCCGTTTCCGATGATGTTGATGATATTTTTATGAAGCACGCCGCTAGGCACCAGATGCAGCGCAAATTTCTCGCCGTTTATGACGATGGTGTGGCCCGCGTTGTGCCCGCCGCTGCTGCGGCATACGAAATCGTAATTCGCGCTTATCATATCTACGATCTTGCCCTTGCCCTCATCGCCCCATTGGGCGCCGATGACTACGTCAACTTTGCTCATTTCTCATCCTTTTGCATAATTTTTTCTATCAAAGCATCCACTAGCAGCGCAAAGCCGCTGGATTTTAGCCCGTCTATCTCGTAATTTCCGCCGTTGCAATACACCGCGCCCGCATCTAAAAATCTAAAAAATAGCGCGTCGTAATAACGCATTTTGGAGTAATACAGCAGCGAAACGCGGATACGCTCGTAATCTACGCCTAAATTTAAAATTTCATCCAAACACGGCTTTAGCTCTTCAGGCACCTGCGCGCGCAGAGCCTGCACGTCCTTTAGCGACGTAGCGCGAGCCGTAGCATCCAGCCAAGGCAAATTTTGCTCAAGCAGCGTCTCAATCTTGCCCTTTTCAAAAATTTCAAGCGGCAGGTTTAAAATTTCGCAGATTTTTTTCGGAATTTCGATATTGCTTAGCTGAAGCGCGGGCACAAGATCAAATTCTTTAAAAAATTCCTGCGCGATTTTAATCGCAAGGGGCAAATTTTTCTCCCCGATCAGCTCCGCGCCGATCTGATAAAACTCGTCGCTTGGGTATTTGAAAGTAGGCTGCACATAAAATAGCCTCCTTAGCTTATCGTCTTTCAGCCGTTTGCGCACGATGCGCACGACGTCCACGGTGCTGTCTGCGCGAAGCGCAAGCTCGTGGTTCGTGGGATCGGAGAGCTTTAGAAGCTTTTGCGGCGCGACGCTTAGGTGCTGATGATATGAAAAATATGGCGTTAAAATTTCGCTAAAGCCGTTTTTAACGAGGATTTCGCTCGCTTTATTTTCCAGCTCGCGCTTGAGCTGCGCGCTCTTTCCGAAATACAGCCTCGAGCCGTTTGGTATCTCGTGATCGAAATCGGCGCTAACGCTATCTATCATGCTGCCTCCAAATCGCTTATGAACTGATCCAGTCGCGTTTTAAAGCTCTGAATGAAGCTTGCCAAAACGCGGTAATCAAGCGAAAGAATATCTAAAATTTGCTTACGTATTTCTGTATTTAGCGCAAATTTTTCGCTCCCTGCGCTTTGAGTTTTGTTTAAAATTTCGCCGAATTTTGCTCTAAAGCCTTCAAACTCTCCCGGACTAAGCTCGCCTGTTTGACCGCGCGCGATGAAGTTTAGCGCCAAATCCTTATAATCAAGCGCGTTTAAGAAGCTGATAAACTCATCTTTGTCGATGGCTGCGAGCTTGGGCGTATCTTTAAATCGCGCGATGAAAGCGTCTATCTCTTTGCGATCCAGCGCTTTTGCGATAAAATTTCCCTGCAGATAGTTAAATTTCAAATTGTTTAAGAGCCGCAGCGACAGCGCGTTTTCGACCCCTTGAGCACCCAGAGCAAATCCAAACTCCCGCTTTAGCTTGCCTGTGATCTCCACCATCGTTCGGATAGCATTTTTTTTCTTGCCTATGTCAAGGCAGAGCTCGCGGTCGATTTTAACGACATCGAAAGGCTGGGCATTCAGGAATGGGATATTGCTTTTATTTGCACTATTAAGAGCAAATTTAACCCCAAGATCTGCATAACGCCCACGCGCAGGGGCGAATTCCTTAAAATTTCGCTCGCTAAAATCGGTTATCTCAAACATCAACTCGCCTTTTGCATTAGCTCTGTCTCGCAAGCTGTGAGCTACGAAATCGTAAAATTCGTCGTTTGTAAGCACGGCTAGACTTACGTTTATCGAGCAGTTTGCGCCCGTTTGAGCGTTAAATTCCATCATCTTTGAAAACGCAAATTTTGAGATCGGCAACTCAAATCGCGGCTCGCTTAATATCTGCGCGAAATCCTGCGGGGCAAGAATTCCGTGCTTTCCGCGATCCCAGCGTAAAAGCAGCTCATATCCGTAAATCTGCGCTCCGCTAATGATCGGCTGATAGAGCACGAAAAACTCCCCCTCTTCGATCGCCGCAGCAATCCCTTCCTCGCTAGATTCATCTGCTTCGGCGCGCTCAAAGATGCAGTAGCGGTTTTTGCCGCTCGTTTTAGCGCGATACATCGCTCTATCCGCGCGCGATAAAAGTCCTGGAAAATCGATCTTTTCGCTGCCGTCGTAAAACGCTGCGCCAACGCTGATGCTTGCGCTAATTTCGTTGCCTTTGAGGTTAAATTTCATCTTTGAAATTCCAAGCAGACGATCTAATAGCACATGCGCGGAATCCTTGCTTTGCAGATCGCCGATGATGGCGCCGAACTCATCGCCGCCTAAGCGCGCCAAGATATCGCCTTTACGCAGTAGCCCACTCATCGCCTTTGAGATAGCCTGCAAAAACATATCGCCGACCTCGTGCCCGTAGGTGTCGTTGATCGCCTTAAAGCCGTCAAAATCGATGAAAAGCACCGCCATAAGCTTGGAATTTTCGCCCGAGCTTGCCGTAAATCTCTGCGCAGCCTTCATAAAATACACTCTGTTCGGAAGCCCCGTAAGCGCATCGTGATGGGCGATCTTGGCTAGTTCGCTCTCTTTTTGCTTTATCTGCGAAATTTCGGTAAACATCAAGATGAAATTTGAGGTAAGCGAAAAATCATCCTTTATCGCAATTGCCGTAAATAGCGCAGGAAAGGTGCCGCCGCCCCTTTTTAGTCCGTAAATTTCATCTTTGTAAGAGGTTTGTTTGCCGACGAGATTTTTTCTAATCCTCTCCATCACGTCTGCCCCGCCCTCCGTAGGAGCGAAGAAATTTGGAATTTTGCCGATAGTTTGGCTTTCGCTATAGCCGGTGATTTCATAAAAGGCGTTATTAGCGCGCAGCACGCGACCGCTCTCATCTGTGATTAAGATCGCCTCTAGCGAGCGCGAAAAGACGTTGGCGTTTAAATTTAGCTCTAGCTCCGTTTGTTTTCGCGAGCTGATATCTTCGAGTGTAGTTTTTACAAGGCGAGAGCGAGAGCCGTGCTTTTCGGTGACGTAGCCTTGCATACTGATCCAAGTATAGGCATTAGCGGCGTTTCGCAGACGAAATTCGCAGCTAAAATCGCTCCTAAGCCCGGCGGTGCATTCGCGGATCATTTTATTGAAATTCTCTAAATCCGCGAAGTAAATTTCATAACTAAACTCCCCAAAGCTCATCGCAGTGTTTAGCCTTTTGCCGCGATATTTTAAAATTTTAAAGTAATTTTTATCAAACGACAGCGTCTGCGCGTCAAGATCGATTAAGCAGGTGCAAAAATTCCTAGTCTCGATTACGGTGCGGTAAAAGTCCAAATCCTCCTGCAAGCCGCGGATCGCCTTAACATCGTCATCAATATTTTGAAAATAAAACGCAGCCCTGGCGGCGGACTTTTTGACATAGATGCTCACTTCGTAGCTATAGCGGATATTGTCATTGTGGCGAATTTTATAGCTTTGAGAAAAGCTTAGCTCTTCTGAAGGCATATCGGCTAAGCGGTTTAAAATTTCGTTTTTAGCCTCATTCGCGTCCTTTTCATCCAGCAAATCCCATAGCCTTATCTCGCCGCTTAAAAACTGCGCCGCTTCGTAACCCCAAAGCTCTTTTATATTTTTGCTAGCATCTACGATCTTGCCCGAAGTGTAGTCAAACACGAGTGTAACAATAGGCGCGTGATTTAAATACTCGTATTTTTGCTTAGTTTCATCGTAAAATCTGCGATATTTTGACGCATCGAGCACCACAAAAAGGGTTGAAATTTTACTTCCGTCACGGATATAAGATTTTTTAACATAAAGATCTTTGACGCCATTTTTGGTCTCTTGGCGGGTTACGACATAGTTTTCTTTGACATAGTTTGCGCGCTGGGTTTGATAGGCGTGATCGTAAAACGAGCCTGCTTGCAGCGCGAATATATTCCGTCCTACGACATCATCGCCGTAAAGCTCGCGTGCGCCGTTGCTAGCGCTTTCGATCGTGCCTGCGACGTTATCGATGCTAAGCACCGAAAGAGAGCTGTATTTTAGCGCATCTTTAAAGCTGAGGCTAAAATCTCCGTGGCGCAGATTAGACTTCAAGACCTCGTCTATGGATTTAGAAATTTCTAAGACAGAGTTCAGCGGATTTAGCGCTTCTATATCGCGGATTTTGGAGTGATAATCCCCTTGGCGCAGCGCGTTTTGAACTGCTGTAAGCGGAATAAAAACGCGCTTTTTTAAAAACGTAAAATTTGAAATTAGAAGGATTAAATAAGCTAAAATCGCTGCTGCTAGCGCTACGACGATAAAATCGTCCGCGCCCAAAAAATAGCCGGCTCGTTCGCGAGCCATTACGAAATTATCCCCAAATTTCGCAAGATATGCAAAGCTTAGCCCAGATTCGTCTTCAAAGCTTACCACTTCGCCTAGGCGCGAAAAATCAAAATCCTGCCCTAATATATCGGTTACGCTGCCAGGAGCGTTAAAGAATTTGCCTTCGGCGTTAAAGACCAAAATATCTCCCAGCGAAGAGAGCCTGGCAATCGGCCTAGCGGTGTTGGCAAAACCTAGCAGATATGAATCAGCGTTTACGCGCTTGATTAAAAAATACCGCCACGCTCCATCCATCATCATATAGCGCGATACCCATTCATCTTTTTTTAGCTCGCTTGCAATATCCGAAAGCCGTATCTCGCCAAGATCCGAAATGCGCGCATCCGATGAAAAATGTGCTAAGCTATCCTGCTCCGCGCCGCGGGCGCGCAGATAAAAAATAGCGTCAAATCTATGAGAAGATTTTACGATGTTGCGGATCAAATCCGCATAAAGCTCGCTTTGTGCAGCTTCGTGCCTTGCGTCTAAAGAAATGATATTTTCTTTTAGAATTTCAAGCTCGCTAAAAAGCGACTCGTCGGTATTTTTAAGTAAAGTAATCGCCGTGCGCGTCCGCAAATCAAGCTGCGTAGCGATCCTAGTGCGCAAAAAGCTAATCTCGCAAACTACTACAAGCGTAAGCAGCGCAGCGCCTAGAATCAAGGCGGCGTTAAATCTTTCGGTAACGAAGTCTTTTTTGTTTTTCATGCCAAATTCCAAATTTTGCGGGATTTTAGCAAATTTCGTTTTAAAGCCGATTTAAGCTTGTATTTTTGCGCCTTTTGCGCCCAAAAAATGCATAATCAAAAGCACCGCGAAGCTAAAGAGTAGCATCAGCGCCGAATACGCGTGAGCCTGCGCAAAATCGAGCGTCTCGGTCGCTTCATAGATCGCGATGGAAGCGACCTTGGTCTGTTCGCTCACGCTGCCGCCGATCATCAGCACGACGCCGAACTCGCCCATCGTGTGCGCAAAGCAGATCACCAAGGCGCTAAGCAGGGAGTGGCGTATCGCGGGTAACGCGACGCGAAAAAGCTTGGAAAAATAGCCCTTGCCGAGCGAATCGCACGCCCAAAAAAGCGAGCGCGGAAGCGAACGAAAACCCGAAACCAGCGGCGAAAACATAAACGGTAGCGAGTAGATACAGCTCGCGATCACGAGCCCGCTGAAATTAAATACGAGCCGAAGTCCGAAGTGTTTGTCAAAAAACTCCCCTAGCACCGAATACGGCGATAAAAAAACGAGTAGGTAAAAGCCTAGCACCGAGGGCGGCAGCACCAGCGGAAGCGAGATGATCGATTCGATCACGCTTTTGCCGCGGAAATTTTTTCTCGCCATAAAAAACGCGAGCGGCACGCAGATGATAAACAACGCGAGCGTCGTCAAGCTGGCAAGCTTTAATGAAACGAGAAACGGCGTGTAATCGAGCCCCTTTAGAATTTCAAACATTTATCCTCCGAGCCGAGCCGCTGGGCCCAAACTATAAAATCTTAAAAGCCTAGCCCTACTTTAAAATTTAGAGGCAAAGCTAGATAGAATTTGCGCAAACCTCATAGTCATAAGGCCTTGCAAAATGAAATTTTAAAAATTTCGCGCAAGCTAAAGCGAGCGGAATTTATAAAAGTGCTTGGCTAATAAATTCCTTCAAGCGTGCAAATTCCGTCAGGCATTTAAACTCTACTAAGCTGGCAAATTTTTAAGGTCACGAATTTTGCTGAGCTAAATTTCAAAAAGCTTAGCTTAGCTTTAACACTTGAACGGGCGGGATTTATCTGAGCGCAAATTTCACGCAAGATATAGCCAAACGGCATTCTCTGAACAACTTAGTGGAATTACATTGAGCCTGACAAGACGAAATTAAAATTTCGCATAAACCCAAAAGACCCGGTTAATGAAATTTTGCCACAGCTCTTATTAAGCGAGTTTAGCACGCAAGCTTCAAGCTGTTAGAGCTTTTAAAATTTCAAAGCCACAAAATCCAGGTAAAATTCTAAATCTGAAAATTTTAAATTTGCGCGAAGCTTTACATTAAATTTTTACCAAGATCGCATGATAGAATTCGCGCAACTCCTGCCAAAAAAGTAAGCTAAAAGCCGCCAAATTTAAAAATAAACCCACCACGCCAATTAATAAATTCAAAGAAGGAATTTAACGGCGCCTGTCTGCGCAAAATCTAAAATTTAAGCTTAATTTCCCCACGCTATCTAGTCTTGCATTGCGGTTTTACTCTAGCCTGCGTTTAAATTTTTGCATTTCTGAACAATCTAAGCGCGATGCGAATGAAATTTTAAAATCTCACCGTATTTTGCGGGCAAATTTAGATAAAATTTCGCAAAATTCCTCGTCTAAATTCCACGTAAAATTCCATAAGAGTCTACATTTAAATCTCTAATCTAGTTGAAATTTCTCACCCAGGCGCGCCAAAGCCTGCCTGCAAGTTTAAATTTTATGCAGAGTGATATTAAAGGCTTTGGCGCCAGCTTTGACCTCATCGCCTACTTGCAAGCCATCGGCTTCTGCATTGCTTAGCACCACTTCGCACAGCTGGCTGCCGATCGCTACGACAGCCACTTTGACCCCGTCGCGTGCTTGCAAATCGACAATCTTGCCCGCGAAAGAAAACTTCTGCGAGCCGCTAGTTTTAAGGAAAATTTCCTCCGGCGTACCGGTGCGGACGATCCTGCCGTCCTTCATCTCATAAACCCGCTTGCAAAGCCTATAAATCTCACTCACATCGTGGCTTACCAAAATCACGGTCTGATGAAACTGCTCGTGGATCTTTAGCAAATACTCTTGGATTTTTTCGCGCATCGTAAAATCAAGCGCCGAAAGCGGCTCGTCAAGTAGCAAAATTTCAGGCTCTTGCATCAGTGCGCGAGCAAGTGCTACGCGCTGCTTCTGTCCGCCGCTAAGACCCTCTACGCCGGATTTCACAAACTCACTAAGCTCTAAAATTTCAAGCAGCATTGCGGCTTTTTGCGGATCGTTTCTGGCAAAAAGCAGATTGCCTGTCACGCTCATATTCTCAAAAAGTGCGTAGTCTTGAAACAAAAAGCCGATCCTGCGCTTGCCCGCACTTAAGAATTCATTGCCTTCTTGTAGCACGCGATCGCCGTCTTTTATGCTACCGCTATCTGCGCGCAAAAATCCCGCTAAAATGCGCAGCAGTGTAGTCTTACCGCTACCGCTGCGCCCATATAGGCACACAAACGAGCCTTTGTTAATCTCTAAGCGAGCATCAATCGAGAAATCATCACTGATTTTTTTCTTACAATCAATCGTTATCATATTTTTCTATATATATCGCAGTGGCGCTAATGTATGCGAAAACCTCGTCGCCCTCGCGTAAAGCAAGCTCCTGCGCAGAATGCGCGCTAATGAGCACATCAAAGCTTATCTTGCCTTCAAACCTGAGCGTACATAAAATTTCACCCAAGCTTAGGCTCGTAATCTTGCCGTGAATTTCATTTTCGCTAGATACACCACTTAGGGCTTCGCGAGATAAAAGCACATCGGTGCTTTTAAAGCCCACGTAAACTTCATTGCCCACCTTAAGCTCGCTACTTAGCTGCAGAAATACGCCACGCAGCTTGATGCCGCCCGCGATAAATCCTACAGAATGGATGTCGTCTTTTTGTAAAATTTCGTTGATTCTCGCTCTAATCATTAAAACTCGTATCCGTATTTAGCAAAGATCGCCCTGCCCTTATCGCTTAGGATAAAATCATAAAATGCCTTGGCTTCGGCATTGTCTTTGGCGCGGTTTAGCACGACCATGCCTTGAGCTATCGGCTCGTAGAGCTTGGTATCGACCAAAACGAAATTTTCGCCCTGCTTGCAAGGCTTGTCGTTGCAGCCGTCCTTCACCATCTTAGGCGCATACATCGCGCTGGCCGCGATAAAGCCGACGTCGGAAGCTTTAAGCGCTTGCGAAAGAGCCTCGCCGATCGATTTTGCTTCTACGATTTTACCTTTGATCTCATCGTAAACTCCCGCTTTTTGGAAGGCCTGTACGCTTGCGGTGCCGTAAGGAGCGGTCTTTGGATTTGCTATCGAAATCGTTTTAACGCTAGGGTCTTTTAAAATTTCAAGCCCCTTGCTAAGATCTACGCCGCGCACGCTAAACATCGCCACCTTACCCTTTGCGTAGGTTTTGGCAGGCGCCATCGCAAAGCCCTCTTTATGCAGATCGTCTGCAAATTTCATATCCGCCGCCATAAAAATATCAAACGGCGCGCCGTTTTTGATCTGCGTGCTAAGCGCACCGCTGGCGCCCAAGCTCACGTTTAGCGTAGTTTGCGGATGCAGCTTGGCAAATTCCGCCTTGATCTCGTCAAACGCATACGTCGTGTTCGCAGCGGCTGCTACGCTGACCTCTCCCGCGCTAAGCGCGCCTGCGGTTAAAATTCCTAAAAGCACTGCTTTCAACTTCATTTTATGCCTTTCGTTTCGGCTCTCGCCGAGAATTGAATTGTATCTAAAATTTTAAATTTACGCCTTAAATTTTAAAATTTTGTGCACCCAATTTCACCCTATTACGCGCCAATAATGATCTCGCTAGGCTCGATGATCGCCGTTACTTCATCTCCTACTCCTAGAGCCATCGCGGTGGCAGATTCTCGCGTGATGATCGCGGTGATGTTTTGATGCGAGCTCGTGCCTAGACAGATCTCTGCGTTTACTGCGCCGATTTTGACCTCGCTAATCGTGCCTTTGATTTGATTCGTCGTGCTAAGTTTTAGCTTCTCCGAGCTTCCTTTAGCGATGATGACGCTTGGAGCTTTGAATAAAAACAGCACGTCCTTGCCAGCCTTCAGCCCTAAATTCTTTTCGCTCTCTACGGTTACCGTCGCGCATAAAATTTCGCCACCTGCGAGTTTAGCCGTGATTTGAGAATTTACAGCGCCTGTTTGAACATCCGTAATCTCAACACTTAGCTGATTGCGCGCAGAAAGCTTCATACCGATCTTCTCTAAGCTTAGAAGGCTCTCTTCGGTGATCTCGTCAAGCTTTAAAATTTCACTCAAAAACGTCTCGCCCGCGTGGCTGATAGCATCATAAGCGCGAATCAGCTTGTGAGCGTAAGGGGTAAGCTCGGAGCCGCTATTTTTCTTGGTGCCTTGAGTGCGAACGATGAGAGGTTTTTTGCTCGCGTTGTTGATTAAATTTAGCGCGTCCCAGCCGTTTTTATACGACACTCCTACGATCTCTGCGGCCTTTGTAATACTTTTAGTCTCATCTACGGCCTTAAGCAGCTTAATGTGCTTGGCTAGAAGCGATGCTTCGTTGCCAAGCAGAAATTCCAAAGCAAATTTTGCGTCCATTTTCATCCTTTCTTATTTACTTTCACGTGATTTTATAATATATCCTCTGATATATTTCTTAAAGAGCTGCAGGCTTTATTCTGCGATATAAAGAGGGAAATTCTATATGAAATTTTACCCTTATTGACAAAATTTCTTTAAACTTGTAAAATCGCCACTTTGATTTATAAAGAAGGGTCACAATTTGAAATTTATAAAAATTATATTCTTAGCCGCGGCATTGGCACTTTGCGGTTGCTCGCAAAAGCAAGACGTAGCGCCTAGCGATACGGATGGTTTTGACGAGGAGTTTGCCAAGCGCGAGGTTTTCGATCCGCTTAGCGGCTATAACCGCGTTATGACGAGCTTCAACGACGTATTTTACTCATACATATTAACCCCTGTAGCCAGCGGCTACGATTACGTAATGCCCGATCCGATCCAGGGCGCGTTTTCAAATTTTTTCTATAATATTTTATATCCGATGAGGCTCGTAAACAACCTATTGCAGGGTAAATTTGAAAATTCTTGGGACGAGACGAAGCGATTTTTGATCAATTCGACCGTCGGCTTCGGCGGGCTTAATGATATGGCAGGCAAATACTACGGAATTCCGCGCCACGACGAGGATTTCGGGCAAACGCTCGGATATTGGGGCGTGCCGGCAGGTTCTCACATCGTCTGGCCGATTTTGGGGCAAAGCAATCTGCGCGATACAGCGGGGCTTGTCGGAGATTATTTTTCAAATCCGATAAACTATATTAAAGATGGCACCGTTCGAAACTCCGTCAATGGATTTAGAATATTTAACGATTACTCGCGCGATCCGAAATTTTATGAAAAAATGACCAAAGATGCAGTGGATCTATATCCATTTTTACGCGATGCTTACGAGCAAAATCGCGAGAAACTAATAAAGGAATGAAAATGAAAATTTTAAAAGTTCTAGCGCTTTGCGGAGCGCTTTTGATTTCGGCGCACGCTATTAGCGATGCGGATATCGAGCCGGTGATGAGCCAAAAGGTCGCCGAGGCCGTAAATATTATGCGAAGCAGCGCGCCCAAAGACGCAAAGCCCGCGAAAATCTTTGCGCTTTTTGACGGCTACTTCGATTACAAGATGATGGCAAAGCTCTCCCTTGCCAAGCATTACGCTAGCCTTAGCCCCGCGCAGATCGAGGAATTTAACAAAGCTTTCGAAGCGCATCTTAAGCGCTCCTTTATCGAAAAACTTTCGCTTTATACCGATCAGGATATGAAGGTGCTAAGCAAACAAAGCCCGAGCGATAAGCGCCGCGTGCTAAAAACGCAGGTCATCGGCGAGCAGAAAAATTACGACATAGATTTTAAATTTTATCCTAACGGCTCTGATTGGCGTATCTACGACGTCGATATCGTGGGCGTCAGCCTAATTCAAACCTACCGCTCGCAGCTAGGCGACGTAACGCAAAGCTTGGGCTTTGACGAGCTCATAAAGCGGCTAAATTCCACCGTCATCAATAGCGGCGAATAGCACAGCGCGCCTAAAAGAGCGGTATTTGAAAAAAATTTTTCGCCTAATCGTCGCGTTTCCGAAAATCACGCTCGCGCTGTTTACCGCGCTGGCGCTCTTTTTCGGATATTACTCCACAAAGCTCGAGATCGACGCTTCGAGCCAGACGCTTCTACTAGATAATGACAAAGACCTTCAAATTTGGCGCGAAGTATCCAAACGCTACGAAACGCCGAATTTCTTGGTGCTTGCATACACTCCCGCGGGCGATCTTTTAGCGCCCGAGACGATCCGCAAAATAGCGCAGATGGACGCAGCTTTTTCCAAGCTGGATTTCGTCGCTAGCGTCACGGACATCACGAATGTGCCGCTTTTGCTAAACAAAGGTGGCGGTATGAGCGAGCTGCTTAAGCACATACCCACTCTTACCGACGCGGACGTAAATTTAACCGCGGCTAGGCGCGAGTTTGCCACAAGCCCCTTTTACGCGTCAAATTTAGTAAGCGCCGATTTTCGCACTACCGCAATTTTAATAAATTTAAAGCCGCAGATCCGCTACGAGGAGCTTTTACACCTAAGAGACGGGGCTAAAAGCGCTCTAGAGCAAGCAGAGCACGAGGGCAACCGCTCGGGGGCCCAAATTTCACAGCTTAAAGACGCGCTTAAAGTTGCGGAGCAAAATTTCAAATCCTACCGCGACGAGCTGCGCGAAAAGGATCACCGCGACATTGTGGCTTTGCGCGCGCTGATCGCGGGCTTTGAGAAGGAATTTGCGGGCGATCGGCTATTTTTGGGCGGATTAAATATGATCGCAGACGATATGGTAGGCTACGTCCGCTCGGATCTGGCGACCTACGGACTCGGCGCCTTGGTGCTTCTGCTAGCTTGCTTTTGGCTCTTTTTTAGACAGGCAAAATTTATCCTGCTGCCACTCATCATCTGCGCGTATTCGGTCGTGCTCGCAGCGGGATTATTCGGATTTTTGAGCTTTGAGGTCACGGTCATTAGCTCAAATTTCATAGCGCTTCAACTCATCATAACGGTTTCGGTCTGTATCCACCTAATCGTCGCCTACCGCGAGTTTAGCGCGCGCTTTCACGCATTTTCGCAGCGCCAGCTCGTTTACGCAGTGCTGCGCGAGCGCGCAATGCCCTGCTTTTTCGCAATCTTTACTACCGTTATCGGTTTTATGTCGCTAATTTTTTGCGATATAAAACCCGTAATTTCTCTGGGAATTATGATGAGCGTAGGCATCAGTATCTCGCTAGTTACGGCATTTGGAGTATTCGGCGCGGTTATGTCGCTTCTAAGGCGCACGCACAATAATCGTAGCTTCGAGCAGCACTTTAAATTTACGCTTTGGTGCGCGGAAACGGCACTGCGTAGCAGAGGCGCGGTCTATGGCGTATGCGCTGCAGCGGTGATCTTTGGGCTGTACGGCATCTCGCAGTTGCGCGTCGAAAATAGCTTCATCGGCTACTTCAAAAAAAGCACCGACATCCGCGCAGGTATGGAAGTCATAGACACAAATCTCGGAGGAACAATCCCGCTTGATATCGTCGTTAAATTTAAAAGTGTGAGCAGCGCAGATCCCGCCGCTAGCGAGAGTAAAAATTCCGCGAGCGGCAGCGCGAATTCTAAGAGCGGCGAAAATTCCAATCCCGTAGGGCAAAATTTTATCGTGCGGAATTCCGTCGCTCAGAATTCTACCGCCACAACGCAAAATTCTATTGCAGAAAATTCCACGACGCAAAGTTCCGTTGCCGCGGCGCAAAATTTAAATGATCAAAATTTTATCGTGCAAAGCTCCGTCGCGGCAGCACAATCAAATGAAGCCGCAAATTCGGATCAAACCCACGCCGCAAATTTAGAGCAGAATTCCACCGCGAGCGACGATTTTGGCGATTTCGAAGCCGAATACGCCGCCAACGAAAACAAGCCGCAGTATTGGTTCACCTCCGAAAAGATGCGTATCATCGGCAAGATAGACGATTTTTTGAAGGACAAAAACGTCACGGGGCATGAGTTTATCGGCAACGTAAGCTCACTTGCATCGCTTTTAAAGCTCGGCAAGCAGATTAATCAGGGGCGCGATCTGGACGATCTAAGCCTTGCTCTAATCTACTCTGAAATGCCGGCAAACTACCGCGAGATGGTGCTTTCGCCCTTTGTGAATATCGAAGCGAACGAGGCGCACTTTAGCGTCCGCACGATAGACAGCGATCCGCGCTTACGCAGAGCAAAATTCCTAAAAGATCTGCAAAGCGGGCTAAATTCTTTGCTCGAGGGCGAGCAGGCAAGCGCGCAGATCAGCGGCATAATGGTGCTTTATAACAATATGCTTCAAAGCCTGATGAGCTCACAGATAGACACCCTGGGTATCACCGTGCTCGTGCTTTTCGTGCTTTTCGTGATCATCTTTCGCTCGTTTTCATACGCGCTTATCGCGATCGTCGTAAATTTAATCCCTCTTTGCGCCTGCTTCGGCATCATGGGGGTTGCAGGCATTCCGCTGGATATCATGAGTATTACGATAGCGGCGATTAGCATCGGTATCGGCGTGGACGATGTCATCCACTATATCTATCGCTACAAGCGCGAGTTTGCGCGCCTGGGCGACGAGGCCGCGGCAATCCGCGCGAGCCACGCAAGTATCGGATACGCGATGTATTATACGTCGTTTGCGATCATTTTGGGATTCAGCGTGATGATGATGAGCAATTTCTGGCCTACGATCTACTTCGGGATGTTAATATGTCTGGTAATGAGCCTGCTGCTTTTGGGCGCGCTCATAATCCTGCCATCGCTAATAATGAGCCGAAAGGGCTTAAAATTTAGCCTCTTTAAAGCTAAATAAATTTTATCTCGCTATAATTGTGCCGTTTGGAGAGGATGGCGACCTGGTGGCGTCTGCGGACTTCAAATCCGATAGGAGGGCGGTTGACCGTTTTCCGGGGGGTTCGATTCCCTCCCTCTCTCGCCAAATTCTTTCATTAAATTTCACTTTTGCATTCTCGATCTCTAACGCTCCCTAAATTTATCTCAAATTTCAGCTCTAAATTTATACATGTTTAAGCGGGGAGGGGGTAGCACTATTTTTAAAATTTATCTCAAAGGAGCGAAGATGAAATATACGTTAGGTGCTGCGCTTGCGGCATTTATTTTTGCAGGATGCGGCGATGACGATGTGGGGCTTGTGAAAAACTACACCCTGCCGGATTTCAAATCGATGAATATCGGTACGGCGATCGAGGGTTCGAAAATCTGCAAAAATATCACGTGGAGCAAAGAGGAAAACGGCGGATTAAAGACGGTTAAGATGGTCTGCGACGTGGATATGGAGAAAGTAAAGGTCGATGTAGATGCCTTTAACAAAAAATATAAAGAGGCTATGCTAAACACGTCTTTAAGAGGTGCCGTGCTTTTCTATAAAGATAAATCTGATGATAAACAACAGCGTTTACTTAAATTGGCAAATGAACATTGCAAAATAAATGAGACGAAATTTCAAGAGGAGCTCAAAGACAGAGGCAAAATAGATTACTCATTTCAAAAAAAGCCAGTTGATTGCGACGATAAATTAAAAGATGAAATACTAAAGGATGGTGAACCAAAAACTTCTGCGATTTATATGAGTAATATTATTGATTCATTAGAAGACGTCGCTTATTATTCGCAGCTAACGCCTAGCCAAATAAGGCTACAGCTTGGAAGGGCAGCAGAGCTGCCGCCACAGGCTGCGATCGAATTAAATTTTATCGTGAATGCCGATAAGAGCGTAAGTTTATCGGATAAATTTATAGTGACTAAAGATATAATTGATGATGTTATTAAGATAAGATCGGCATTTAATAATAGAAAAACGGCGGAAGACGCCCTTGCAACTTTCTACGAAAGACAATAAAATTTTATCTGAATTTTTAAAAGACGTTTCGGCTCGGAAGCGTTTCCGCAAAAGACGATAGCATTATTTTGCGGCTCAATTTGACGAAATTTTAAATTTGAGCCGCCTTGCGTCAAAATTTCATTATTTCATTCAAATTTGACGCGGGCTTTTAAATTTAAAAAGCGCGGCGGAAGCAATTTCGCATGCCGCGCCGTGAAATTTTGCTCCGAAGATAGGTTTATTTATCGTATCCTTGTAGATACGCGATCGCGCTAAGTGCAGCAACCGCGCCGTCACCTGCCGCGCAAACGACCTGCTTAGGCGCATCCTGCCTCATATCGCCCGCTGCAAATAGCCCGTGTACGCTTGTTTGCATCTTTAAATTTACCGCGACCTGCCCGCCGGGCGTGACATCGCAGATGAACTTACCGCTTTCGTCTTTTAGCACCTCGTTTCGCACGTCAAGCCCCACGAATACGAAGATCCCAGGCAGCTGCAGTTCGCGCGCGGCGCCGCTTGTTTTGTCTTTGACTACGACGCCCGTTACGCCGCTTGCATCGCCCTTGATCTGTTCTACGAGCGCGTTTGTGATGAGCTCGATATTCTCACTTTCGCGCACCTTTTGCACGGTCGAAGGCGCAGCGCGAAATTCATCCCTGCGGTGGATCAGATAGACTTTGGAGCAGATTTTGGCTAGATACAGCGCTTCTTCTAGCGCAGTATCGCCGCCGCCGAGGACGGCAACCTCTTTGCCCTTGTAAAAAAACCCGTCGCAGGTCGCGCAGGTACTGACGCCGCGACCGAAAAACTCATCCTCGCCCTCGATCCCCGCGCGGCGCGGAGTAGAGCCCGTAGCGACGATAACGGCACGCGCGCGTCGTGTTTGATCGCCCTCGAGATAGATCGTAAAATTTCCGTCGCCGTCTTTTGCGACGCGCAGCACGCGCACCATCTCATGCTTTAAGCCAAAGCGGAAGCACTGCTCCTGCCAAGGCGCCATAAAGCTCATCCCGTCGGTTACTGCGGCGACGCCGGGGTAGTTTTCCATCTCGGAGCTTGAAGTGATCTGCCCGCCGGGCATCCCCATCTCAAACATCACGACGTCCTTTAAACCGCCTCTTGTAGCATAAAGCCCCGCCGCTAGCCCCGCAGGACCGCCGCCGATAATTGCTAAATCTAACATTTTTTCTCCTTAATTATTTTATTAAGTAAAGTCGCGAGCGTTAAATTTACGAATTTAGTTAATAAAACGATGAGTGGAAGAAGAAAGGGCGAAAGCCGCCCTTTTGAAATTTACAGAAGCGAGTTTAGTTTGTCGGCTATGATCTGCTTAGATTGCGCGCCGATGAGCTGAGCTTTTAGCTCGCCGTCTTTGAAAAATAGAATCGTAGGGATCGAGCGGACGCCGAATTGCACCGCAAGATCCTGCGCTTCGTCGGTATTTACTTTGCAAATTTTAGCCTTGCCCTCGTAATCGTTCGCAAGCTCCTCGATGATCGGGGCGATCATACGGCACGGCCCGCACCAAGGTGCCCAAAAATCGACTAGCGCGACACCCTCTTTAATAACGTCGAAATTCTCCGAAGTAAGCTCTATATACTTTCCCATAATGTTCTCCTTGTGTTAAAATTCCGCGGATTATAGTTCATTATCTTAAAAATTCTAATTTAAAAAGATATGTTGGCGATAAATTTTATCTGCTTTGGATAAACTTCCACGACGTCGATCTGCCACGGCTCGTCCGTATCGCAGCTCATCAGATAAAATTCCGCCGCCTTTAAAATTTTAGCCATCTTAGCGCCCGTCACGCGCTCTGCGGCGTCATAATCGCCGCTCGTGGCCTTTACTTTACTTCTACGAAGTGCAAAATCCCGTCTTTGCGCGCGACGATGTCGATCTCGCCGAAGCGGCAGCGGAAATTTCGCTTTAAAATTTCAAACCCTTCGCCGCGTAAAAATTCCGCCGCACGGTCCTCGCAGGCAAAGCCGAAAAGATATTCTTTTAAGCTCAAGCTAACTTTCTATCCTGATCATAAAAGGCTTTTGCGTGATGAAATTTTCGCCGCTAATCACGCTTATAGCGCGCTTTATGTCCTTCTCGCAGCATGTATGCGTCGTGAAAAACAGCGTCACTTCCTCGTCCGTTTTGAGCTTCGGCTTTTGCAAAAAGCTGTCGATCGAAAGATCGTTTAAACTCATAATGTTCGTAAGCTTCGCAAGCACGCCCTTCTCATCGCGCACGCGTAGCCTGAAATAATACTTCGTGCGGATCTGCTCGCTTGGCAGAATTTGCATAAAATTTTCACTAGGCAAAATTTTATAGCCGAGCATCGGGTTTTTGTTATCGCGCGCGATGTCGATGAGATCGCTTATAACCGCGCTTGCCGTAGCGCTTCCGCCCGCGCCAGGGCCGTAATACATACTCTCGCCGACGCAGTCTCCGTAGATGCTCACGCCGTTCATTACGCCATCGACTTTTGAGAGCATTTGATCCTTTGAAATGAGCGCAGGATGGACGCGCAGCTCGACTTTGTTGTCGCACGCGCGCTTAGCCACCGCAAGCAGCTTGATTATGAAATCAAATTCGCGCGCGAAATATATATCCTCCTGCGTGATCTCCTCGATCCCCTCGATTAGGATATCTTCCGGATCTCCGTGCACGCCGTATGCGATGCTAGCTAAAATCAAAAGCTTGTGCGCCGCGTCGAATCCGCCGATGTCGAAGCTAGGATCGGCTTCGGCGTATCCGAGCTCTTGAGCTCGCTTTAGCGCGTCCTCAAATTTCTCATTTTTTTGCATCATATTCGTAAGGATGAAGTTGCTCGTGCCGTTTACGATGCCGATTATTTTTTCGATACGATTGGCGCTTAGTCCCTCGCGCAGGGTTTTGATGATCGGAATTCCGCCCGCTACGCTCGCCTCAAAGCCAAAAGGCGTATCGCCCGCCAAAGCCTGGAGCTTGTAGCGATGATAAGCCAAAAGCGCCTTATTTGCGGTGACGACCGCCTTTTTGCGCTTTAAAATTTCACTTACGATCTCATAGGGTTTTTCTACCCCGCCCATAAGCTCTACAAAAACGTCGATGTCATCGCGCTCGATGATACTTTGCACGTCGCTGCTAAGCGGAATTTGCACGCCTCTTTTTTTGCTCGTATCGCGCACGAGCCCGATTACGGGCTCTATGCTAACGCCCGCGCGCGCAAGGATGATGTCTTTGTTTTTGATCAAAATGTTTGCAACTTCGCTACCTACGGTGCCGACGCCTAAAATCGCTACCTTCATCAAATCTCTTTCAAATATTTTTTTATATTTCTAGCGGCCTGGCGGATCCTGTTTTCGTTTTCGATAAAAGCGATCCGTACATAATCGTCTCCCGCCGCGCCAAAGCCCACGCCGGGACTTACGGCGACGCGCGCCTTGGTAAGAAGCTGCTTGGAAAACTCCATGCTTCTTAGATGAGCCGCCGCTGGCGGCAATTTCGCCCACGCAAACATCGACGCGCTAGGTTTAGCGATCACCCAGCCCGCGTCCGCAAAAGCATCGATCAAAAAATTCCTACGCTTCTCATAGCTCGCGCGGATCTCCTCTACGCACTCTTGCGGCCCGTCCAGCGCGATCGTGGCGGCTACTTGTATCGGCGTAAACATACCGTAATCAAACCAAGATTTGATCTTTTTAAGCGCGGCGACGAGCTTTTTGTTACCGCTAACAAAACCCACGCGCCAGCCCGCCATATTGTAGCTTTTAGAGAGCGTGTACGCCTCGACTGCGACATCCTTCGCACCCTGAACCTCAAAAATGGACGGCGTTTTGTAATCATCAAAAGCGATCTCTGCGTAAGCGATATCGCTGATAATATAAAACCGCTCCTGCCGCGCCATTGCCACGAGCCGCTCGTAAAAGCTCTTTTGCACGACGACGGTGGTGGGGTTGTGCGGGAAATTTACGACGACGTATTTTGGGCGCGGAATGCTCTCGTCGAAGGTTTTTTGCAGATCGATGAAAAATTTATTCTCGTTAAAATTTAAATTCTCATCATAGGCAAGCGGGATTTTAACGACGTTGCCGCCCGCGATGATGAAAGCTTGAGTATGTATCGGATACGCAGGATCGGGCACCACTGCGACATCGCCCGGATTTACGATCGCGCTAGTTAAATGCACGAAGCCCTCTTTAGAGCCCATCACGGCGACGATCTCGCTTTCAGGATCCAAGATCACGCCATATTTACGCTTGTACCAATTCGCGCAGGCAAGTCGCAGCTTGTAGATGCCCTGGCTTACGGAGTAGCCGTGCGTCTTGTCCTTTTGCGCGCTTTCGCAAAGCTTGTCGATTATATGCTGCGGCGTCCTGCCGTCGGGATTGCCCATCGAAAAATCGATTATATCTTCGCCGGCTCTGCGCGCCGCCATTTTTATGGCATTGACCTCGGCAAAAACGTAATTGGGCAAACGCTCGATTTTTGAAAAACGAATTTCGTCAAACATCTCAAACCTCTTATCTTAAAGTAATTTTCAAGCTTTATTTAAAATTTAGCGCCTTAACGCGCGATCTGTGCGTGCGCACGTAGGCAAAATTTCAAGCCTTAGCGTCGATGCGGCGGCGCTTTTTATATTGCTCGGGCAATTTAAACTTTTACCTCGCTAAAATTTTAAAACCGCAGGGGCGCAGAGGCGTTGATCGTTTAAATTTATCGCGTCGCGACACTTTGCGGCGCTGTTTAAATTTACGTCCGATCAAAACGATAACAATCAAAGCTTCCGTTTTGCACGGCGCCGTGGACGACGCCTCTTAAATTTAGCGCTCTACCGCAAGTGCCCGCACCGCTTAAAATTTTATATACACCACTTGAAATTTTATCCAAGGCAGCGCATTTTAAAACTCTTTAAATTTACGCTCCTAGGTTTAATTTAGGTCGCACTCGCCGCAGAAAGCCAAAATTTTACTCTCGGTGGCGGTAAAAGCCCTACGAGCGAGAGCTTTACCACTTCTTGCCCTTGTTTAGGCGCAGAAACTCATCGGCTGAAATTTTAGTGATATTGCCATCTTTAACGTGAAATTTTTGAGTGTTTCTTTCGCTGAAAGTTACGTTGCCATCGGCTTTACCGAGCTCAAACATCCCGTGACCGGTAGAGATTAGCAGCTCCTCATCTCCTTGCGAAGCGACGACGTAAGGGGAATTTATGACCATCTCGCGCTTCTTGCCACTTTTTAGATCGATAATGCCTATCCACATCTTACCGCGCGGGCTAAGCACGATATCTTTGCTCGGCGCGGGTTTGTTTTGCGTGGCGTTTTCGTCGGTGGAATTTTCCTCCGTTTTGGCACTCGCGCGCTCGATCCTGATAGAGCGGTCCAGCGCGTTTAGCGAGCTTAAATTTTCATCCACAGCAGCGGCTGCATTGGCATCTGACTTTAGTGCGAATTTTTCATCTGTAGCGTTGTGTGAAACGACGTCGATACCGATGTTTTCAAGCTTTTTTTGAGTATTATTTACAATCGGAGCGTCAGAATAGGTGGTTTTGTTTTGTTCCCATAAAAGCGAGCCCAAAAATTCGCCGAAGCTTTTATAAAGTCCGAAATAAAAGATTGCACCTATGATTAATACCATTGCAAGCAGCCATAAAAGCCAACCGCCGCCGCTTTTGTTAGGGCTGACCCTTTGACCATAGACCTGCTCGACTTTAGCCTTTTTAACGGGCGCAAAGCTCTCCTTCGCGACCTCAAACTCGCTAAGCCAGTCCGATAGATCCAGCCCGAACTCACGCTCTAAAATTTTAATGTAGCCCTTCACGTTAAAATTTGCAAGTTTTTCGAAGTCTTTGTTGATGATATATTCTAAATTTTGTGCGTCGATGCGCGTCGTACGCGCTATCTCTATCAGATCCATAGATTTTAATTTATCTAGATCGCTGCTTTTTGGCTGCTGTGTTTGCTCCGGCTTCTCGATTTGTTCCGCCTGCTCGTCCGTATTATTTAACTTCTCTTCTATTTCTTCCATTTAAAATTCCATCGCATAGTATCGCAAATGCCGCGCTTACGTTAAGCGAGTCCCAGCCTTCGCGCATCTTTATTGATACCGCGCAGTCGCATTTTTTAAGCGCCCTAGCAGGTATCCCCTCTTCTTCGTTCCCCATTACGAGTGCGCTTTTCGCGCCGAGCTTTAACTCCTTAAAGTTCGTCCCGTCCGCACTCGCGGCATAAATTTCAAAGCCGCTTTGTTTAAGCTCATTTAGCACGCTAAGCCCGTCTGCGACCTTAACGATGTTTAGCTCATACGCCGCGCCCGAGCTTGCGCGCACTACGCCCGCCATATTTAGATTATTTGCGACGACGATCACGCTGTCCACGCCCAAAGCATAGGCGCTACGCATTATCGCACCGATGTTTCCGACGTCGGTAAGCCCATAAAGGATCGGTACGAATTTATCGTCTTTGACGCTAGCAAGATCGCCGAAGCTAAACTCCTCCACCTCGGCCAAAAAGCCTTGATGATTGCCGCCGCGAGCGAGGGCTTGAGCTTTTTTCGCATCGGCACGCTCGATCTTTACGCCGGTCGCGGCGATCTTTTTAAAAATTTCTTTCTCGCACTCCTTAGCAAGGATGATGCGGATAAATTTCTGCGGATGCCGGTTTAAAAGGTGCAAAAACAGCTGCTTGCCGTAAATAATCATTTTGGGATTTTAGCGAAAAACGGTTAAAATATGACTTAGCGTATCAAATTTTTATATATTTCTTTGGCGGGTTCGCCGCTGATTTTTGAGAGCAGTTTCGCTTTTATTTTCGGCGCGATCTCAAGCGAGAGAATATCTTCTTGTGTGATTTTTTCAAAGCTTTTCTCGCCCGCGCCGTCAATCACGACGCACCATTCGCCGTTTAAATTTGCGCCGTTTAAGCTCAGCAAAACTTCTGCGGCGCTACCTAAAAATTTTGTTTCAAACTTTTTCGTAGCTTCCTTAATCGCAAAAATTTTGCGCCGCGCGTCGATGCCCACGATCTGCTCTATTAGCTTTATCACGCGCTTTGGGGATTCATAAAGTACGCATGGATAGGGGCTTTGCATTAAATTTAGGATCTGAGCTTTGCGCTGCGTGCCGTCATTATTTAAAAAGCCTAAAAAGCTAAATTCTTTCTCCACTAGTCCGCTTGCGGCGGCTGCGAGCAGCAGAGCGTTTGCGCCGCTAAGCACCTCGTAAGGCACGCCACTTCGTTGCGCAAATTTTACGAGCGCAATTCCCGGATCGCTGATGCAGGGCATGCCGGCGTCGCTTACGTATGCGCAAGCTTTTTCGCGCAGAAGCGACGAATCAAAGCCCGCGAAAAACTCCGCTTCGTTGTGCGTGTGCAGCGAGTAAAACTGTGAAATTTTAAATGAGATTTTAAATTTATCGGATAATAGGTTTAGAAGTTTTTTTGAAACCCTCGTATCCTAGCAGATTAGGATTTCGCA
>NZ_CALIJA010000202.1 GCF_938017615.1 uncultured Campylobacter sp. | reverse complement strand
ACAAACGCGTTTGCAGATGATAGCAGGTCGAACGTGAAGATAAATCCTGCTACCCCAATAAGCAACGAGTATCGTGACGATGGCGTGCTGGACGGAAAGATAGGCAGAAGTGGTTGGACTTGGAACGGAAATGAGGGTTTGTATAATTTCACCACTATAAAAAACTTTCCGTCTGACGAATTAAACCAAAAGCCGATAGTTAGATTCGGCGGTGCGGGCACATACGTCTTTGGAGACTACGCCGTGACTGGAAAGCCGGTGATTAAATTAAGCTGGCCTTCTGCTTTAGGCCATGGTTACATGTGGGGAGCAAAAGGCACATACATTAAAGATGACGGCGACGGACAGTTTTATTTGAATAGTTCAAAAGCTGTTTTGAGGCTTCCTAAGGGCGTGACTAAAGACGATATAGTCTATGCGAGACTTTATTGGCAGGGAAATATATTCAGCACGACTGATTTTGACAGCAAAGCAGAATACAACAGCAAAGACGGAAAAAAATTGACCGGTTTTGCTAAGGGGTATACACGGGTGAAATTTAAAATGAAAAGCTCGAAAGGTAAAGCTAGCATAATAGAAGATGTTTATAGAGATAGATGCGAAGGAACGGCTGCTTGGAACTTTTTGGCAGAATCTCGCAAGCCCTTACGTTTGCGTTTAAAATATGGCTGCACTAAAGATATTACCGATCTAGTCAAGACATATTTTGAACCTTATTCCGACAGCATTGAATTTACTGTAGGAAACGTAAAAACGAGTGATGGTGAGGATCAAAGCGGTGCAGATTTTACCAATGGAGAGTTCAACAGCGTTCGTCTTGGGCCGTACGGCGGATGGGGAATAATCGTAGTATATGATAAAACCGCCCCGTCCAGAAGGGCTTTGCTAGATAATTTACAATCTAACGATAGCGTAACGGGTCAAAAAATGACTTATAAAGAAGCCGTAGAATATAAAAATAAATATTTTAAACCAAAAAACGTAACTATTTACGGCGATTATTTTGTCCTCACCCCTTGGGATAAGGGATATACGCCTATAAACATTAACGCTACCATCAGTGGATTTTATACACCTAGAAGTGGGTCCGTAAATGCAAAGCTAGGGTTTTTAGGGTTTGGTGGCGAGAGACAAATGACCTCCGACGAGTATTTTAAAGTTCAACACAAAGGAACCGCACAAATGGATTCGCTATACGGATCCGGTGTGGTTAATCAACGGTTAGCTAACGATCGCGCTAATATATACGACGGCTCTGTCGCTTTACTTATAAATGATAACGGCACCTATAAGTATAGCTATCCATACGGCACTGGTTATTTAGGTGGATTTGATCTGGACGAATTCGATATCGGTTCAAAGATGAAGAATGCGCAATCTAGTCTAAACATCTCTTTGGGTGCGGCGTATGAAGATCTCAACGGAGGTCAAGCCGATCAAAACTTCATAAGTATGATTGCTATTTCCGCCGATTTGTATGTCCCTCAAATGTGCTATCAGTATGAAGTCTATAACGCCTCTAACTGGGTTAAATTCTTTGATAATGATGGTAACCGAAGAAGCGAAGAGGATGTAAAAAAACTACATGAACCTCCTGAGCAGATCAAAAACCCGGTAGTTGCGGGTGAAAATATCTATTATAGAATGAAATTTGAAAATAGATTGAATGGCGGCGATAGCGAAGATGCAGCAGGTGCGGTAGTATCGATCGACTTTGGTCAAGCCGGCGCTACCTATACCAAAGATAGCGCTACTATAAATAACGAGCTAGTCGTAAATGATCCTATCACTACCACTACAAATACCATACCTGCGGCGGCAGCCGATGAACTAGTCTATTTACGCGATGGTCAAAAGGGTGCATACGAGACTATGAAAGACGTCATAAAAGGTGGCACTCCAAACGTTACGAAGGCTATTTATAAAGATAGGCAGTTTACTGCGCTTGACGGTAATATATTGAAATTTTATATAGGTCAAGGCGCGGGAGACTTAACTCCTTCTTCAACACCGGGCGGTAGTCCTGTACTTGTAGGCGGATTAATGCAGCCAGGTAAAGCGGCATACGGCGAGTTTAATGCTACCGTAAATACGGGTGCAACCATATTGCAGGCTCCTGCCGTGACACTAAGTTATAAGATGAGCTTGGATATAGGCGGCGGTCAGCGAGTCTTCATAGAGATGGATAGCGCTTCTGAACTTGAATTATGCGACGCGACAAAGGTTTCTAAAAGCGTTAATATCCTACCTTTAAGCGGTTTACAGGTAGTCAATAAGAATTTTAGTAAAAATGACGACGACGATAGGCTATATACTCAAATCTCCGATAAGCCTTTCGATGCGAAACTCATCTTTAGACCGGATTATGAGAGCCAATTTTGTAAGAAGTATAAGGATGATACCGGTAAATGCGAGGAATACATCGACGCAGCCGCAAATTCTCCTTACTTCAAAAAAGATCCGAATACCGGCAAGCTCGTATATATCGGTAGTGAGGCTAGAAAGCTTGAGAAATTCGACTTGAGCGGTAAATTGTATTTATCCGTTGTCAGGGCGAGAAATGCCGCTACTACCTCGGATAAAGTTGCCGATAGCGATAAGGGGAATAGCGCAGTTTACTCATGCCGATCCGTAACCGATTCCTTAAAAATTCCGTTTAAGATGAAGGACAAAACCGATTACACTATCGATAAGGAAGTGGATTTTAAAGGAAAAAGTATTTTAGAGCTAAACGATATAGAGATAGGAGATGCGTATCAGGGTCTTACATTTATGCTTAGCTATCGTCCGGATAATCAAGTTGCCTCAGGATCCGATTTAGATCAGTATATAAAAAACAAAGATTTAAATAACAGCGATCCTAAGGCTTATTATTCGGAGCTCAAGAAATGGGAGCTTAAAAAGCGATATGGATATTGCGAGACAGGTGAGAATTTTAGCTGGTGCAACACAAAACTAACTGCGGAGCAAAAGAAGGACATTTGGGAGAATAAAATACAACCAGAGTTGCAGAAGCTTGAAGATAATATAAAGGCTGCTAAAGATGAGTTCGGAATTCAAATGTCAAAAGACGGCTCGTTCCACATATGCGGTAGCGATAACTTCGTGCTTCGCCCTGCATATTTTAATGTAGATACAGAAGCGCTGAAGAATTCGGGCAAGTATAGCAAGATCGTAGACACTACCGCTAGCGGTGATATAACTAAAAAGGGTGATGGCTCCAGCGTACTTAATCCTAGTAATCTGCGCGTAGGTGGTGATTATACACAAAATGCAGATATCTTGGCTCATGTAATATCGGCCAGAAGCTATAGCGGCAACTACGTACCTAACTACACAGCAGAAATTGGCGGGGATTTGGGCAATCAACGCTATCATCTACGTAAAAGCTATGGCGCGGATTCTGATGATACTCAAGATATATCAACCAAGATTCGCGGTATTCAAACCTACTTGCGTCCGTTTATATCTAATGAATGCGCGGCTAATGTCTCTACTCAATCCTATTATGTAGATAGAAAGAATGCTTCCACTACATTAAAACGTGGCGTTAAAGAAGATAGTTGTTATGGTGGTACCGCAGTGGAATATTCCGGTGCTAAATACAATGCCGAAACAGGCAAATATGAGATTGATCCGGAAGCTATCAAAAAAGGCTCTTTTGGCAAGAGTGATGATGTCTCGTGCGTATTAAATGGCACAAGCTCGAAATTCGACGCAGCATTTAGAAGAGTATGGGATAAAAACGCTATAAGCTTATGGGCAAATTTTAACGCTAGGAATATCGTAGAAGCAGGAGGCGTTGCGAAATTTGATAGCAAAGGTCATGTTCAAGGCGCATATCTGATGACTCAGTCTAGAAAAGATCCGGAAGCTAAAGATAAAAGCTATGCCGTTATCTATACCGAAACCATAGGTAAAGATGCCGATAAAATTTTTAATTACTATAATGTCGGCGATGTGCTGGTAAATATCTATGATAACTCGTGGACGGATGCTTATTCCGATCAGACATACTCTAAGAAGTGGAAGAGCGCTAAATGTATCATCAATTCATCTAGCAATACTCCTAATGCTAAAGGTATGATAGGCTGCGACGTAGGTATGAGGCTTGCTGCTAACAAAGATAAAGCGATAAATGATAATATCGTATTACGCTACCGACCGGATCGTATCAGGGTATCTCTCACAAGCCTCGATAACGGCGTAACAAGCGGCGTAGGTGATAATAATATCACGGGCGGGGTATCTGCGTATACATATTTCAATGCTCCGGATATTGAGAATAATGTAGTAATATATGGTAGTGATAACTCTACGCAAAATTTAGCGGTGACGCATCAGATAAGTCAGCTAGCCAAGCTTAAGGTCAATGCCGTAGCATATCTATCCGACAAGGTCTATAAAGATGTCATCGCTACGCTTTATGACGGGTATAAACAAGATGTTGGCGGCACTCCTCAAGCCGTGTGCGGATTTTCAAGCGATCTTGATTTTGCGCTAAATTTCGGATTTGATTGTGCTAACAATAATGCCGACGGACGTTGCTCCACAGCTACCGCTAGGAGAACTGGCGGAGATACAAATTATGTACCGTATCCCGATAGGGCTAATGTTATCTACAATATTCCTGGCGGTACGCAGTTTTTTGCTAGCAATTCTAACGAGTGTCTAGGCGCTACGGGATATGATAGTAGATGCTATAAATATAACGTAAGAACTCTAAGTACCACTATAACCGGTGGAAGAAGAGACTGGAATGAGGCCGCTTCCGCCGGTGATGCGGGCTACGGTATGCCTATACCTCTTAGTATCGCCCTTAATTACTATTCAGATGCTACCCTAAGAGGTGGACTTATCAATAGGCCGCAAGGCGGTACGGGAATCAGGTATGACTCGAAGTCGGATCAATTTAGAATTTTGGCGCAAGGATTTAGAGAGGGGCAAACTCCTGACTCGACTGTATATTTCAACTTCGATAGAATGCATAAAACCCCTAGCACGCCGGTGCTTATCTATGCTAGTGACTTTGATGTCAGAGATGCGAAGAAGGGCGATCTTAAAACCTATGGAAAGTTTTGGCCGTCTAAGTTCGATAGCTCATATAATGCTATCTCGGATACTAACTCCGAGGATTATAATGAAGACAATATAAAGATATCAAAGGAGGATTTTGATACATTTATCACTAGAAAAGTTGAAGATACGACGGGAGTTAAAAAAGCAAAAATGAGCGTTGCAAATAAAGCTGATTATATAGCCGCTGCTAATTCCAATAGTAAGACCTATGCAACAGGTACGACCGTTACGGATTTTAGTGACAATATAGGTACTTATGCACTATTCGTCTACGGTACGTCGTATGATAAGAGCTTGGGGTCCAGAGTCTATCAGGCTACTACCAGAACCGGGGTAACCGTGCCTGTTTATGCGCAGATTTATTGCGGCAGAACCGATAGGTGCGCGAATATGCCTGCTCCTAGCGCAGAACTTGCTTATGAAGCCCCTAACTCGAATATATTTACCGTGCTAGCGGCTCAGGATCCTAGCTTGACCGATTTTACGAAGTTCGTAGTAAATACTAGGGCTACTCTAAATAATATAGGCGCAGAGTTTGTGAGTGCCTATAACAGCTTTACGACTTCTGGCGTAAATATTCACAGGGGTAATGTAGTAGACAGAGGCAAGGAAGACGTAGATATTAGGGCTACCGTACCGGGTCAAGCTACTATACGTATCGTCACTAATCCATGGCTTATCCATACGCCTGCCGGAAATCAGAGAACTATGTTTACGGTAGCGGGTGGAGCCTATTCTAGCCAGTACTCGGGCGTACCGCAGTATTTTAATCCTCTTATTGTAAACGTAAGGGCTGCTAACCCTACGGTTTGGGGCGGAGAAGGTCAAGTCAAGTCTGGTACGGAAGATGATGTAGGATCGTTTGCCGGTGGTAGCACGTCAGATAATAGTACTAGTGATACTTCTACGAAGAAGCTAGATACGGGAGATGTCCGCGATATCTACAACCAAAAGACCGATTGGTAATCTCTGCGTCAAACTCGCGATACAAAGGCTAGCCTTTGGGCTAGCCTTTTTTTATGGGCTAAATTCTAGCCTCATAGTGGTAAGATTTTTAAATTCTACTTCCCGTATTTGCGCCTAGAAATTCCATAGGAGTAAATTTCATCAAATTTCAATCGGTAAAATTCTGCCCTTGAGCCTTGGCGAGCAAAATCTTATCGCGTAATCTTGATAGTAAATTTTACCCGTTGAAATTCCACATTCCATGGCGACGTAAATTCTGCGACCGATCCCTACAGTAAGAATTCCGAGGCGAAATTTCGCAGCGGGTTTTACCGCACGATATTTTTGATCTTTGGCGTCACGGGCTTTGTGCTGCGCGGTCTTATAAAATTTGCCGTAAAGCTTATCGCGAGTTTTACTGCGCGGAATTTTACGTTTTAATGCGTCAAATGTAGCTGTGGAATTCCACTGAGCAAAATCTCGCTTGTACGCTGCTCTACCGCCTCGTGCATTGTAAGGTGCTGCAGAATTTCACTAGGCAGAATTCTGCCTAGCTCTATTGTAAGAAGTTCTACGCCTAGCTCTCGCCGTAAATTCTGCCACGGCAAAGCTGCCCTAGCGATAACGCCAAAATTCTATCACTCAAAGCCGCGTTTCGCGCTCTTTATTTAAAATTTTGTTTCGCCCAACCTGCCTAATTCTATCGTATGCGATTCCGTCCGCTCATTTACCCGTTTTTAAATGAAATTTCGGCACAATGCGGCTTAAAATTTCATCAGGAAAGCCACTTGAAAACAAAAAATATCAGAAATTTCAGCATCATCGCGCATATCGACCACGGCAAATCCACACTCGCAGACCGCCTAATCAGCGAGTGCAACGCCGTCGAGGCGCGCCAGATGAGCAGCCAGATCATGGATACGATGGATATCGAAAAGGAGCGCGGCATCACGATCAAGGCGCAGTCCGTGCGGCTCGAGTACGAGCTTGGCGGCGAGAAATACGTTTTAAATTTAATCGACACTCCGGGCCATGTGGATTTTAGCTACGAAGTCTCGCGCT
>NZ_CALIJA010000201.1 GCF_938017615.1 uncultured Campylobacter sp. | reverse complement strand
AAATTTTAAAATTTTATCGCTTAGGCTGCGAGAGTGAGAGGACTTAATGAGCGCTAGCGGCGGTAAAATTTTAACGTCCGCGGCGGGGATTTTGCGGCGGCGAAATTTTAAAATTTCAAAGCGGGCGGCGGAGCCGGAATTTTAAAATTCGCTCCGAATTTTAAGCATAAAAATCAAAATTTATCGTTACAATTACGTAAAATTTTTAAGGAGTAAAAATGAAAAAAATAGTTCTTTTAAGCTCAGCTGCGGCGCTTGCCGTAAATTTAAGCGCGCAGGAAAATAGCCTTGAGATCTACGCGAACTCCGCCTTCTTGTACCAAAACTTCGGCGCGCAAAAATCAAACTTCAGCGTGAATGTGCCGGAGTACTTGGATATCCGCAGCATCGAGATTGCAGGCTCTTGCGAAGTGCGCGAATTGTCTTTGGGAGAGGTCGAGCCCGTGAAAAACGCGGAGTTTGCCAAAAAAGAGGCGGACGAAAAGAGCCTGCGCGAGCTAAACGACCGCCTGGTCGCGCTTAAGGCGCAGCAGCGCTTTTTAAGCGACTTTGCAAGCTTAAAAGATAGAAGCTTGGCAAGCTTAAAGGCGGATTCGCAAAAAATTTACGACGAGGTCTTGCTCGTAGCGGGCGAAATTTCAAAGACGGACGAGCAAATCGGAAAGCTCAAAGAGAAAATTTCAAAATACCAGATCAAGAACGAACGCCGCTTAAACGCGAACTTTGGCTGCGATCCGAGCTTCGTAAAAATAAGCTACCCCGTTGACGTAAGCGCCTACACGCACAACGAGCTCTCGGCAGATCTTGCTAGCGGCAAAATCGAGGTCGCGCAAAAGCTCTCGGTGCAAAATCCGCTAAACGCCGAGCTAGCGAATTTGACGATCGCGCTGTATCCTTACGAATACTCCTCGCAGACCGCGCCGCAGCCCTTTTACCCGTGGTATGAGGGCGAGCCTGCAAAGCCGGCGCCCGCAGCGGCTTATAAAAAGGACGTGATGCTAGAGGTGGCGGATATGCAGAGGGCGCCTGCGGCGGAGGCTAGATCGTCGTATGCAAGGACGGGCTCGAATATCGAAAGCTCGCTCTCAAAGGTGTGGAAAATTAGCGGCGTAAGCCTTAAGGCGGGCGAGGCGGGCGAGTTCAGCTTCGATAAACAGAGTCTGGATGCGAAATTTGATCTGCTCATCGACGGCTACGGCAGCGAGGCGGCCTACGTGCGGGCTAAATTTATCCCCGAAAGAAGCATAGAGGAGAGCGAAACGCTAATAAAGCTCGACGGCGTGCAGATCGGGCTCGTGTATCTAGGCTTTGCCGCAAACTCCGAAGCTACGGCATATCTGGGTAAAAACAGCCTGATCGAAGTTAAAAAAGAGCAGGCGAACAATTTCACGAAAAACTCCTTTTTCGGCGGCGAAAGTAAAAATTCCATGGCTTGGGATTACGAAATCAAAAATAGCTCCAAGCGCGCGTGGAACGTGGTTTTGCAAGAGCGAGCGCCCGTTTCGACGCATGAGGACGTAAAGGTCGCGCTGAAAAACTCGCCCGAGCAGAGCAGCCTCGGCAAGGATGGACTACTTAGCTGGGACTTTGAGCTAAAGCCGGGCGAGAGCAAAAAGATCCACTTCGGCTATGAGCTAAGCAAGCCGAAGAAGTAACAAGCTTTGGCGCGGCGCGGATAAATTTTGCGCAGCGAAGTAGCTTTTTGCGGCGTGATTAAATTTTGCGGGCGTAAAACCAAGGCGCGGCTTTAGAATTTATCTGAAATTTTTGGCGCCACGTCGCTGAATTTTACGCGCCGCACCTGGGGAAATTTAAGCGTCGCGAGAACCAAAAATTTAAATGTTGCGGCGATTTAAAATTTAGTAACGCGGGATATGAAATTTAGCGATGCAGAGAGGTTTTGGCTCTAGGCAGAAAACTTTGAGTGTCACTAAAATTTATCTAAAATTTAGAAAGGTCAGAGTAATGAACGCGGAGCGAAGGTATGAATTTAACGGAGCGGCGAGGTGTGCGGTTTGTTTCACTGGCGGCATTTAAAGGATCATTATGAAATTCTACAAATATCTTAAATTTAAAATCCTAGCCGCAGTGCTACTTTTCTGCGCCGCATTTATCCGTATAATCCCCGATTATTCCGCTTCACGAGGCTTTGCTTTAGTTACTATTTTTGACTACAACAAATACAAGCAAGGATACTGCCTAAAAGAGAATAGAGCTTTAAGCAACGAAGAGCTACTTCGAAATGCCGCTATAAATTATTTTAAAAGATATTACGACTATGAAATTTTGCGAAATACCATTATCGATGAGCACGATATAAAAAATTTCGGCCATAGTTTTTATACGGCGCACATCTCCAAGCTCTATCTAATCGGCGATTTCAATGAAGAAAACTGGTTTGATTTTTTAGTTGAAAATACCGACAGAAAGAGTTTTGATTATGAGATAAAAGACAAGACGCAAATAGATATCTCCGATCTATCAAAATATTTTGTATATAAGGATGAAATTTTGGGCTTTAGACAGCCTATTATCTTATCGGAAGAGAAAAATCCATTTCATAACGGAAAAATGTTTTTAGAAAAATCATTTTTAATAAAAGAGAATCAATTTTTTGTGAATTATGCCAGACCTGATTATATAAGTTGGTATATTGAGCTTAACAATAAAGAAGATTTAACAAAAATCAAAAGCAAAGAAAATTTAATACGAATAAAAAACGAATATGAGAACTTAGAAAACTTTAACAAAGTCTTAGCTTATACTCATATGAAGCATTTGCGACGTAAATTCTCATACGATAATTGCGGAAATATAAATTTTGATATCAAAGCTCCGGCGGAACAGGAGCTGGATATGTGGATTCACGGCGGATAAATTTAATTGAAATTTTATCTTAACGAATGTAACCGAAAAAGGATAAGAGATGAGCAAAAAAGAAACTGATTTAAGATTAGAATTAGAGGGCAATTACGGTGCCGATATATTGAGTTATTATTTGTGGGGGAAGAAAACTCCTCCTGGTCCGAAAGAATTAGCCTCTAACGAATGGATGGATAGAAAAGGACTGATATGAAATTCTACAGGTCTATTAAATTTAAAGTGCTAGCTGGAGCGCTACTTCTTATAATAATACTCTGCGCCATATTTATTCGTATAATTCCCGATTTTTCCACTTCACGAGGCTTTGTGATAGTTTCCCTTTCCGACTACAACAAATACAAGCAAGGATACTGCCTCAAAGAAAACAGAATTTTGCCGAAGGAAGAGCTGTATAAAAGAGTAGCAGGGGCATATTTGGACTATGATGTAAAGCTATATTGGATGATTGATAATTATAGGTTGAAAACCTTCGGTAGTCTTTGGTCCAGTAAATATGAGGTTGCATACTATGAACTAGAAAATATAAACTTATCAAATTGTTTTGATGTATTAGAAAAATATTACCAAGAGGGAAAAACGACTGAGGAGATACTGATGAAAGAGCTAAAGGCTAAAAAAACCGATCCAAAGAAATATCTAAAAATAAATTTGAAAGATACGAGCGTTGGATTTGACAGACCGATAGTTATGGTTAACGGCGACGATAAAGAAGTCACAGGTACTTTGTTTCTTGATAAATTTGCTATATTTAACGGTAATTATATGCAATTTAACCATTCCGAGTATATTTATGACTTGATAACGAATTTTGACATTACTAGAGAATACTATAAAGAGAGAAAAAATGCCGTAGTCGGTATTGGAAAAGGTTTTAAATTTGATAACTGCGGCAATATAAATTATCCGCTGGAAGAATATTATTTGGGCGGTAGAGATATAGAGAGGCGCTAAATTCTCTAATATGAATTTCATTAAAAAATTTATGGGACTTAAG
>NZ_CALIJA010000200.1 GCF_938017615.1 uncultured Campylobacter sp. | reverse complement strand
TAGTTAATTATAATATCACCATCTTTTATATTGCAGCTTCCCCATTTTGTTTTCATTTTTAGGATTCTTACCGAGCTTGATTTTACTCCGATTTTTGTTTCCCAAATTTCTAGCATCTTTGCGATTTTTATCCTTAGTTCGTTTCGGTAGAATTTTTCTAAAACTCGCTTTTTACTTTCAAAATTTCCACTATCTCGCACGCTTAATATCATCTTGTTGTGCTTTATCGCCACATTATCAACACCGTTTATTACGTGCATAAGATACCGCTCGCCCCACAGATAGTGACTTTCGCCGCTTACTATCTCTCTTGCACCTATGCGCTCTTGCGAGTTATAAATATTTTTATGTTTACGTATCCATGCGAGCCTATTGGCTACAGCCATTCGGATTCTATCGTCACTTGCATCAAGTGGTGCGCTTACTCTTACTTCGCCGTGCGGCGGCATTACGGATATGTGTAGATTTTTTATGTCTTTTCGCGTTACCGCAACATAAATTGAGCCTATTTTCATTGGTAGTCTTCTTGCAGTTTAATAAACTCAAAAAGTTCGTCTATGTCCAAATTCTTTTCATCAGATAGGGGCTTTATGGTGCGTTTTAGTTCGCGTTCTTTCATTTTGTTACCGATATATCCATCTGGTTTATATGTTTTGATTGTCTCATCTAGTCTGGCGATCCAGTCTATATCTTGACTAAAGTTGTCATATATAGCTTGTTTTGCTGCAGTATTTACCGGTACAGGATAGGCTTTGCCCATATTTTTAGTTTTTAGTTGTTTGGCTAGACCTATAACCTCTTTTAGATATTTTTCATAGTCTAACGCGCCTTTTTTACGTTGCTCTATCAGCTCGTCTAATATTTGAGATAAGTTTTGGTAGAATTTTGGATTTAGCGGATTGCTATCAACGATTATGCGTCTTATATTGTTTTCTATCGCTTCTGCAGCTGATTCGTTGCCACCTAGTGTCCCATTTTCTTCTTCGCTAATGCCCTCATTTTGGATTAAAATTTCAAGCAGACCTTTGTCTTCAAATTCTGCTAAGACCTTACTGTCGCCGGCATTTACATATCTATTGATGAGTATACGCATATCATTATCCCATTTTCGCATATCTACATAATCTCCGCTTGCTAGTTTGACGGCATCTCTTAGCGTAGAGAAGTTCTTTACGCGATTAGCCCACTGAAGTTCTTGTTCTTTGCTATACCCTAGCTTTAAAAGTTCGTTTGCTACCCTATCATAAGCTCGAATAAAACTTACAACCGCGCGATAAAAGCTAAGTCTTCTGGTCTGCATTTCATCTTTTAAATTCTCCATGCTATCGCCACAAAAATACTCTATAAATTCTTTATTGCCTTTGGGTGACTTCACGCCCTCACATATTGCACTCAAGGTTTCCCATGTATTTTCTAGGTCTTCTTTACCTTTTTCGAGTCTGTCTTTTAAAAGCCCAACTATATCGCTCTCGTCGTACCCATCAAATGCCTCTTTTGTATAGTTGCTATACGCTTTTTCTAAGCTCTTAAAAAGATCGCGATAATCCACGATATATCCATACTCTTTACTCTCTCCGTCTAGCCTGTTTACGCGGCATATAGCTTGAAAAAGACCGTGATCGCGCATGGGTTTATCTATATACAGATATGTTGCGCTTGGCGCATCAAAACCAGTTAAGAGTTTATCGACAACGATTAAGAGCTTCATTTGTTCAGGTTTTTCTTTAAACTCTTTTTTTACGTCTAGCTCAAACTTATCAGCTTTAGCATCATCTACGTCTTTAGTGTTTATATCGTAGTAGTTAGCTATCATCTGCTTGTAAATTTTATACTTATATTCGCCGTCGCTCATACCATCTGGAGTTATTTCGTTTCTTATCGCTGACGCAGTCGGTCTGTAGCTAGATATCACGGCGCATTTTTGTTCAAATCCGTTATCGCTAAAAATCTTATACGCCTCGCATGCCTCATATACGCTAGAGCAGACAAATATCGCATTTCCACGCTCTCTTAGCCTAGTTTTATTTTCCATATCAAAAAGTATATCGCCTGCGATTTTCTCAAGCCTTTGTTTTGAGCTCATCAGCTTTTGTAAAGTCGCCCATCTAGCCTTTACTTCACCCTTAGCTAGGTCGCTTAGTCCTCTTGTTTTATTTTCAAATTCTTTGTCTAGTTTATCTTTTGAGCCTAGCCACTGCTCGATATCCCTAGCTTCATATACAAGGTCTAGCACCACGCCGTCACGCACTGCTTCGTCAAATTTATATGTATGTATAAACTCGCCGAATACTTGCACCGAGCTTTTTTTGTCGTTTTTTAAAAGCGGCGTTCCCGTAAAGCCGATAAAAATCGCATCAGGCATTAGCATTTTCATAGCCTCATGCAGTTTGCCCGACTGCGTTCTATGGCACTCATCTACAAATACAACTACATCGCCGTTCACTTTAAAATTTCCCGCCCTACGCTTTATATCGTCCAGATACGCGCTTATGGCACCGTCATCGCTTTCGTCTTCCGCGCCGTTTCTGCCAAATTTATGCACCAACGAGCATATGAGTGAATGCTCGGCGTTGCTTAATTTTTCTAGCAAATCAGCTCCGCTTTTTGTTCTGTAAATGCTTTCTTTTACGCCGTTAAAGACATTTTCTATCTGCTCGTCAAGCTCGGTTCTATCTGTGATTATAAGCACCCTAGAGTTTAAATTTTCTTTTATCCATTTTGCAAGCCAGACCATACTTAAGCTTTTGCCGCTACCTTGTGTATGCCAGATGATACCACCTTTTTTAGCGCGTAAAAACTCCTGCGCGCATTTTACACCGAAATATTGATTGTGCCTGCAAGTCTTTTTTATCCCACAGTCGTATATGATAAAGTCGTGTAAAATTTCAACCAGTCTCTCTCGCCCGCAAATCGCTTTAAGTCCGCCATACAAACTTAGTTTTTCGCCGTTTTCTTTAAATTCTAAGAAGTATTTTTCAGGCGTCTCTATCACGCCGTATCTTAGTCCTTCGCTCTCGTTTCCGGCCATTACAAGCTGCACGGTAGTAAAAAAGCTCTCTATAAACCTCTTATCTTGGCTTGATAAATTTTGCCTTATACCTTCACTTACTGACACGCTTGAGCGTTTTAGTTCTAGCACACAAATAGCTATGCCGTTTATATAAAGTACTATATCCGGGCGTTTATCAAACTCACCATTTGTAGTTTTTACGCTTACTTCCTCGGCTATGCTAAATTTATTTGCCAGCGGATTATCCCAGTCGATGAGCCAGACGCTCTGATTATTTTCGCCTACTTCTTCTATTACTTTTACGCCGTATCTTAAAAGCGAATATATGGCTTCATTTGCATCGTATAGTTTTCGCCCGCCGCTTGTGTGATTTTCATATTGTAGTTTTTTTAAGGCTTTATCTATAAGCTTATCGCTGTAGCCACGACCTTGCAGCCACGTCCTAAGCTCGTCCTCTCTTATGTTTTTATTATCGAGTCCTTGCAGATCGCCTATATATTCGTAGCCAAGCTCGTTTTTAAAGAGATCTATGACTCGCTCTTGCGTTTTTATCTCTTTTTCTACCGTATTTTCTTGCATAACTCACCCCTTTAGCCTTATTTTGCCGCTTAATAGCTCGTCCATAGCGCCTTGTTTTATCATCTTTAGTTTTTCTATCTCATCTTGCAAAGCCGAAATTTCATCGTCCATATCGCTTAAAATTTGAGCTATTTTTTCTTGCTCTGTTTTGTCTTTTGGAAGTGAAATTTTATATTTTGAAATTCCGCGGATTTTAAGACCTCGTCCGCGTCTATGCCGCTTTCGGCGCGCAGGACGCGGCGCGCACCCTGCGTAAGCACGGCGTGGATTTCATGCGGCGAGCTGGCAAGAA
>NZ_CALIJA010000199.1 GCF_938017615.1 uncultured Campylobacter sp. | reverse complement strand
GATGAAATTTCACTTTAGCTTTAAAATTCCGCTACGATAAAATGCAAAATCCGTTTATGCTTTCAAATTTAGCCGAGACGAGCTTTTAAATTTTATAGAATTTTGAAATTTTAAAATTTCGGCTCGTGCAGCATTTTAAGGGCCGGCGCGAGAGCATCTGCAAAGCCTTTAAATTTTTCAAATTCCTCCGCGCTAAGCTCTGCGCTAAACTCCGCTCCCGCAGCACCAAAGCTCGCCTCATAAACAAAACCCGATTTTTTTAAAAAATGTTCAAATTTAGCTACCGCCGCAAACGGCACGAAAAACGCGCACTTCTTACGCAGCACGAATTCCACTAGCTCTGCGGCATCCGCAGCGGCGTCTATCGCGGCATTCGCGCTACTAGCGTATGCGCGCACGAGCCCGCCCGTGCCTAGCTTGATCCCGCCGAAGTAGCGCACCACGAGCACCGCGGCGTTAATCAATTCGGCGCCGCGAAGCGCATTTAGACACGGCGCACCCGCGGTCGATTTGGGCTCGCCGTCGTCGCTCGAGTTTTCTACGATCTGCCCGGGCTCATTCAGCGCGCGATACGCCCAGACGATATGGCGCGCCTTTGGGTGTTGCCGCTTCAACTGCGCACGCAGCACCTCAAAGCTCGCTAGCGGCGCCAGATAGGCGATGAAGCTTGATTTTTTGATCTCCTGTGCGGCGCTGATCTCTTTTTCAATCGTTTTCACGGCTTTCCTTTGCGGAATTTTATCTTTTTTGCATTATAATAAAAGTTCAAAAAAAGATCAAAGGAGCTTCATGATCCAGACTTGTTTATTTCCCGCGGCGGGCTACGGCACGCGCTTTTTGCCCGCGACCAAATCGCTACCTAAAGAGATGCTTCCGATTCTTACCAAACCGCTCATTCACTACGGCGTGGACGAGGCACTGGAGGCGGGCATGGATAATATGGCCTTCGTCACGGGTCGCGGCAAGCGCGCTCTGGAGGATTATTTCGACCGCAGCTACGAGCTGGAGGATCAAATTTCAGGCAGCAGCAAGGAGTATCTGCTCGACGAGATCAGGGCGCTTATGAAGCGCTGCACCTTCTCTTTCACGCGCCAAGAGCAGATGAAGGGGCTCGGCAACGCGATTTACACGGGTAAAATTTTAATCCGCGACGAACCTTTCGGTGTGGTGCTCGCAGACGATCTGTGCGTGAACGAAAACGGCGAGGGCGTGCTTGCGCAGATGGTTAAAATTTACGAAAAATACCGTTGCAGTGTCGTTGCAGTAATGGAGGTGCCGCCGCAGGACGTAAACAAATACGGCATCATCGCCGGCAAAAGCATCAGCGACGATCTGATAATGGTCTCGGATATGATTGAAAAGCCCGAGGCTAGCGAGGCTCCGTCAAATTTAGCCATCATCGGGCGCTACATCCTAACGCCCAATATTTTCGATCTCATTGAGCAGACGGCGCCCGGCAAAAACGGCGAGGTGCAGATCACCGACGCGCTTTTGAAGCAGGCTCAAAACGGCGTGGTGATCGCGTATAAATTTAAAGGCACTCGCTTCGACTGCGGCTCGGTAAAGGGCTATGTAGACGCGATCAAATATTTCTACGAGCGAGAATTCGGCGATGGTAAAAAATGAGCTGTTTTTCCCGCTGGCAAAAGAGGGCGCGCTAGAAGAGGTAGCGGCAAAGATCCGCGCCGAATACGAAAGCGGCGAGGTAGGCTACTACCGCCTGCCGCAGCAAGGCGCAGACGAAATAGCGCGAGCGCAGGAATTTTTTAGCGCACGAAGCTATGACGGGGTCGTGCTTTTGGGCATCGGTGGCTCCAGCGTGGGCGTGCGGGCGCTTTATGAGATGCTGCGTCCGCGCGTAAGAAAGAATTTGCGCTTTAAAATTTTGGATAATCTCGACGGACACAGTGTAAACCGCGCGCTCGAAGGACTAAATTTTGCTCACACGATTTTCATAGTATCCTCCAAATCGGGCGGTACGATCGAGACAATCTCGCTTTTTAAGGTCGTTTTGCAGCGTTTTGGAATTTCAAATTTAAAAGCGCTAGCAAAAAATTTCATATTTATCACCGATGCAGGCTCGCCGCTGGATATCTTCGCGCGTGAGCACGGCGCCTGCGTGATAAATATGCCTGCTAACGTAGGCGGTCGTTTTAGCGTGTTAAGTGCAGTAGGGCTAGTGCCCGCAGTTGGGCTAGGCCTTGATGCAAGCGCGATGCTACGCGGAGCTGCCGCCGCAAAAGAGCGGTATCTGGATGAAATTTTAGCAGGCGATCCCGCTAAAATCGCGGAGAATAAAATTCTACGAAAAGCCCATCACTACGCCACGCACAAAAGTGCGAAAATCAACGTCCTTTTTAGCTACGGCGATGCGCTGCGCGCATTGGGTGAGTGGTATGTGCAGCTCTGGGCGGAAAGCCTAGGTAAAAAGATCGGCTTTAGCCGCGAGGGACTTACTCCTGTAGGGCTTGTAGGCTCGCGCGATCAGCACAGCTTCCTTCAGCTCATAATGGACGGCGTAAAGGATAAGACCGTGACCTTCTTAAAGCTCACGGACAACGGCACTACGGACGCGGTACCTGGTATCAGTCTGCAAGGTCTTGAGGGCTGCGACTTCGTAAACGGCATGCGACTGGATGAGGTGCTAAATCTTCAGTGCGATGCTACGCTGCAAGCCGTGCTAAACGAGGGTATCAGCATCGATCTAATCGAGGTTTCGCGGCTTTGTGAACAGAGCGTGGGCGAGCTATTTTACTACTTCGAGCTGCTAACCAGCGCTACTGGAGCGATACTGGGCGTCAGCACTTACGATCAGCCGGGCGTCGAGGTAGGCAAGAGAATTTTAAAATCGCTAGTTTTAAAATCGCAAGATTAGAATTTGCTGCGCTAGCTAGACGGAATTTCGTCGGTCTAAATTTTACTAAAGTCAGACTCTACTCGCGCTCCATTTTTACTTAGGCTAAATTTTAGAATTTTAAAATTTACGCCGCGAAATTTTGATTTCGCGCTATAAGCATTTGGAATTTTGTCGCGAAATTTCACGGCAGAATTCCAAGATTGCACCGCGAGGCGTAAAAATTTTGCGACTTGCGAGCGCGCAAGGAGATGAAATGAAAATCACAAGGATCGATCACTTCGTCCTAGTTACGGAGGATCTGCAAAAATGCGTGGAATTTTACGAAGGGATTTTGGGCTTAGAGCATGTTTGCGAGGGCGGCAAACACAGCCTGCGCTTCGGCTCTTCAAAGATCAATATCCACACCCGCGCGGGCGAGTTCGCGCCGTTTGCGGCGCGTCCTAGCGCAGGCTCGGCGGATTTTTGCCTCATCTGCGAAGATCAAAGCGCGCAGCAGCTCAAAACGGAGCTTGAAAGCAAAGGGGCGCAAATAGAGCTTGGCGTCGTGCCTCGCACGGGCGCGCGTGGAGCTATGCAAAGTATCTATCTGCGCGATCCTGACGGCAATCTCGTAGAGCTCGGCGTATATGAAAGCGGCGATGATTAGCGCGTAAATTTTAAAGGCAAAATTTCAAGCGGAGCGTTAGAATTTAAATTTTCTAAATTTTACCTTTTTGCTAAATACCGACAAGGTGCGCGGGACGCTATCCAAATCTATATGCGTTTTGCGCATAAAATACTCTTTTAATTCCAGATACTCTTTTTCGCTATAAATCAAAACATTTATAATTCTAAGATCGCCCGTTTCGCCGTATATCACAAGCCGGTCATAGACGCCTAAGCATCTGAAACTGCCATTTTTAAGATGCATCAATATACCCGCTCCGAATAGGCTAATTGCTATCATCGAAATTAGCGCGATCATCGCATGCATTCCGCGCATAACGTATGCGCCCAAAGGCCAAAGCGACAAAAACAGCGTTTCGGGTATGCTTATCCTCTGCTGCCGGTCCCAGCGCGGATCAAAACTGATCGCAACGGCGCCGATTTGTTCAAGCTTCAAAGATTTATAAGCTTTATCTTCTTTGTAATATTTATATCCGAATCGTTAAATACGAAATAGACGCCCTTTTGTTGCTTTCGCCTGATAAAAAACATTACCAAAGCGAAAGGGAGTAGTCTAAAATTTTTGGGCTCAATGGGGTTTACTACGGTAACGACCGAGATGAAGAATAAGCATCCTATAAGCGTAGCAATCGTGGAGTATTTCATATAGTCGTAAAAAGCATAGTCTTTTATTATTATCGGCTCTTTGTCGTAATCTCTGGCGTTTTGTTTATTATAATTTTCCATTATTTCAAGCCCCTCTTTAAAAATAGATATAAATTTGTAATAGCTTA
>NZ_CALIJA010000198.1 GCF_938017615.1 uncultured Campylobacter sp. | reverse complement strand
ATAAAAAATGCAAGAAAAAAATGTCATCAAAACTAAATATTAAGGAGAATAAAATGGCGGAGCAAGAGTTAAATCAACATACTCAAAGTTAGCTTTTTGATATAAAGTCAACCCACAAGCTCGGGCTTAAATTTAAACTAGCCCGAGCCAAAACTACAACCTTATCTTCCTAACTTCCAGCTCGCCGCCAAAAAAGTTCGCGTAGTAAAACAGGTCTTTTTCGACCTCAAGCCCCGCTAGGTAGCGCAGAGCGAGGTTTGCCTCAAAGCTTGCCGCAAACATCACGATCGCAGCCGTTATGCCCGCAGGCGTCGCGTTTAGGCTCGGGAAAAATTTAAAATCCGCATTCTGCACGAAGCAGACTTGGCACTGCCAGCTGTCCACCGACGCAAACACCCACGGTACGCCTATTTGCTTAGCAAACGCATCGATCTGCGCGCGCGTGGCGAGATTATCGGTCGCATCCAAAATGAGATCAAATTTCTCGCCCGAGGCGGTCGCACTAGCGAAAAATTCCTCCGCGCGACTCTTGTGCACCTCCACGCTCACGCCGTCGTAGCGGCTTTCCGTGCGGCTTTTAAAAACGTCCGCTTTAAATTTACCCTCGTCTTCGAGCATGAATAAAATTTGCCTGTGGATGTTGTGAAGCGCCACCGTGTCGAAATCCACGACGCTGATTCGCCCGATACCGCTTGCGCCCAGAGCGTAAGAAAGGCTGCTTCCAAGCCCGCCCGCGCCGATGATTAAGATGCGCTTATCCGCAAGCGCGCGCTGCGTCTGTTCGCCCCAAAGTTGGATCTGTCTGTGAAAGTAGTTCATAAAAGCCCCCTGCTAACTAGGTTTTTGCGGAATTTCCACAGTCCGCGCGCCGCAGCGATCTCGTCCGCGTCCACTTCGCACATCAGCACGCCCTCTTCGTTTTTCAGCTCGTTTGCGATCTCGCCGCCGGGGGTTACGACGAAGCTCTCGCCGTAAAATTTAAACTCGCTCTCGCCGAATTTTGCCTCGCCGATGCGGTTGGCACGGATGACGTAGAGCGAGTTCGTAAACGCGCGTATCTTCAAAAGCTCGCGCCAGCGCCCGCCGCTTTCGAAGGTCGAAGCGCACGGCACGAGCACGCAGCCGACGTTTTTTTGCATAAAATAGCGCCAAAATACGTCAAAATGCGCCTCGTAGCCGAAACACACGCCGAATTTTACGCCGCCCTCGCTAAAGATCATCGGCGAAATTTTACCGATTTTGCGGCTTTTGCGGTTGGCGAAAAAACCCTCTTCGTTCCAGTGCGGATAGTCCATCAGGATATTTTGATCGTAAAATTTCACCTCCGAGGGCGAAAATTTCGCGCAGGATTTCACCCAGATGGGCTCGTTTTCGCTCGCACAAAAGATCTCCTCTTCGCCCGCGTCTTTTTGGCTTTCTTCGGAATTTAAAGCGTTTGGGGCTTCGGAGGCGCTTTTTAAATTTGCGGCTTTGAAATTTAAAGATTTTGTGCCGTAGGAGCTTAAGCCGCCTTTGGAACTCTGCTCGTTTTTAGAATTTAAAGCGTCTTTAGAATTTGAGCAGCCGTTGGAATTTAAATCGCTCTTGGAATTTAGCTCGCCCTTGCAACCCTGCTCGCCTTTAAGGCTTAAAGAATTTTCGCCGCCGCCGCAGCGCGCACTTTTTTTAGCCGCGCCGCCGAAAATGCCCGCCTGCCTCAAAATCGCACCGCTTGCGGCTCTGATTATCGGCGCTACGATATGCAGGTCGTATTTAGCGGCAAGCCGCGCCATCAGCTCCTGCTTATGCTCGCTCTGTTCGCACGCGATGGAGCGGGGCATCTTTTTAAGCTCGCTAAAGAAGGAATTTAGCTCATATTCGCCCAGCAACACGATCCGCGCGCCGTTGTCTTTGGCGACCTTCATATAGTAATCGATCCGATTTTCGCTCATCGAAAGCGTCGGTAGTTGCAAAACGCATACATTTATCATTGTCGCCTCCTAAGCCTGCTCGGGTGCGTTTATTTCGGCAACCTCGAGCTTAGCGTTTTCTAAAATTTCCTTCGCCTCCTTTAGCAGCGCCACGCCCTGTTTATACAGCTTCACACTCTCCTCTAGGCTCAGATCCTTGTCGTTTAGGCTCTTTAAAAGCGCGTTAATCTTCTCCATTTTTTCCTCAAAACTCATCCAAAATCCTTTTTATGATGTAATCAAATTTTTCTATCTCGACCAAAAACGCGTCGTGTCCGTAGTCGCTGTCGATCTGCGCGTAGCTCGCGCGATCCTTTTTGCCCAGATCGCTCATCGCATCGTAAATTTCTTTCATCAGCCCCGGCGGAAAGAGCACGTCGCCTTTGAAAGAGATGAGGTGCAGGCGCGATCTGATCTGCGCGCAGGCGTTTTTGAGATTGCCGTAGTGGCGCGTGCAATCAAATATATTCATCATCTTGGCGATGTAGAGATAGCATAGCGGATCGAATCTGCGCGCGAAATTTTCGCCGTTGTATTCAAGGTAGCGATCGACCTGAAAACGCCCGCCAATCTCGTAAAGACCGTCCGTTTCGACGTAGTTGCGCCCGAATTTATCCTGCATCGAGCTTGGGCTTAAAAAACTTATATGCCCCGCCATGCGCCCCACCGCCATGCCGTCAAGTCCGTGCTCGGCGATCAGATTTTTATCGTAGTTACCGCCTTTGAAATTTGGATCGCGCAAGATGGCCTCGGTCGCGATCTTATTAAACGCGATCGCCCAAGGCTGCGTGGCGTAGGTGCTTGCGAGTACGAAAATTTCATCCGCAAATTCCGGATATTCGATCGCATAGCACAGCGCCTGCATGCCGCCCAAGCTGCCGCCGATAACGGCGCGGGCGCGAGCGATACCGAGGCGCTTTAAAAGCATCATCTGCGCGCGCACGACGTCTGAGACGACCACTACCGGAAAGCGCAAGCGGTACTCGCGACCGCTGCTTTCATCGACATCAAGCGGGCATGTCGAGCCGAACGGCGAAGCTAAAATGTTTATGCAGATGACGAAAAATTTTGTCGTATCGACCGCTTTATGATCGCCGATGAGCCCGTCCCACCAGCCGGGCTTAACGTCGCCCTCGTAAAGTCCCGCGGCGTGCGCGGAGCCCGTTAAGGCGTGGCAGATGACGATGACGTTTGATTTATCGGAATTTAGCTCGCCGTAGGTTTCATAGGCGAGCTTGAAGTTAGAAAAGACGCGGCCGCTCTCCAGATAGAGCGGCTCGTCGAAATTTTGAATTTTGCTCTGAAGGATCACTGATTTACTCGGTAATTTGGCGCTTCCTGCGTGATGATGACGTCGTGGACGTGGCTTTCTTTAAGACCTGCGCTCGTGATCTCGACGAATTCCGCCTTTTGCTGAAAGGTCGCGATATCCTTGCTGCCGCAGTATCCCATCGAGCTTCGCAAGCCGCCTAGCAGCTGAAAGATCACGTCTTTTAGCATACCTGCGTAAGGCACGCGCCCCTCAACGCCTTCAGGTACGAGCTTTTCTTTTGCGGTGCCGTCTTGAAAGTAGCGATCCGAGCTTCCCTTCTGCATCGCCGCAAGCGATCCCATACCGCGGTAGGTTTTGTACTGGCGGCCCTGAAACGTAATGAGCTCGCCCGGGGTTTCGTAGCAGCCCGCAAGCAGGCTTCCCATCATCACCGAGCTTGCGCCCGCGGCTAGGGCTTTGGCGATGTCGCCCGAGTATTTGATGCCGCCGTCTGCGATGATCGGAATTCCAAATTTAGCCGCCTCGATCGCGCAATCGTTGATCGCGGTAAACTGCGGCACGCCCACGCCAGCTACGATGCGCGTAGTGCAGATCGAGCCCGGGCCGATACCTACTTTAATCGCGTCTGCTCCCGCGTTTGCGATATCCTTTATACTGGCGGGGTTTGCGACGTTTCCTACTACTACATCCACGTCAAAATTTCGCTTCAGCTCCTTAAGCGTGTCGATAATGCCTTTGGAGTGTCCGTGCGCAGAGTCCATTACAAGCGCATCGACGCCCGCTTTGACGAGAGCTTCGGCTCTTTGCAGATGGCCTACGCTGATCGCCGCGGCGACGCGAAGGCGGCCGAATTTGTCTTTATTGGCGCTTGGATATTCGATGCGCTTTTTAAGGTCTTTAATCGTAATAAGCCCCTCTAAATGGCCGTTTGCATCGATTATCGGAAGCTTTTCTACCTTATTGTTTCTAAAAATTTTCTCCGCATCATCAAGCGTGCAACCCTTTGGAGCGGTAATTAGCGGAGCTTTGGTCATCTTCTCGCCTACTAGCGCGGCGGTGTCGGTTTCAAAGCGCAGATCGCGATTGGTTAAAATTCCAATCAGCACGCCGTTGTCGTCGATAACGGGAATGCCGCTAATATGGTACTCGCTCATCAGATCGAGAGCGTCTTTTATCGTGGCGTCCGCCTTGATCGAGATAGGGTCGATAATGACGCCGCTTTCGCTCTTTTTTACGCGGCGAACCATCTTGGCTTGGGAGTCCTCGTCCATATTTTTATGGATCACGCCGATGCCGCCGAGGCGCGCCATCATTATCGCGGTGCGATACTCGGTGACCGTATCCATCGCAGCACTCACAAGAGGGGTATTTAGCGTGATATTTTTCGTAAAACTCGTGCTGATATCGACCTCTTTGGGTAAAATTTCAGAGTATTGGGGTACCAACAAAACATCCTCGAAGGTCAGAGCCTTTTTGACGATCTTCATACTTATCCTTTCACGATTTTTTCTAAACTCAAGCCGCCGTCCAGCACCGTTTGTTCGTCGTAGGCGCGCCCGATGAGCTGCGCGCTGATATTAAGAGCCTCTTTGTTTTTCGCTACCGGCACGGAGATTGCGGGAAGCCCCGCTAAATTTACGCCGATCGTGTAGATGTCGCTAAGATACGCGCGAAGCGGATCGCTAAGCTCGCCGAATTTATATGCCACGCCTGGCGCGATCGGCATAAAGATCAAATCGGCGTCTTTTAAAATTTCCTCATATTCGCTTTTGATGAAGGCTCTTGCCTTCTGTGCCTTGATGTAATACGCGTCGTAATAGCCGCTGCTTAGCACGAAGGTGCCTAGAAGCATGCGGCGCTTGACCTCGTCGCCAAATCCTTCGCCGCGGGTGTTGGCGTAGAGCTCTTTTAAATTTAGAGCCTTCGCGCGGTTTCCGTAGCGCACGCCGTCGTAGCGGCTTAAATTTGCGCTAGCCTCGGCGGTTGCGATGATGTAGTAGGTCGCGATGTCATATTTGGAGCTGCAAAGATCGCGATAAACGATCTCATGCCCGAATGATTTTAGTTTTTCTATAGTTAAATTTAGAGCCTCTTTGACCTGCTGCGAGGCCTCGTCGATATAATTTTTTATAACGGCGATCTTAAGTTTGCGATCTCCGTTTAGCTTATCCGCGGTGCTTTCGTAAGAGTCCGCGTAGCTCGTGCTGTCCATCTCGTCGCGGCCTGCGATGATGTCGTATAAGATCGCCGCATCCTCGACGCTGCGCGTAATCGGTCCTATCTGATCGAGGCTGCTTGAATACGCCGCGAGCCCGTAGCGGCTGACCCTGCCGTAGCTCGGCTTAAAGCCTACGCAGCCGCAAAATGCCGCCGGTTGGCGGATCGAGCCACCCGTATCGCTTCCGAGTGCGGCTACGGCGATATTTGCCGCTACGGCAGCCGCGCTTCCGCCGCTACTGCCGCCTGGTACGCGCGAGTGATCGGTCGGATTGAGAGTTTTGCCGTAGAATGAGCTCTCAGTCGTGCTTCCCATCGCAAACTCATCCATATTCGTTCGTCCAAACGGCGCCATACCGTGCTCGCGTAGCTTTTTGATCACAGTCGCGTCGTATGGCGCAACGTAGCCTTGCAAAATTTTGCTCGCCGAGGTAACGCTCCAGTCTTTTACCTGAATGTTATCTTTGACCGCGATCGGCACGCCCTCGCCGCTGATGTTTAAAGCCTCACCCGTGAGCTGCTCGACGTAGGCGCCGAGCTCTTTGGTTTTTAAAATTTTATCCTTTAGCTCCGCTCTAAGCGCCGAAATTTCATCCGCGCTCAGCTTTAGAGCCTCTTTCAAACTTATCATCTGCCATCCTTAAATTTATTCACGAAATAGATCCCCACGCCCGTTGCTACGCAGATCAGCGCGATCGTAAAAAATACGAAGCCTAGACTTATGGGGCTAGCGAGCATGCATGACCTTCGCGCAGCGCGGGCAGAGCTCATCAGGCTCTTTTGAGTTAAATTTCCAGCATCTCGGGCATTTGTGCTTCGATGATTTTACGAGGCGGAAAATTTCGTCGTTTATCTTAAATTCCGCCAGAGCCTCCTCGCTTTGCAGAGTGTCCACGTCGCTTACCATGAACCAATCCGCCACGCCTAGAATGTCGTTTGATAAAATTTCGTTCGAGCTCGTCTGCAAAACCAGCTCAAGCGTCGATTTGATGATCTTGTCCTTTTTCAGCGCGTCAATGAGTTCGAAAAATTTCTCCCTGGATTTGATTAAAATTTCGTCAAATTCTAGAAAATCGTCAAATTCTATCGGCTTGTAGATTAGATCGAAAGCGTCTTCTTTGCCCTCTTTAATGATTTGCGGCGCAAATTCCATCACTTCGTCAATCGTGTAGGTTAGCGTAGGCGCGATCAGAGGCAGCAGAGCTCGTGTAATCAGTGCGATCGCGCTTTGCGCGCTTCTGCGGCGCGGCTCGTCAGGTGCGTCGCAATAGAGCCTATCTTTGCAAATATCAAGATAAATTCCGCTCAGATCGGCGCTTAAGAAATTTAGCAAAGCGTTGAAGCCTTTTGAAAAATCGTAGTTTCTAAACGCTGCTTCCGCACTCGCAAAGGCGTTTGCCGCGCGCGTTAGGATCCAGCGGTCAAGCCGCGTAAAATTACTCGTCTCGATCTCATTTAAATCACTGGTGCTTGCGAGCAGAAATCTTATAGTATTTCGGATCTTGCGGTACTGCTCGCTTACCTGCTTAAGGATATTGTCGCTGATCTTTAGATCGGTCGAATAATCGCTCATCGCGACCCAAAGGCGTAAAATTTCCACGCCGTGGCTCTTTGCGACCTCTTGCGGATAGACGACGTTTCCGACGGACTTACTCATCTTTTGGCCCTTCTCATCGACGGTAAATCCGTGCGTGAGTATGCTTTTGTACGGCGCGCATTCGTTGATCGCGCAGCTTAGAAGCAGTGAGCTTTGAAACCAGCCGCGGTGTTGGTCGCTGCCCTCAAGATACATATCCGCAGGGAATTTGCCCGCATCGTAGGCGCCGCTTTGCAGCACCGCTTTCCACGTCGAGCCGCTATCGAACCAAACGTCTAAGATATCCATCACCTTTTCTAAATTTTCAGGCTTATAGCCGCTGTCCTGTGGCAAGAGCTCCGAAATTTCCATCTGCCACCAAGCATCCGCGCCCTTAGCCTTAAAAATTTCGTAGATATTATTTAAAATTTTTTCGTCGAATATTGGCTCTTTGGTGCTTTTATCGCGGAAAAACGCGATCGGCACGCCCCAATCCCTTTGGCGCGAGATACACCAATCGGGGCGGTTTTCTATCATCGAGCTTAGGCGGTTGATGCCGCTTTGCGGATAAAATTTAACCTTGCCGATCTGCTCTAGCGCCACCTGACGCAGTGTCTTGCCGCTAGGCATTGGCTCGTCCATCGCGATAAACCACTGCTTCGTCGCGCGGTAGATCACCGGCTTGTGCGTGCGCCAGCAGTGCGGATAGGAGTGGACGAATTTACCGGATTTGATAAGCGCGGGGCCTAGAAGTTCTAAAATTTTCTCGTTTGCTTTGAAAATATGCATCCCCACGAACTCATCTACGACGTCTGCGCGGAAGAGTTTTTTGGTTTTAAGAGTTTGATCGAAACAGCCGCCCTCATCCACGGGCATCAGCACTTCGATGCCGTATTTAAGCCCTACGAAATAATCGTCCTCGCCGTGTCCCGGAGCCGTATGCACGAGCCCGGTGCCGCCGTCCATCAGGACGTGCTCGCCGAGGATAAACTTTGAAGCTCTATCATTTAGCGGATTGATCGCGTTTAGGCCCTCAAGCTCGACGGCTTTAAATTCTTTTACGATCTCGCCCTTGGTGATGCCCAGGCTTACGAGGCTTTCGACCAGAGGTTTTGCAAGGATCAAATTTTCGCTCGTCAGCGCATAAATTTCATTCGGGTTCAAAGATATTGCGCCGTTTGCGGGCAGCGTCCAAGGCGTGGTCGTCCAGATGACCGCTTTAGCGCCTTTAGCGCCGATTTTAGCGTTCGCTTCACCGCTTAGATCGAACGCCACGAAGATCGAGTAGTCCTCTTTATCTTTGTACTCGACCTCGGCTTCTGCGAGCGCGCTCTTTGCCGCCCAGCTCCAAAACACGGGCTTACTTCGTTCGATCAGAATTCCTTTTTTAGCGATCTGGCAGAGCGCTTTGTAAATTTCAGCCTCAAACTCAAATTTTAGCGTCAGATACGGATCGTCCCAGTCGCCCAAAATTCCCATATCTTTAAATTCATTGCGCTGCACGTCGATGAATTCTTTGGCGTGCTGTCTGCAAAGCTCGCGTATCTGCACTTTTGAAAGCGATTTTTTCCGCTCGCCTAGTTTGATCTCTACTTGCTGCTCGATCGGCAGGCCGTGGCAGTCCCAGCCCGGCACGTAGCGGATCTCCTCGCCGAAGAAATAATGGGTTTTGGTGATGATGTCTTTTAAAATTTTATTCAGCGCGTGGCCGATGTGGAGGTGTCCGTTGGCATACGGCGGGCCGTCGTGGATATTGAAGCTGACGCTTGCGCCCTTGCGCCTAGCTTTCATCTTTTCGTAAATTTTACGCTCGTCGTACCATGCCTTAAACCGCGCAGGTTCGTTTTGCGGCAGTGCGCCTCGCATCGCAAAGTCCGTCGTAGGAAGAAAGAGAGTATCTTTGTAGTCCATATTTGTACCTTTTCGTGTCTTAAAAAATTTGTGAAGTTTATCCAAAACGCCATTAAAAAGCTCTGAAAGAGCAGTCTGCGTTTATGCTATAATGTGCGAAAATTTAATGAGGGTCTTTATGAAAAATATCATCCTTGTAATCGGCGAGGAGATCCGCTACGACGCGGCTTTGATGAGCTATATTTCTCGCAGCTATGAACGAGTTTTTGGGCGGATGGACGATCTGAAATTCTTAAGCGAAAACGATAAGGTTTTGCCCTTCGCGCTTGAAAAGATGATCGATTCGTACGATTTTATCACGATCTTTGCGGCAAACTCCGCCTACGCGGTCGTCGGTAAAATTTTATCCACGCTCTCTTTCGATTCGCTCGAGCTGAAAAACGGAGAAACCCTAGCGCCCTCGATGGCGCGCACGGTGGCTAAAAACAGCTTCCTGCTAAACGTCAGAGGCTGCTCGGTAAACGTGATCAAGGCTCTTTGCTTACAGAGCTTGCCGCCGATCCTCCAAGACGCGCCGAATGCGGGCGAGAGTTTTTATCTATTCGATTGCGAATACGAAAGCGTAAAGCAGCGCCTAGAGAGCCTTGCGATCAGTTATAAAATTTCGCTTACGATCAGCAGGCTCAGCTCCTTTTTGCTGCTAGTGCGCGCCAGTGCGATGAAATTCGGAGCGCTGGATGCGTTTTTGCAAAGCGTCGGCAAGTATTATGAGAGCTGCTACATCGAAGGCGGCGATTTTATGGGCTTTGTAGTAGATAGACTGCGCGAAATAGGCGCTAAGATCACCTTTGCCGAAAGCTGCACCGCAGGGCTCATCGCCGCAAAATTCGGCGCGGTTGCGGGCGTGAGCGACGTTTTTGACGGCTCGCTCGTAAGCTACGCCAACGAGATAAAAAATCTCTGGCTCAACGTAAGTGAAGATACGCTCGCTCGCTACGGCGCGGTTAGCGCGCAGACCGTGGGCGAGATGCTTGAAGGCGCGCTACAAAGCAGCGGGGCGAGCTTCGCTCTTGCGGTAAGCGGTATCGCGGGCCCCGGCGGCGGAAGCGCGCAAAAGCCCGTAGGGACGGTCTTTATCGGCGCAAAGGAGCAGGGCGGCAAACAGATCGTCGGGGAATTTCATCTAAAAGGCGATCGAAACTACATCCGCGAACAAAGCGCCGATATCGCTATCTGCTTGCTTTTGAAGCTTAGAAGCGATCTGTTTTTCGGGCGGCTTCCGAGCGCGCCTGCGAGAGATGAAATTTAAAGGAGCGGATTTTGAAAAGACGAATTTTGAAAAGGCGCGGAGGCGATTCGGCGCAGAATTTTATCAGAGCGAGCGGCGAGCAGGGCTTTAGACGGCCGCGAAATTTTGTTTTAGCCGGCGGTGCGCGAAATTTTACTTCGGCGGACGGCTGGCAGAATTTTACTCGGGCTAGCGACGGGCGAAATTTTATCTCAGCGGGTCGCGCTAGAAATTTTAGTTTTATAAACGCGGCGCGAAATTTTACTTTGGCGTTAGCCGCGATATGTATTTTAAGCGGCTGCGACGGCGGATCAGACGCGCAAGATCGCGAACAAAGCGCACGATCGGAACAGAATTTTAGCGCGAGTAATCAAGGGCGAAATTTTAATAAAAGCGCGGATGGCTTGGGACAAAATTCTATGCAAGGCTCCACGCTAAATTCCGTGCCGCAGGGCTTTGAGAGTAAGCAAAACTCCGATCTGAACTCCACGATAGACGAGCTTGCAAACGATGCTAAAGTTTTGGGCGAGGCCTTGCAAAATTTACAGAAAAAAGCGCCCGAAGCGCTGAACGATTTCGCCGCTCGCAACGCAGACAGGACCAAGGATCTGATAAAGCAGGGTGAGGCGGCGGCACGCGAGGCGGGTAAAAACCTTTATAAAATGGGGCAGAGCCTGCAAGGAATTATAAAAGATGCAAACGAGAGCTTAGGCAAGGTCTTGGAGGGCTTTGGCGTGCAGCCTAGACAGGAGCAGCGCGGCGGGCGCTCGCAGGAGCGCGATGATAATTCAGATCCTGAAGAGGCGGCTGGTAGGCAAAGCTTTAGAATTTAAATTACGCTAAATTCTACTCAAAATTTTTTGTTGCGACTGCCACCCGCAGGAAAGCGGCAAGTCTTCGCAGGAGCGTAACGAGCCTGCACGAAAGCGTGACGGACACTCATAAGAGCGCGATGAGCACCCGCAACCCGATGACGGAACCGATGGCAAGGTTTTATAGTTTAAAGCGCGGCTAGATTTCATCTAAATTTTATTTGTTGTGGCGAATACTCACAGAGAAACGATGCTAAATTTTATTAAAATTTCCCCTGCGCGGCGGTTTCGTTAAAATTTTACTCGCGCGAGCCTCCGCAATGGAATATGAATATTTGCAAAGAAGTGATAAACCTCTGTAAAACGCGACGAGTGCCCCGAGGGCTAGCATTTCTAAATAAAGCGCGAGTAGTGGATGAAAGTTTAGAATTTAAAACTTGCACTCTTTGAGGCTGCTGTAAAGATAAGCAGGTGGCGGCCGGTAAAGCTTTAGAATTTAAGGCTGCTTGCGATAAAACGAGAAAAATTTTACGAAGTAGGGCTATAATGCGCCCCGCAATTTCAAATTTAAAGGATAAAAATGAAAACTCTCATTATTTTGGCTCATCCAAATATTGCAAACTCGCTCGTAAACCGCCACTGGAGGGATGCTATGCTAGCCCATCCTGATAAGTTCGAGCTTCATGATCTTTACGCGCTTTATGCGGATTTTAAAATCGATGTGGAAAAGGAGCAAAAACTGCTCGAAAGCCACGATAAAATCGTGCTTCAGTTTCCGTTTCGTTTTTCAAACTGCACGCCGCTTCTTAAGCAGTGGTTTGAGGATGTTTTTACGCGCGGCTGGGCTTATGGCGCAGAGAGCGGCGGTAAGCTTAAAGGCAAAAAATTCGCGCTTGCGATCTCGCTTGGCGCGACCGAGACAAACTATTCTAAAAACGGCATCGTGGGCTTTAGCGTGGATGAGGTGCTAGCGCCATTTAAAGCTACGTTTAATTTCGTCGGCGCGATTGCGCTGCCAAATTTCGTCTCATACGGCTTTACTTACGATAAAAGCGAGCAAGCCGTAGAAAATAGTGCGAAAAATTATATAAAGTATTTAAATAAGCTTTAAATTCTTTGCTTTTCTAGCCGCCCGCCGCGCGTAAAGGTTTAAAATTTTACGC
>NZ_CALIJA010000197.1 GCF_938017615.1 uncultured Campylobacter sp. | reverse complement strand
CTAAAAAATTGATTAAATTTGCCGCGAATTTTAACGAGGCGGCGAGAATTTAACGACCACGGATCCACCAAGCCCGCTCAAAATTTAAATTTTACCTGAATTGAGCTATAATCGCGCATTAAATTTAACCTTGGATAAAGATTTGAAAATAGCTTTTTTTGACTCGGGTATCGGCGGACTAAGCGTGCTAGCTGAGGCTCTGCGGCGGTTTAGCGGGGCGGAGTTTTTGTATTTTGCCGACGAGGATCACGTCCCCTACGGCACAAAAAGTAGGGCCGAGATCGTGCGGCTGAGCCTCGATGCGGTCGGGTTTTTGGTCGCGCACGGCGCGGACGCGGTCGTCGTTGCTTGCAACACCGCCACGAGCGCGGCTATCTCGGAGCTTCGCGGCGCATTTAGCGTGCCGGTAATCGGCATGGAGCCCGCCGTCAAGCTCGCTGCAGACAGCTTTGGCGCGCGCCCGGCGCTGCTCATCGCCACGCCGCTAACGATCGCCGGCGAAAAGCTCGCGCGCCTCGTGGGGCGGCTGGAGTGCGAGACGTGGAGCCTGCCATTGCCTCGCCTCGTGGAGTTTGCGCAGGATTTGGAGTTTGACTCGCCTGCGATTCGGGCGTATCTGCAAGGGGAACTAGCTAAATTTGAGCTTGAGCGCCTCGGTTCGCTCGTGCTTGGTTGCACGCATTTTAACTATTTCAAGGACGTTTTGCGCGAAATTTTGCCGTCTCACGTACGCATCATCGACGGCATAGACGGCACGCTAAACCGCCTTGCAAGCGAGCTGGGCAGAGGGCTAAAACTTGCGTGCGGCGAGGATTTGCCATCGCGGGCAGCTAAATTTAACGCGGGCGGCGACGCAAAATTTGATACGAATTCATCGGCGCAAGCCGGCAAATTTGACGCAGAAGGACGAGACGCGGGCGGCGGACAGAGCATAAAGGGTAAGAGCAAGCAAGACGAGGGGGTCGATAAAAGCGCTCGCAGCGAGCAGGACGCAGGAGGGGGCAACGAAAGCTATGTCGGCAAAAATAATGCAGAAGAGTGCGGCAAGAGCGGCGGATGGTCGGCAGGCGATGCTCACGGCGTAGAGCAGTGCGACGAAGACAAATGCCGCATGTCGCCACGCGCCATAGATGCGAATTCACAGCTCAAGCTTTATTCTCGAGGCGGCGCGGATTTGTCCTTAGAATTTGAGCCGCGAAGCGAAGAGGCGGGTATTTCGCGAGTGAATTATCCAAACGGCAACAGCGTGGAGTATTTTTACTCAGGCAGGGCGCTAGATGCGGCGCAGCTGCGCAAGGTGGAACTGTTTTTAAAGCGGCTCGATGCGATGCGAGCAATCGACTAGGCTACGCGCCCGTGCGTCGTAGATCCGTAGCGCAGGTTGGGATTCCAGTGCGTCATAAATCACGTCAAATTAAAATTCCTGTTCATCGCGGATCACACTACGCGACTTAAAATTTAGATACGTGGTGGATTACTCTGCGCAAGTTAAAATTTTGATGCGCTATAAATCGCAGCGCAGACTCAAAATTTCGCCGTTTCGTAAATCGCGTCACATAGACTAAAATCTCAGCGCGCTAAAATTTAACTCGGCTTGATGATTTAGAAGCGGCTTCGCAACGGTGTGCGATCAATAGGGCCTAGCCGTCGCCCGGTGTGCGAAAGTTAAAATTTTACGGGGTAAATGCTGCCTTCCCGCCGCCCAGCACGCAAATTTAAGATTTAACGCACAACGCCGCCGTCCAACTTGAAGCAGCATAGCGCGAGAAAGATGCCGTCGCTTCTTTGAATTTAATAGCGTAAGTCAAGATTGCTGTATGCAAGGAATTCCTCGCGCCGCACGAGCTGTCGCCGCAGATTTGAAATTTTAAATTTAGACTAGATCGTGAAATTAGCATGCCGCACTGCGAAATTTCACCGCCGCCGGTGAAATTTAGACTAGCCGCGCGGCACAAATTTTAAAATGATTAAATTTTAAGACGCCGCGCAGCCCGTAAGTCTTTTCTGCGCTAGCCAAGCCCGCAGGCTTTAAATTTGAAATTCCAAAATCCGTAAAGCAAGATTTCGCGCCGTATCGTTTCGCAGGAGGAATTTTATACGGCAAAATTCTAAGCCGCGTAGAGCGAACTTACTCCGCGCCTTCAGTGTATAGTAAGTTAAAATGAGCTTTACGCATAGCGCATAAGAGGAATTTTAATATTGAAATAATATTAAAATCTTATTTTCTCCCCGAGAAAACTTTTTATCCTCTAAGCCTACGATTTTTTACTTCTGCCCTCCAGTAAAATATTTTTTACGCTCATTAAATCTATATTCTTCTAACCCCTTACTTGCATTTTCACAATTTTTGTGCATTTTGCTTCCTTCTTCTATCTTATCCCAATCACAATTCTTTTCTACTTCTTTAGCTTCCTCTATATGCTTTTCATAGTATTCTACCGTCATAACTTTTATGTCATTGACCGATTCTTTTGCATTCACGCAATTTTTATATGAGTTGCTTCCGTCCTTTAAAGTATTGAAATCACACTTCGCTAAAACCTCTTTGGCTTCGTCCAGATGCGCGTCGTAATATTCTTTGGTCTTTACCTCGGTATCGTCACCGCAACCTACCAATAAAGCAGCTAACACCCCCCCCAGAGGAACATTTTAGGATTTTTCAT
>NZ_CALIJA010000196.1 GCF_938017615.1 uncultured Campylobacter sp. | reverse complement strand
AAAATTTATAAAATTTTAAACTGCGAAAACGCCTCGCTAGGCATTAAAATTATCTTAAAATATAATTTAGCTTGCAAGATTAAGCTAAATTTCTGCTTATAATCATATTGATTTAATCTTTATTTGGCTAAAATTGACACTTATCAATTTCTTAATTTGAAAGGATAAAGATGTCTGATCTAAAACAGGATAGACGAAGCTTTATCGGGCTTACTTTCGGCGCGGTTGCCGCTGTGGGTGGCGTTTTCGCACTCGTGGGGATGAAGAAATCGTGGGATCCGTTACCTAGCGTGCGCGCCGCCGGCGTCACTACGGTAGATTTAAGTCCGATCAAAGAGGGCGAGCTTTATCAAACGCAGTGGCGCAAAAAGCCGATTTTCGTGCTTAAAAAGACCGCCGATATGCCTAAAAACGATGCCCGTGACGTCGTCGTAGGGGATGCTAGATATACGCTTTGCATAGGGCTTTGTACGCATTTGGGCTGTATTCCCAGCTACAAGCCATCGACGCAACAGTTCATCTGTGCATGTCACGGTGGGATTTTCGATGCTAACGGCGTAAATGTGTTCGGTCCGCCGCCGCGTCCTATGGATATACCGCCCTTTAAAATCGACGGAACGAAACTCGTTTTAGGCGAAGAGGGTCCCGAATACCAGGCCCTAAAGCAGAAAGCATAGGAGGCGCAGATGGCACATATCAGAAAAGCTACGGGAGTTTGGGATTGGTTCGACCAAAGGCTCGCCGTAACGAAATTTTTCAAGGTGATGGTAAGCGAGTATTGGATTCCTAAAAATATCAGCTTCCTTTGGGCGATGGGCGTTATTTTGATGACGCTATTTATAGTTTTGTTCGTTAGTGGACTAATGCTCGTGATGTATTATAAGCCGGATGTAAATCTTGCATTTGATAGCGTAAATTTCACGATTATGAAAGAGGTCGAATACGGCTGGCTATGGCGTCATATCCACGCGGTATCGGCATCAGTTGTATTTTTGATCTTATACATTCATACTTTAGTAGCTATTTATTACCGCTCGTATAAGCAAGGACGAGAGATGATTTGGGTAAGCGGAATGCTGCTTTTCATCATCTTTTCGGCTGAGGCTTTCAGCGGATATATGCTTCCTTGGGGGCAGATGAGTTACTGGGCGGCGATGGTTATTACGAATTTATTCGGCGGAATTCCAGTAGTTGGCGACGCGATAGTCGAATGGATTCGCGGCGATTATGCTGTTAGTGATCCAACGCTGACGCGATTTTTTATGCTTCATGTCTGTTTGCTGCCTCTCGTGGTGGTTGCGGTGCTGGCAGTGCATTTTTATTCGCTTAGATTTCCGCATGTAAATAACCTAGACGGCGAGGAGATTGACTTTGAGCTCGAAGGCGAGAAGTATCTGCAAGGAAAAACTAGCGAAAGCAAGGTAATTCCGTTTTGGCCGGGCTTTTTGGCGAAGGATTTTTTCTACGTCAGTATCTTTATGATATTTTTCTTTTATCTAGTGGGCTTTCACTTCGATTTTGCGATGGATCCGATAAATTTCGAGCCAGCAAACAGCCTCAAAACCCCAACGCATATCTATCCGGAATGGTACTTCCTTTGGGAGTATGAAATTCTGCGCGGATTTTACTTCGACGTAGGGTCGCTTAAGGCTGCTGACATCGGGCTTATCGCATTTGCATTCGCCGGAGTTTCGCTATTTTTCATACCGCTATTTGATCGCAGCAGTGTAGTAGCACCCGCGCATAAAAACAAGGCGTTTTTCATCTGGTTCTGGGTTTTGGTAATCGACATGATCCTGCTTAGCCTTTTCGGCAAGCTTCCTGCAGACGGTATGGAGCTCGGTATCGAAAATAAATACTGGGGCTTTGCCCTATCGATCATCTATATCGGATTGCTTGTCGTAGTGCTTCCACTAATTACAATCGCAGAAAGAAAGAGGGTCTAGCCATGAAAGAGATAAGAACCCTAATCTTAGTGCTTTTTTGTGTGGGAATTTTATACTGGTTTGTCGAGCCTTATGCTCATACTAAGCTCAGTCCGCACACCGATCCGGTAAATTATGACTTTGCAGCAGGCGATACGGCTTTAGCCGCGCATAACGTAGCCGCAGCAGAAAGCGCTTTGGCCGCAGCTGAAAAGGGCGGAGATGAGACGATGATAAAAAATTCTAAAAAAGTCCTTGCCAGCGCGAAAGAGCAACAAGACAAAACGGTGCTTTTTTGGGACGAGATAAATAAAATCGATCTTAGCAAAGGCGATGCCGTGCGCGGCGCTGAAACCTTTACAAATGCAGGCTGCACCGCATGTCATGGAGTAAAAAGTGCAAATATCCCCGCTCCTATGGACGCGGCAAGCGCTAGTGCCGCATACGGCGTCAATCCTCCGGATCTTAGCAGCGCAGGCTATCTATACACCGATAAATTCTTAGCAGCACTCATCAAAGATCCGATCATGGCTCTTAAGCTAGATCAGAAATTTGGCGACGAAAAGCCTTTCCCGATGCCCGGGTTTTTCGGTGCGGGCGGTGATCTAAATCAAGAGATCGCCGATATCGTAGCCTATCTAAAATCACTCGCTCCTAGCGAGGATAAGCTAATCGCCTCTGAGGCTGCTGCTAGCGGCATCAAGCAAGGCACCGAACTAAATGAAGCGCAGAAAAAATTCCTTTTAAGCAAGGCGGTTTTTGAGGATGCTTGTCTAAGATGCCACGACGTCAAATATGATAAGCTCTTTGCATCCAGCGACAAGGCTAGCTTGGCTGCGTATATGGGCTCGACGCCTCCTGATCTTTCGATGATGATCCGTTCTAAGGGCGCCAACTATCTGCACGAGTTTATCAATGATACGCAAAAGAAGCTTCCAGGCACTTCGATGCCGCGCGTAGGCTTGAACGAAAACGCTGAAGCCAAGGTCGTGGAGTATCTGGCTGACGTAGGCGACAGCAAAAAAGCTGAGCGTGAAGCTACAACCATAAATATTATGATCTATTTCTTGATCCTTTCTGTTTTTGCAGGTCTTTGGAAAAGTAAAATTTGGTCGAAACTTCACTAAAATTTTAGCAGTCGGAGTAAAATCCGACTGCCATTTAAAATTCCGCCATATCCTAAATTCTATTAAATTTCATCTATCAAAAAGCTCTTGCAATTGAGAATTTAGCCGCTTTCGTGCTTTATGATAACCGCTTTTTTTATTACTTTTTAAGATTTTTCTACATATAATTGCTACTTAATTTTGAAATTTAATGTATAAATTTAACTTAAGAAGGTTCAGATGAAATTTTTTAAATTTGCGGTTTTAGCTCTAATTTTTCCGCTTGCTATGCTTTTTGCAGATACGGATTATCGCGCGGAAGCAGCGACGATAAAAGAGAAATTTGCTCAAGCGATCAAGCTTTATGTCGATGGCAATAATTCTGAGGCTAGAAAGATAACTCAAGAGGCGTATTTTGGGCATTTTGAAAATCTAGAAGCCGGCATTCGCATAAATTTAAGTCAGAAAAAATCCTACGATATGGAGAAGCAATTCGGCGATATCCGTAAAGCGATCAAAGCAGAAAAGCCTCTAAATGAGATCCAAGCAATGATCGATAATCTAAATCGCGAGATTGACGAGGTTCTGCCTGTGATTGAATCTGGTCATCGTCTCGTAGCCGAGTATCAAGACGGAGGCGACGGCAGCACTTCTGCGCCAGCCTCAGGCGGGAATTCCGCAGCATCCGGCACAACTTCGCCTTGGATGAGCGTCTATACGGAATTTAAAACTGAGCTGGATAACGCTAAAGCTGCGTTTGATAAGAAAGACTCTGCTGCGCTAAAAGCTGCGCTAAATCGCGCGAAATTTGATATCTACCGCAACGAACGTCTAGAGGAGGCGGTGCGAAAATATGTCTCGTCTCAGACCGATCAATCAATCCAGCAAATTATCGGAAATCTCTTGCGCGAGGATGCGGATACAGACAAATCAAAATTTGACGAAGCGATAAACGCCCTAGATAATCTAGCATTAAAAGCCGTAAATGATTTGCCGCAAGAAAGCTACTCCATAGCGCCGCAGACTGCGTTAGCACAAAGCGATACTAGCGAGGATGAGGGCAAGGATTTTACGCCGATTGTGCAAAATATCAAAGACAAAATGGCTAAGGTTTTGCAGCTTTACGAAAGCGGCAAGGTTGATGATGCGATTGACGAAAGCGGCAATATCTACTTCGACGAATACGAAGAGAGCGGCATGGAGAATATCGTCGGTGCTAAAAATACTCAACTCAAGCTAGACACCGAAGCAAGCTTTAATAAAATTTCGGCTCTTATGCGCGCGGGTGCTTCCAAAGAGCAGATCGTAGCAGCGCAAAATAAGCTATTTGATCAGCTTACCCAAAGTCTAGAGCTAACGAAGAAATCAAGCAACTGGGATCTATTCTTATACGCGTTTATCATCATCTTGCGCGAAGGATTTGAAGCGCTCATCATCGTAGCCGCGGTCATCGCTCTACTTATAAAATCCGGCAACTCAAAGCACCTAAATATCGTTTACAGTGCTCTTGGCGTCGCGGTCGTGCTAAGTATTGCCACGGCTTATGGACTAAATTATATCTTCGGTAGCGAAAACGCGGGGCAGACGCGCGAAGTGATGGAGGGCGCGGTGATGTTAATCGCCGTGGTGTTGCTATTTTACGTGGGATTTTGGCTTCTTTCAAATGCAAACTCCAAAAAATGGACCGCCTATATCCAAGGTCAAATTTCAAGCAGCCTAAGCTCTGGCGATAGCAAGATGCTTTGGTGGACGGTATTTTTAGCGGTTTATCGCGAGGGCGCAGAGACGGTGCTATTTTATCTAGCACTACTTTTCGATGCTAAAAGTCCAGCAGCTACTAGCATGGTAGCAGCAGGCTTTGTAGCGGGTCTAGCGGCTCTTATCATAGTTTATATCGTCATCAAAAAATTCTCGCTTAAAATCGCTATCAAGCCATTTTTCATCGCTACGTCAGTCATTATCTTTTATATGTCCGTCGTATTTGTGGGTAAGGGCGTGATGGAGCTAGTCGAGGGCAAGGTATTCGTGCCTACGGTGATAGACGGGCTTCCTACGATTACGTGGATCGGATTTTATCCTTATGTCCAGAGTCTAGTGCCGCAAGCGGTGATGATCGTGCTTCTAATCGCAGGAATTTTGATCTTAAAAAATAAGCAAAAAAACAAATCTTAATAAGGAGAGAAAAGATGAAAAAGATTTTTTCAGGTATGTTGGCGCTAAGCTTAGCCTCTGTTATAGCAATGGCAGGAGAGCATCCGATCGGCGAGCCGATTGAGCAAAATGGAATGGAGATCGCTGCTGTGTATCTTCAGCCTATCGATATGGAGCCTAAAGGCATCGATCTAGCTCCTAGCAAGGCGGACATCCACCTTGAGGCGGACATCCACGCTATCAAAGGCAACGCAAACGGATTTGGCGAGGGCGAGTGGATCCCTTACCTAAAGATCGCTTACGTGCTTAAAAACCTAGACACAGGTAAGATTCAAAAGGGAAATTTCATGCCGATGGTAGCTAGCGACGGCCCTCACTACGGTGCTAATATCAAGATGGTAAACGGTGTAGGCAACTACGAGCTAACCTATAACATCGAAAATCCAAGCGCCAACGGATTTGGCCGCCACGCAGACAAAGCGACCGGCGTAGGCAAATGGTGGGAGCCGTTCTCGGTTAAATACACCTTCCAATACACAGGCGCTCCTAAAGAGTAATCATAGATGGCTCCGCCGAGTCCGTTTTGGCGGAGCTCTAGCGGTATTGGGTTTAGCCGCACGCTTTAAATTTAAGGCAGTTACTTTAGCCCGTTTAAATTTGCCATTACGCCGCAGCCAAAGCGCATCGTTTTTGCTTTAATGCGTTTAAGCTTACGAATCTTTTAGTTGCGGCAAAATTTTAAAATTTAGCACGTCGCGAGGGTGAGACAAAACCAAAGCAATAGCGAGGCGAAATTTCTCTTTGCGGGCGGCTCTATTGCTGCGAACTTTTTGCGGGCTGATTTGAAATTTTAAAATTTACAAAATGGCGTAGGTTTTAAAATTTTAAAATTTAAGCAATTATAGGCGATTTACGCGCATTAGGCTCGATGAGGATTTTTAATGACGATATTTTTTTATCACGTTAGCTTGGCTCTGTTTCCGCTCGCGTTTTTAAGCGCGTATCTGGGCGGCAGGCGCTTTATCAGCGCATCGTTTTTGCCCGCGCTTTTAGGAGCTGCATTCGGGGCGCTGTGCTTTAGCGCATTTGCGCGCTCGGCAAACGCCGATACAGGCAAGATTATATTTGACGCGCTCGCGCTCTTGACGCTGCTCGCGCTACTGTTTGCGTTTAGGCTTAAGCGATTCTATCTAACCGCTATAGTTATTTTTGCTCTTGGTTGCGCGTATGGATTTGAATACCGCTTCATAGGGATGAATTTTAAAATTTTCTCCGGCGAGCTGCTGGACAGCTTCAGCCTAACTAACCTCTTTATGGCGATTTTAGGTGCGCTGGCGCTCATTTTATTCTATTTCATTTACCGCGCGGTTTTGGCTCGCACCGGCAGAGGCGCGAGGCTGGCGTCGTTCACCCTTGCGTGGGCGTTTGCCTTTATCGCTAAAATCGGCTTTTTGGGTCTTGATCTGCGCCAGGCAGACGCGCCCAAAGCTCTAGCCGCGAAGGGTTTTGAAGGGCTTTCAAACGCGATCGGCTCGTCCGAGTTTCTAAGCGTCATCGCCAAAATCATCCACTACAACAACTCCTATCTGACGCTAGCTCTTTGCCTTATAGCCGCGCTAATTGCGCTGCTTACGGCATTTCGTGCGCCAAGTCGAGTGCCTCGCGAAGCGGACATTATAAAATTTAGAGAGGTTAAAGCAGGCAGATTCGCCATTTTTAGAGATTTTAGCCTGATCTTATCGCTTGGGATTTTAATCAGCTTTTTGGGGCTTTATTATATCTTGGTCGCTTCAAAACCGCCTACGATCGATGAGCCTAAGATCATCGAGCCGCAAGGCGCGGAATTCATAATCGATGCAAACATCGTAAAAGATGGCAAGCTGCACCGCTTTGCCTACGTTACCGACGACGGGCATAAGGTCAGGTTTTTTCTACTAAACCGCTTCACGGACAAATTTGCTCCGGTCGCGGTTTTTGACGCGTGCTCGATCTGCGGCGATATGGGCTATATCAAAAAAGGCGACGAGCTCATCTGTATCGCTTGCAACGTGAGGATATTTTTGCCTAGCGTCGGCAAGCTGGGCGGCTGCAATCCGATCCCGCTGGATTATAAGCTAGAGGGGCAAAATATCGTTATCGCGCTTAAGACGATTGAAGACGGCGCGTCCTATTTCTCGGAGATCGTGGATAAAAAGGTGATCGATCCGGTCAGTAGAAAAGAAATTTTAAACACCTCTAAATTTAGCTATCTTTACTACGGACGCACCTACTTTTTTGAAAGCGAAGCGAATGCAAACGCCTTTACCGCACACCCCGAGCGCTATGTAGATGAAAACGGCACGCTAAAGGAGCTTAAATAATGTTTTTACGCATCATCAAATCCTCCATTTTAAACTCCAGGGATAGCAAAATTCTAGCGTTTTTGACCATATTTTTATCGGTCTCGCTGATCGCCTGCATGCTAAATATCACGCTAAAAATCGGCGATGAGGTCGCTAAGGAGCTACGCAGCTATGGCTCAAATATCGTAGTGCTACCGCGCTCGCAAAGCCTAAGCATCGAGATCGGTGGGCGCGAATACTCTCCGCTTAAGAATGACGATTTCTTAAAAGAGAGCGAGCTGCATAAGATCAAAGAAATTTTTTGGCGCAACAATATCACCGCCTTTGCGCCCTTTTTAACTACCCGCGCAGGAGATTACGACGTCGTGGGAACCTACTTTGAAAGGGACGTGGGCGTTAGCGACGAGCCTGATTTCAGATCGGGCGTGCGCTCGCTCTATCCGTTTTGGAGCGTAGAGGGGCAGTGGGTAAAGGACGGCGCTGATGACGAGGTGCTTGCAGGAGACGCGCTGGGGCTAAAGATCGGCGATACGATTAAGCTTAGAGATTATGAGGTTAAGGTCGTAGGAATTTTGCACGGCGCGGAGGATGAAGCCAAAAAGCTGATCGCAAATTTATCTCTGGTGCAAAAGCTAACGCACAAAGAGGGCCTCATCGCCAAGGCAGAAGTCAGCGCCATGACTATCCCGGAAGACGATCTGTCCGTAAAGGCAAGAAGGAGCCTCGATAATCTAGACGCCACAGAATACGATACCTGGTACTGCTCGGCATACGTAAGCTCCATCGCATATCAAATCACCGAGGAGTATCCAAACGCGACCGCTAAGGCGGTGCTTAGCGTCAGCGAAGCTCAAAGCGGCATTACGAAAAAAATTCAAAATTTAATGGGCGTCGTAAGCATTCTATCGCTGCTAATCTCAAGCATCTGCATCACGAGCCTGCTAAGCAGCGAAATTTACAAGCGCAAAAAAGAGATCGGCTTGCTTAAGGCGCTGGGAGCGAGCAACTTTATGATCTATATCCAGTTCGCCGCTGAAATTTTCGTCATCTGCGTAGCAAGCTCACTCGTGGGCGCAGTCGTGGGCTACGCGCTTAGCTGGGCGATCGCGTATCAAATTTTTGGCTCCTTTATCGGCGTATCGCTGATGGTCTTTCCGCTTAGCATCGTCTTTGGACTTCTTATTTGCATTATCGGCTCGATCTTGCCGCTACGCGGAGTAATCAAACTACTGCCTGCGGAGGTGCTTTATGGTAGGAAATAACGGCGCGTTTTTTAGAGGCGCGATCTTTAAAAGTATCATCAACAGCGGCATCCGCAGCTTCGTGATTTTCGTCGCGATCATGCTAGGCAGCGCGGTTTGCGCGGCGTTCGTAAATATCTACGCCGACATCGATAAAAAGGTCGCCAGCGAGCTAAACAGCTACGGCGCAAATTTAATCGTGAGCCCCGCAAATTTAGAAAATTCCCATATGGACGAAGCGGCGCTCGATGCGAAGTTCGCTAAAATCCCGGCATTAAAAAGCGCGAATAAATACCTTTTCGGTAGCGCAAATTTAGGCGTAAACTCAGGCATCATCATGGGGGTAAATTTCTCCTCTCTGCGCGATACGATGCCGTTTTTGGATCTCAAAGAGGGCTCGTTTATAGGCGTGGATTTCGACGATAAAAACGCGCTCATCGGCCAAGATCTCGCCAAGCTTTTGGGCGCGAAACTCGGCGATAGTATCGAGATTACGCCGATCGGCTCAAACGAAACGAGCAAGGTAAAGATAAAAGGCATCGTCTATGACGGGCAGAAAGAGGACGGCATGCTGCTAATCTCGCTGCCGCTGGCGCAAAAAATTTTAAATCAGCCTGCGCAGGTAAATTACGCCGAAGCGATCGTAAGCGGCGATTTTAAGCAGCTTAGCGAAATTTCAAAAAGCCTAAGCGACGCTCAGATGAGCTTCGCGCCGATCGGCAAGGTATCCAAGACTCAGGGCATCATCTTAAATAAAATCAAGCTTTTGATGCTTCTTATCGGCATTACGATCCTTCTGATCACCTCGGTCTGCATCAACACGAGCCTTAGCTCGATTCTGCTTTCGCGGATCAAAGAGTTCGCGCTCATCCGTGCAATCGGCGCGAGTAAACAAAATTTGCTCCACCTAATCCTGAGCGAAATTTTAACCGTCTGCGTCGCAGGCTCGCTAGCTGGAGTATTCGTGGGATACCTGCTAGCGATCTTGCTCGGGCATCTGATATTTTCAAGCAGCGTGGATTTTAGGCTGATTAGCCTCTTCGCGGCGGTCGCGCTGAGCCTGATTTTTGCGCTCGCGGCAAGCTACTATCCGATCAAAAAGGCGCTGAATCCGAATTTAGCGAATCTATTAAGGGAATGACATGGAAATTTTAAAATTTGAAGGCATCTGCAAATACTTCGGCGAGGTCAAGGCACTCGATAATATCAGCTTCGACGTTTTAAGCGGCGAGTGGGTCAGCATAATGGGCCCAAGCGGCAGCGGCAAGAGCACGCTCGTAAATATCCTAAGCCTGATGGATACCCCCACCGCAGGCAGATACATCCTAGGCGGAGCCGACGCGAGCGCGCTAAACGACGAGCAAATTTTAGAATTTCGCCGCAAAAAGATCGGTCTCGTGTTTCAGCAGTTTCACCTAATCCCCTATCTAACGGCCGTCGAAAACGTTATGTTAAATCAATACTACCACAGCTGCGTGGACGAGGACAGCGCCAAGGCAGCACTTGAGAAAGTAGGGCTCGGACACCGCATCACGCACCGCCCTAGCGAGCTTAGCGGCGGCGAGCAGCAGCGTGTCTGCATCGCGCGCGCACTCATCAATGATCCCGACATCATCATCGCCGACGAACCTACGGGCAACCTCGACGAGGCCAACGAGCGCGTGGTTTTGCAGCTCTTTCAGACGCTTCGCAGCGAGGGCAAGACGCTGCTTTTGGTCACGCACAACGAAGAGCTCGGTAAATTCGCCGACAAAGTGGTACGCCTAAGACACGGCAAGCTCGATCGAATAGAACTTTTGGATCAAAGCACGATGAAACATCATCTAGGCTCGCAGGATAAAATTTTAGATCACGATTTAAGCCAAAGCACTTCGCAAAGCTCTAGCGCCGAAGCTGCGAGCGAGCAAAATCCCGCCTCGCAAAGCTCTGGCGGCGAAGATCAGAGTGCGTAAAATTTGGCTCGCATGATGAAAAATAAAGCTACGTTAAAATTTAAAAATTTCACCGCCTGCGCCGCGCGCTCTTTTTGGATCCGCCTAAGGCTCGCGCTAGCAGGCGCGGCTCTTTGCTGCGCACGTCCCGCCGAAGCCGTTTGCCTAGAAAGATCAAGCGCCGTTGCGACGCCGAGCGGAGTGGGTAAAAATTTTAAAAGTCTAAATTTTAAAAGCCGAAACGCTACGGACGCGGATTGCGACATGGATCGCGCCATGTGTCACGGCATAAATTCTAGTGCGGATAGCGACATAAATTCCGACAGAGATCGCGCCGTAAATTTTAAAATTTCAAATGCAAATTTAAAGGCCGATTTAGCGTGCCCGAAGGCGGGTTTTAGATGATAAAATTTTTAAATTTAAAAGTTGTCGCCGCCGTGCTCGCGCTGCTGCTCGCAGGCTGCGACGGATGGAAACACCATCTAAGCAGTGACGGCACCTCGCTCGCCTCCAAGTTCGATCCCTCCAAGCGCACGCTAAAGATCGAGGGCAACGACAAGCCGTTCGTGCTATTTTTCTACACCAGCAGCTGCGGCGCGTGCAAAGCCCAAGTGCCCACGCTAAACGAGCTGCAAGCTAGCGGCGACGCGCTAATTATCGGCGTTTTAGGCGACGGTAAAGGTCTGGAAGCCGACGCCGCGGTCGCCCGCGAAAAGGGGATAAAATTCCCAAGCGTCAGCGGCGCAAACTCCGTAAAATACTTTGAAACCATCGTAGGCGGCATTTTCGGCACCCCCACGTCGGTGATCTACGATAAGAACGGCAAAGCGGTCAAAAAACTCATCGGCCTCTACCCCAAATCCGCCTTTGAAACGCAGCTCAAGCTTATGAATTAGCGAGCAGAATTTGATGCAGCTAGCTTTTGCGGCGGCGGATTGCAAATACCCACTAAAATAACACTTCGAGTTTAAAATTTCTTTCAACTTGCAGATGCCTTTGCGTTTAAATTTCAAAATTTAGGCACGCAGCGGATTTAAGTATTCGCCGAGTTTTGCTAAAATTAGCTTTGTCACTAAGCTGCTTGAATGGCTAAAAAGCGGCAATATTAAAATATAAAGGATACTTCAATGAGTAAGAAATCCCTTGCTTTAGGCGCTGCTGCGATGCTTTGCGGCGCGCTAAGCCTAAACGCCGAGGCTGCGGCGCAGAGCGCACAAATAGATCTGAAATTTAACGCCGCAAATTTTACGCAAGAAAGCGTGATCGTAGGCGGCAAAAAGATAAAATTTCGCGCTTACAAAAACATAATCTACGTCGCTAGACCCGTAAGCGCGCGCTATCAGAGCATGAATATCTTCATCCCGCAGCAGTATTTTGAGGGGCGCAAGAGCGGCAAATTTGACGCCGCGAGCGCGCCGATATTTTTGCCAAACGGCGTGGGCGGCTACATGCCGGGCGAAGCAGGCGAGGTCAAAATAGACGAAAGCGGCAAGCCAAACGCGATCGCTACGGCGCTTTCGCGCGGTTACGTCGTAGCCGCTCCTGCAGTGCGCGGACGCACGCTAAAGAGCGCAAATGGCGATTATATCGGCAAGGCGCCCGCAGCGATCGTCGATCTAAAAGCCGCCGTGCGGTATCTGAAATTTAACGACGCGGCGATGCCCGGGGATGCAAACAAGATCGTCTCAAACGGCACGAGCGCGGGCGGAGCGCTCTCGGCGCTTTTAGGAGCGAGCGGGGACGAGGCCGCGTACGAGCCATATCTGCAGGAGCTGGGTGCCGCAAAGGCGAGCGATAAAATTTACGCGGCGTCCGCATACTGTCCGATCACAAATCTAAAGCACGCGGACGCGGCGTATGAGTGGATGTTCGGCGCGCAGAGCGAATATGAAAAGATGGATTTTAGCGGGCTTGATGCAGCGGGATTTAACGAGCGCGGCGAAAATTCTAGCGGCGCTGAAAAAAATTCCAAAAAAGGCGCAAATCAAAGCGCTGCAAAGCCCGCGCGCAAGATGCTAAGCGGCAAACTAAGCACAGCGCAGATTAAAATTTCAGACGAGCTAAAGGCGCAATTCCCCGCCTATCTGAACTCGCTAAGCTTAAAGGACGGAGACGGCCGCGCGCTAAGCCTGGATAAAAACGGCGACGGCAGCTTCAAAGATTACATAAACGGGCTCATATCGGCCTCGTTTGCTAATTTTGCGGCGAAAAATCCGCGCGCGAAGGCGCCCATATACCTCGCTGCAAAGATCAAGGACGACGCGTCGCAATCGCATATGCTATTTTGGGGCTATGCGACCTCCGAGCCGCGCGCCAAGACCCCGCCCGCATTCGACGGCTTCACGCTTGAAAATCCCGAAAACGAGCTGTTCGGCGGCGCCAAATTTAACGCGGCGCATTTTACGGATTTTAGCGCGATGAATGACCCCGCCAAAGGGGTGCTAATCGCAGATGCGCGGATCGTAGAGATGATGGATACGATGAGCTTCGTGCGCAACGAAAACGGCGCAAAATTTTACCGCATCCGACACGGCGCGAGCGATCGCGATACGGCGCTTGCGATTCCCGTTATTTTGGCGCTTAGCTTGCAAAACGCGGGCAAAAACGTCGATTTTGCAGTGCCTTGGGGGCAAGGACACGGCGGCGATTACGATCTTGAGGAGCTTTTTGACTGGATCGACAAAGTAGTTGCGCAGTAGGCTTTGCGGGCGAAATTTTACTTTGGAATTTAGAATTTTGCCCGCAGCTCTGCCGTAAAATTTTATCGCCCAAACACTCTCTAGCGGATACGTCAAGCGGCGTAAAATTCCGCTGCAGAATTCTATTGCGTCAAAATTTTAGCGCCGCCGCAAGACGCATAACGATTTGAAATTTTGCGGCTAGCATTTAAAAAATTCCATAGAATTTTATCGCGACAAAACGAGTGCGAATTAAAATTTTAGCGGCCGCGATGATTTATGACGCGGGCTTTTAGCGCGATCTATGTTAAAATTTCGGTGCAATCAAAATTCTGCGGGCTAAATTTTAAATTTAAAGACCGAAGTATGCGATAAAATTTCACGGCGTTTATACTATCCGATCGCAGCTCTTTGAGCGCGCAGTATCGTGCATGAGCGCGCATTCGGCGCGCGGACGATTAAAATCCGCCAAAATGAACGCAAAAACCCAAAGAAGCACGGTAAGCAGGCTAAATTTAAAGGCGTACATTTCGCAATCTCCCGCGGCTCCAAGCTCGCTTTTGCTATCCATTCGGCCTGCTTCAATAATCCGCCGAGACTCAAAAAGCGCCGTTTGGGGTCTGTATCTTTGCGCCGTGTGTATAAATTTCATAATTTAACGGCACTTAGCCTATTAAAGACCAACGCATACCGCGTAGCATCGTTTCCTAAACCGGGTGTGCTAGCACCTTTGCGGCAGCGGCGCAACTCGGCGCTAAATTTAACGCTAGCCCTCCTTGCGCCGCCTCTCTAGCTCGGCGTGCGGCAGCACCGTTTGCTACAACGTCTAAACTCAAGCCGTTCCCTTGCCGCGCCGCAAAAGAGCTTTTAAAATTTAACGCCCTAGCCTTTTGCGATCTCGTAAAAACCGTCTTTGAAAATGACTTTGCCAGCATCCGCGAGACGCTTTAAAAGCTGCGCGCTCGCTTCGTCAAACATCGCCTCCACGTCGCTCGTGCGCTGCGGACGGCGCGAGAGAGTGCGCAAAATTTCATCCTCACTAAAGCTCAGCCTCTCGCTTGCGTATTTGGGCGCGGCGATGATATTTACGTTTTGATTTTCGATGAAAGTAGCTAGGTAGCGCAGCTGCGCCTCGCTCACCCCCTCTACGCGGTATGCGGGCGGGCGATCTATAGTGCCAATATCTACGCGGTGCGGATTGATGCGAGCTAAAGCCGCATTCAGCGCCGCAAAGTCCTCTTGCGTATCGTTTAGCCCGCGCACGACTAGGATTTCGATATCAAGCTCGCCGCGAAACTTGCGCGCGAAATCCGCGATCGCGCTTACGATATCCTCGGCGCTAATGCCTGCATGCGGGCCGTCTACCTTACGAAAGCTTTTCGCAAGCACGCTATCTAGCGAAAATTTGCAGATATCAAGTTTCGCTAGGGCTGCGCTGTTTTCGCGCACGAGTGAGCCGTTTGACAAAACGAGCAGCTTCTGCGGCAGGTGCAGCGCCTTTAGCGCGTCTACGAGCTCTGCAAAGTGCGGATGCAGCGTAGGCTCGCCGTTTGCCGTGATCGTGATGACGTCAATGCCCGCATGGCTTTGTAGCGCTGTTTTCAGCTCGGCGATGACCGGGCCGATCTCACAGGGCTCGCTCATCGCACTTACCGGCTTGCCCGCGCCCAGCTCGCAATAGACGCAGTTGAAGTTGCACTGCTTGCGCTGCGGGCTCAGATCGATGCCGAGGCTGCGCCCGAACCTACGCGAGGCGACGGGCCCGAAAATATATCTCATTTTTGCTCCATGATTTGATTTGCGAATGACGACGTTTTTGGCGCAAGATTTCGCTTTAAAACTTTACTTTACGGAATTTTAATTTGCAAAATTTTAATTTGAAATTCCGCATCGTGAAATTTTACTGAAATTTGCTTTTAAAAAATTTAGCTAGGAAATCCCGCTTTGAAATTCTACGTAGCAAATTTATACCTTGGAATTTAACTTCCGCGTGCCGCCCTGCTACGGCGGAATTTTAAACTTAGAGCTTTGAATTTATCCTTAAATTTGGGGCGCTGTGCGAAATTCATATAAAAATCCGCCTTATGTGCGGACGAGTGAGCTTTGAAATTCCAAAATTCCCAGAATTTCGCTAAAATTGCGGGCAAATTTTAAAAAAGGCGAAATTTTGACTATTTACGATTTGGAGCGCCTGCGACTGGACGCCAAAAAGCACGTGGAGCAGCTAAAGCTGCTCGTCGTCGTAAGCACGGTGGCGCTGTTTGCAGTATTCGGCGTCATCGCGTATTTTACAGATAGGCAGGGCGCGCAGAGCTTTAGCGCGACGATGCTTATGCTACTGGCGGTCGCCTCGCTCGCCGTAAGTCTTAAAGAGGTGCACTTAAACGGCTGGCAAAAGGATCTCATCGGCACGGAAAATATTTTGAAATTTGGCGCGGTAGCGATCTCGTTTTTGATCTTCAAATACTCCGCAGCCTTGCCGCAGACGCTGATAGGCTTGGCCGCGCTGGCGCTTGGGGCGTGGTTAGCGACGCGGCTTTACGCGCTCGGCGTAAAAAGCATGCAAGAGATCTTTACCGGGCGGTACCGCCAAAGCTACAAGCAGCACTATCTGGCGCCTTTCGTGCGCGAGCTCGGCTACAAATACGTCTCCTACGGCAGCGTGCCGTTTTGGCGCGTGGTGCAGAGCGATCTGTTCGAATTTATCGAAAATCTGCGCGGCAACGACCGCGTGGGCGGCGTGTGGCAGGGGGTGAGCTTTGAATTTAGCGACGTGAGCTTTTTTCATCAAAATTTGCAGCACGAGCTCGTGGGGGCGTTTTTCGTAACGGAATTTAACAAACGCATCATCGCGCCCGTTTTCATCTATCCGCGCGGGATGCAAAATAAGCAGCACGTAGGTCTAAAGCCCGTTGCGATGGACAACGTGGAGTTTGCCACGCGATACAAGGTGCTTAGCGACGAGCCGCAAAACGCGATGTACGTGCTAACGCCCGCATTTATGGAGCGGTTTTTGGCGGTGGGCGACGCGATGGGAGCGCAGATCTGGGCGAGCATCAGAGAGCGGCGGATCCATATTTTCGTGCACACCGGGCGCGATAATTTCGAGCCCAGCGTCTATGAAAGCGTGCTGCGCCGCGACCCCGCAAGCGAGATAAAGAGCGAAATTTTAAGCTTTTTGAGTATCGTTAAAATTTTAAAACTGAATGTGAGGATTTGGATTTAATAAAATTTGAGCGGTATTTTTACTAAAAATTTTTAACTCTTAAAAGTAAAGGCTCTCTTTAACTTAGGCTCACACAAAGGAGCATTAAGCTACGATGAGTTCGATGAAAAACAAATATATAATTCGTTCAAG
>NZ_CALIJA010000195.1 GCF_938017615.1 uncultured Campylobacter sp. | reverse complement strand
ATTTTGCTCTTAAAATTTAATTCTACACAAAATACTCGCGGGCGGCATCCTTACTCTCAAATGGGCTTGCGCTCAGCTCGCCGCCCTCTATGAGCAGGGCGTAGCTGCGCGCGGCGTCCGTTTTGGCGTATGTTAGCGCCAGCCTCGCCGCAAGCTCTCTATCCGCCTCGCTCGCGCCCCTGCTTAGCAGGCTTAGCGCGCCCACGACGTCATCTTTAAATTTTATCTCGCTAAATTTTGGATTTTGCACGGCGGCAAGCTTTTTGTTATCGCTCTCGTCGCGTCCGATTATGAGCTTGGCGCCGCCCGGCAGGCGCAGATGGCGTCCAAATTTTAAAATTTCAGCGTCCGCGGGCGTTTCGATCTTTTCAAATTTTACCGCATCCTTGATCCGCTCGCTGAAGCTCTGCACGGTCAGTAGACAGCCTCCTGCCGGCGTTTCGTAATCCTCAAAACCAAACTCCGCCGCGAGCTGCATCTGCTTAGTGCGCCCGCGCCCGCTGATGTCAAGCAGCGCGCCCCTATCGACCCAGCCCCTGATCTCGGGCGTCGTGGGCGGCAGCAGTTTCGCGCACAGCGGGCGTAGGATCAGCCCCTCCTCATCGCCGCTAAGCCCACCGACCTGAGCTAGAGCCTGCGCGCGTTGGCTCATCGGGCGCTGTCCGAGCACCTCGCCCGTGATGATGAAGCTCGCCCCTTCGCTTTGCAGCATCGCAAGCGCAGTCTTAAACATATATCCGTGGCAGTCGATGCAGGGGTTGAAGTGCTTGCCGTAGCCGTATTTGGGCTCGAAAAGCACCTGCCGCAGATATTCGCTTCTGATATCGACGCTTTTAAAATCCGCCCCCGCGGCTGCGGCTCTACGGCGCATGATCTCGCTCTTGTCGTCCTTGCCGCTAAATCCGATATCCATATTCAGCGCGAGCACCTCGATGCCTTGCGAGACGATGAGTTTGACCGCGAGCATGGAGTCAAGCCCGCCGCTAAAGAGCGCCAATGCCTTCATTTCGTTCCTTTACTTGAGTTGGTTGATCTTTTTTTGATACTCCAAGATCCGCTCGATCTTGTCGGGCGCGTCGGAGTTTTTGAGCTTTTGCATCAGATCTTGCAGGGCGTTGCGGCGTAAAATTTTGCACGCGTCGTTAAAAAGCGCCGCGCCGCCGATCGGCAAAATTTCATCGTCCAGCGCAAGCGCGCGCAGATTTTCGCAGGCTTCGGTTTCAGCGTTTTGAACATTTTGGCTATTTTGAGCGCTTTGAACATTTTGAGCGGCGGCTTTCTTTTCGCCTTGATTTGCGCCGCTGTTTGAGCTCCATCTCTCGCCGTTATTTGCACCCTGCTGCGCGGAGGAGCCTTTTAAATTTACGACGCCCGCAGAGTCTTGCCCGATAAAATTTTGCTCGCTAGGGCTCTCGCCGCCTTTTAAATTTACGCTCTCGCTACGGTTAAAATTTTCTCCAGCGCCGTCTGCAATAAAATTTTCGAAAGCGCTACCATTCGCATTGCCGTCCTCGCCCGCGATGAAATTTTTAAAATTCTCGCCGCTGCGAGCGAAAGCCAAAAACGCCTCGAAAATATCGCCGTGCATACGAAAATCGCGCCGCTCCAAGCAACTGAGCCCGAGCTGTGCCATCTCGCCATCGAGCAGCATCGATTTTATGATCTGAAGCTCCGCGATCTCCTTGCGGCGCAGTAGCGTCCGCTCGAGCCTCGTCGAAGCGGCAGGCGGCGCAGAGCTTTCATAGCGCGCCGTGTTTTGCGTGCGAATAAAATTTCCGCCGTTTAAGCTCCCGCCGTCTGCGTCGTGCCCTCCGTAAGAGCCCAAATCGCGAGAGCCGAAGCTCTCGCCCTCGTTAAAATTTCGCCCCTCAAAGCCCGCGCCGAAATTTTTACCGCCGCTAGAGAGATTAAACGAGCCGGGCGAGACGTTTAAAATTTGCGCCACTAAGCTCTGGTAGGACTCGGCTAGCACGGGGCCGAGCGCTGCGGTAAATTCTTTGATCTCATTTAACGCCGCTTCTTTTTGCACGGGTCGGGCGAGGTCATATTTTTTAGCGATTCTTCGGATCAGAAACTCCCCGCTCTCCATGCCGCTAGCATAAATTTGCTCTAGCTCGCGCACCTTGCCCGCGACTATCATATCCGCAGGATCGGCGCCTCCGCCGATTATAGCGACGCTTGAGTCGATCTTATTTAGGCACAAAAGCCGCGCTGATTTTATCGCCGCATTGATGCCCGCGGCATCGCCGTCGAAGCTAAGCACGACGTTAAGCTCCGCACGCTTTATAAGAGGCAGATGAGCGGACGTCAGCGCCGTGCCGAGCACCGCTACGGCGTTGTCGATGCCCGCTTGGTGCAGCATGATGACGTCCATGTAACCCTCGGTGATGATGAGGGTTTTTTTGGCGATCGCGCTTTTTTTCGCAAGGTCAAATGCGTAGAAAATTTTAGATTTATCAAACAGCGCGCACTGCGGCGAATTGACGTATTTGGCGGGGTTGTCGCTTATCGTGCGGCCGCCGAAGCCCACGAGCTTGCTTGCGTGGTTGTAGATCGGAAAGGTAATGCGCTCGATGAAGCTAGCGTAGAGCCCGCGCTCGTTTTGCTTCACCGCGCCCGCATTTAGCGCATCTTGCGGTGGAATTTCTTCGTTTTGCAAAACCCTGATCGTCTGCGCGCTAGCTCCAGCGTAGCCAAGGCCGAATTTGCGAATGCTCTGATCGCTTAGGCCGCGATCGTGCAGGTATTTCACGGCGGCAGGATTTTGGTAAAGGCAGCTTTGATAATAAGCGTTTAAAATCCCGAGCACCTTCTTCTCTTCGCTGCGCTCCTGGACTTTAGCGCCGGTGTATTGCAGCGCGAAATTATACATCCCCGCAAGCTTTTCGACCGCTTCTGGAAAGCTTATCTTTTCATAATCTTGGATAAATTTAATCGCGTTGCCGCCTGCTTTGCACGAAAAGCAGTGAAAAATTCCAAGCTTGGAGCTCACGCTCATACTCGGATGCGAATCGTCGTGGAAGGGGCAGACGCCCACGAAATTTGCGCCGCTGCGCTTAAGCGGGACATATTTTTCTAAGACATCTACGATATCTACGGTAGCCAGCAGATTTTCTATGCTTTCGTTTTTAATCATAAGCGAAATTATACCCGCACTTTGCTATAATTGCCCTTTATTTTTGCGACGAGGTTTGATTTGGATAATTTTTTCTTAGACGATCGCGACCCGATTTTCGGGCTTATCATGCTGATAAGCATAATCTTGCTAGTGTCGATTCTAAGCTACATCTGGGGAGTTTTTTCTAAAAAAAACGAGAGGCAGAGCCTAGAGAATTTCATCAAAAAGTTTGACACCCTAGACGCGCTTAGCTCGGAGCACAGACAGCTTTTGGCAAGCCCGCAAATAGACATCCCGACGCTTGGAATTTTGGCTAGCTCTTTCGTAAAAAGCGGCGACTTCGAGCGCGCGATAGAAATTTATCTAATCGCGCTGGGCAAGGCTAGCGGCGGCGTGCAGAGGGAGTTTATCCTCACTAATCTCGGTATCGTATATTTCAAAGCGGGCTTTTTAGGGCGTGCCGAAGAGGTGTTTTTGCAGGCACTGAAGCTGCGCCCCAGAAACAAAGAGGCTCTTACGCATCTTACGGTGATTTATGAGCGGCTGAAGCGCTTTAATGAGGCGCTTGAGGTGCTTGACGCGCTGCGCGAACAGGACGCCGAAGTATATGCTCAAAGCCAGTTTGAGCGCGCGCAAATTATCGCAAACGACGCCAATACGCCGTTTAGCAAGAAGATCGCTAAAATTTCAAAGCTAAACTTCAAAGGCGCAGGGCGGTTCTGCATGGAGCTTTTTATCAAAAACAAAGAGCCTATGGAGGGCTTTGACCGCTTCCCGCCGATCGAGCAGGCAATCGATCTGATCTATGATTTCCCTGCGGCGGTAAATACGCAGGATGCGGAGTACAACGCGCTTTTTTACGCGCTTGGAAAAAGCGATCAAAAGCCGCAGAGCGCGAGTAAAATTTTTGAGATCAACGCGCTTATGGCTATGAAAGACGCGGGCTTTGAGGACGCGGGGCTTAGCTTTAGCTACACCTGCGCGAAGTGCAAAAGCTCGGTAGGGCTCTTCTCGCACCGCTGTCCGGTCTGCTACGAGCTAGGCAGCATGGAAATTAGAGCACAAATTGCGGAGAAAACCGGTGAAATCGGTCAAACTTTTTAGCGACGGCAGCTGCCTCGGAAACCCTGGAGCGGGCGGCTGGGCTTACATACTGCAATACGGCGACGCGATAAAAAAGGCAAGCGGCGCAGAGGCGATGACGACGAATAATCAAATGGAGCTAACCGCCGTTATAATGGGGCTTAGCGCGCTTAAGCAGCCTTGCCGCGTCGAGCTTTTTACCGATAGCGAGTATGTTGTCAAGGCGATAAATTCCTGGCTTGCAAAGTGGGTCGCTACTGATTTTAAGGGCAAGAAAAACGCGGATCTGTGGCGCAGATACCTTGCGGCGGCGGCGCCTCACGAGATCAAGGCCTCGTGGGTCAAGGGACATGCGGGTCATCCGCAAAACGAGGAGTGCGACGCTATGGCTCGCGCGGCCGCAGAAGCGATAAAGGGCTAAAATTCTACGGCGAAGCTTGCGGTTGCGTGGATTAGGCATGGATTTGCCCGCGTTTACTTTGCACGCAGAGCCGCTTCGGCGTAAATTTTATCGCCCGAAGCCGGTTTTTGTGCATTCGTTCACGTAATCGGGCTCTTGTATTTAGGGGCAAGCGTGTTTTTGGCGAGGATTATATGTGCGGTAAGCAAGCTTCAGCGCGGTTTGCGTTAGAATTAGCGAGTACGTTTAAATTTTATTCGTCGCAGATCGACGCTAGCGCGTTTCATTCGGCGTTAATACAAATTTAGCGCGGGCTGCGCTCGCGTTCGTTTCGCTTGTGCAGGGTTTGTTCGCGCCAGATGTCGTTTGCGTGCGAGCTGCCGCGGATTTCGTAGAATTTTATAAAAAGGGTTAATATGCAAAATTTAGAAAAATTACAAGAAAAACTGGGCTATAAATTTAAAAATTTAACCCACCTTAAGATCGCTCTTACGCACAAAAGCGCCAAAAACGGACACAACAACGAGAGGCTGGAATTTTTAGGCGATGCGGTGATGGATCTGATCGTGGGCGAGTATCTTTTCAAAAAATTTAGTAGCGACGAGGGCGATCTGAGCAAGCTGCGCGCCGCACTCGTGAACGAAAGCAGCTTTTCTAAATTTGCAAAATTTTTGGGCATCGGCGAGAACCTGAATATGTCGCTGTCCGAGGAGCGCAACGGCGGGCGCGAGAAACCATCGCTGCTTTCGGACGCGTTTGAGGCGATAATGGGCGCCGTCTATCTCGAGAGTGGGCTACAAAACACCGCCCGCATCGCGACTACAATCTTAGAAATCCTCTATCCGCACATCAGCTTTAACGAGCTCGTGCGAGACTACAAAACCGCGCTGCAAGAGCTCACGCAGGCAAAATTCGGCGTCACGCCCGAATATATCCTTTTAGGCTCGAGCGGCCCCGATCACAAAAAAAGCTTCGAAATGGCGGCGCTCGTAGGCGGCAAGCAGCTCTCCTCCGCCGTGGGAGCTAGCAAAAAAGAAGCCGAGCAAAAATGCGCGCAAATCGCGATAGAGCTTTTACAAAATGGTGCCTCGCACAGCACTAGCGCGCAAAATGGCAAGCAAACAGCATGCGGCGACGTACAAAACGGCGCGAACTGCGCTCAGGACAGCGAAAAAGGCTCACGAGGTGGCGACGACGGACGGGCGCGGAGTGGCAAAAAGAGCGACCGCGCCGGCGCATCAGGCGGTACGCCGAACGCTAAAAAAAGCAATGAGCGAAACAAAAACGCCGAACAAAACGGATGCGATAGCGATCAAGGAGGCGCGCTATGAATACTTTCGGCGAGAGATTGCGCCTTAGCACCTTCGGCGAGAGCCACGGCGCGGCGATCGGCGGCGTTTTGGATGGCTTCCCGTCGGGCGTGGAAATCGAGATTTCAAATATACAAAGCGAGCTTGACCGCCGCAAACCGGGCGGCAAATACGCTACGCCGCGCAAGGAATCCGATGAGATCGAAATTTTAAGCGGAATTTTTGACGGTCGCAGCACCGGCGCGCCGATCGGATTTATCATCCGCAACGCAAACCAGCACTCGAAGGACTACGAAAATCTCAAGGATATTTTCCGCCCCGCACACGCCGATTTTTCGTATTTTGCCAAATACGGACTGCGCGATTACCGAGGCGGCGGGCGAGCAAGCGCGCGCGAAACCGCCGTGCGCGTGGCTGCGGGAGCGTTTGCGCAAATCTTGCTGGATCACTTTAAAATTTCCGTAAAAAGTGGAATTTACGGCGTGGGCGAAATTTACGCGGGAAATTTAGACTTCGACTTTGTGCAAAACAGCGAAATTTTCGCGCTCGATCCCGCTGTGGAGGGCGCGCAGAAGGAGCTAATTCTAAGCGTCAAAAATGCGGGCGATAGTATCGGCGGTTGCGTGCTAACTCGCGTTACGGGCGTGCCTGCTGGGCTCGGCGAGCCGCTGTATGGTAAGCTCGATGCGGCGCTTGCGGGCGCGCTGATGGGCATAAACGGCGTAAAGGCCGTGCAGATCGGCGCCGGAGTGAAAGCGAGCACGCTAAAAGGCAGCGAAAACAACGATTTTATGCGCGCTAGCAAGGATGCGATCCGCACCAACGGCGGCAAGATCGGCGCAAATTTCGCAAGTAACAACGCAGGCGGAATTTTGGGCGGCATAAGTAGCGGCGCACCTATCGAGATTGTGACGCATTTTAAGCCCACTCCGAGCATTTTCATGGCGCAGCATAGCGTGGACGTGTGCGGCGCGGATACGGTCTGCGAGCTGCGCGGGCGGCACGATCCGTGTATCGCCGTGCGCGGCAGCGTCGTAGCTACCGCAATGGCGCGGCTGGCGATCGCCGATGCGCTGCTGCTAAACGCGAGCGCGACGCTGGGGAATTTAAAGCGAATTTACAGCGAGGATTAAATTTAGACGAGCGGTGCGGCGAAATTTTGCGAAATTTAATGAAATTTCAAGGGCCGAGCGATGAAATTCCCGCGAGCTAGGCGGGCAAATTTTAAATTTACGCGGTAGGCCTATCGCGACAAGGAGGCAAAATGAGACTTGAGCGTATCGGCGAGGACTCGGCGCTGATCGCGCGCATAGAGGCGATCAACGTCGCGGCGTTCCCCGAAATTGAGCGTATCAGCATAAAAAATTTCTTAAAAATGTCGCGCAAAGGACAGCTTGAAATCGCGGCGATTTTCGAGGATTTTGGCGCCCTAAGCGCTAGCGGAGCGGCAAATAAACATCGCGCGGCGACAGGCGAAAATTCAAACGCGGCGGCGCCAAATTTAAGCGGCGAAGAGCTCGTTGGATTTTTCGTCTATAGGACCGAGCAAACCTACAAGCACGCGGTTTTGCACCACAAACAGCCGCCGCCTCGCCTAAATGCGGATAAAATTTTAAGATCCAAGGCCCATAGCGGCGTGGAATTCGCTTGCGATGCGGGATCTTTCGGTACTGCGAGCGACGAAATTTCAAACTACGTTACGAGCAATGAAATTTCAGATTTAAGCGCTAGCGACGGGGTTTTGGGCGCGGGCGCGGATCAATGGCTAGCGAGCGAAAATATAAAACGTGCGGACGACGATTTAAAGCAGGCGAGTGCGGGAGAAATACTATGCCGCGGTGTCGCGACAGATAAAATTTCAAATGTGAGCGTGCACGGCGAAATTTCACCGAGCGCTACGGAGAGAGAAATTTCATCCGATGCCGCAAAGGGAAAGATTTTGTGCTACGATGAGAGCGGGATTTCGCGTCGCGATGAAAGCAAAATTTCGCGTCGCGATGAGAGCGAAATTTCAAGCGGCGGGGATGGCGGGATTTTTTACGTGGCCTACCTCGGCATCGATGCGAAATTTCGCGGGCTGGGGATCGGCTCAAGGCTACTCGCGCTCATCTCCGAGCAAAATCCGCGCGCGCAAATCGTCCTTGACGTCGAGCCGCCGCACGAGGACGCGCCCAACCTTGCGCAGCGCCTGCGCCGCATAGAATTCTACGGCAGGCGCGGCTTTGGGCGCTGCGGCAAGTTTTTCAACTACGCAGGCCTAAGCTTCGAGATCCTTGCTAGACCGCCGCTAAGCGCGCCGCAGCAGGGATTTGACGTAGCGAGCTTCGTGAAATTTATCGGCGCGGGCAATAAATTTAGATTTAAAATCACCGACGCGCCGCTATATAAAAACTAATGCAAAAGCCCGAATTCAGCCTCATCTGCGACGATACGTTTTATAGAATTTTCTCCGCCTCTATCCTTGCGTTTTTTTGCATTTTTATCTCTTTGGACATCGGCGGATCGGGGGAGCTGTTTTACACGGACAGCCCGCTACGCTCGCAGCGAGCCAAGCCCAGCCTGACGATCGTTTTTATGTTTTTAGCGTTACTTTATCTGCGAAGCGGTAGCAAAGAGGCGGCGCGCGTGGAATTTGACGAGCTTAAAATATCCTTTCGCAGAGGGCTAGACAAATACGATCTTATGCTTGGATGCGTCGATCTGATAGAGCCGTCGTTCGGCTTCGTGCGGACGTTTCGCGTGCCGTTTCTAAGCTACGAACGGTTTTTGAAACTACAAGAAATTTTAAAATTCTTGCTTCTTTTCGTATACGTCGCGGGCGTGTTTTTGACGATCAAATTTGACTTTGCCGAAGCTGCGATCTATGCAGCGGCGGGCATTTTTGCGATTTTGATCGCTTCAAAGCTCGTCGTCGCGCGAAGGCTAGATGGACGAGCGGGGCTACGACTGCGCGACTGCCTGCTACTGCGCGGCAAGGACGATACGGGCTCGGCGGTATTTTTTTGCATCCGTCCTAGCCGCGCCGAGTGCGAAGCTTTACGTATATATTTTTTGAAAAATTTCAGCTACGACATTAAGGCGTGAAATTTTTCGGTTTTCAGCGTAAAATTTAGACCCGCTGGATGTCTGGATAAAGCTAAACGTAAACGAAGCGCAAAGGCGGATACTGCGCGAGTATTTTACGGCGAGATTGGGGCTGGATTTCGAGCAAAATTCTGTCCGCGGTAGTCGTAGATGAGATCGCTCAGTACTCGCAGTAGTCCTCTAAGCAGTCGCAGATTAGATCGCTCGGCACCCGAAGCAATCCTCTAAGCAGCTTCAGATGAGTTGCTAGTGTCTGCTTGACTGAGATAACCACGGCTTGTCGCAACTCGCCTCGCCGCAAGCGCCTATGCAAATATCCTGCGCTCTTAAACGCGTCGAAAGCGAGGCGGTGATAAAATACGAAAACCATACCAAAAAGGAATTTTATGAGGGATTACGACAAAGAGCCGATCAAAATCATAGATAGAGCAGTTTACTTCCAAGCAAATAGCCTATTTATCGCCTTAATATCTTTTTGCACTCTGTATATATCCGACACTGCGGTCATCGATCTCTTAAAATTTAACAACAAAGATTCGTTCCTGCTCCTTATAGCCGCAGTTTTATTTATCGCACAAATACAATGGTATGTAAAGTGCAGGCGTAAAATTTCATATTTTGAGTTTTTTAACGATAAAATCTCTTACGAATTTGCGCACGATTCAGAGCGCAATAAATGTATCGATGCTTCAAATGCCGATAAGATAAACTTCTGCATCGTATCCGAGCTCATAGATAGCTTCGGTAGATTTCACTACTTTACCTCCTACGAGCTTTATAAAAAATCATCTATTGGAGTGCATATCGGCAAACTGGCGCTGTTTTTATACTATACGATAAATTTTATCTTGCTTGTTTTGCCGTTTAAAATTTTTATGTTGATTAAAAACAAAGAGCCGCTAAGTTTGCTAAATAAAAATGTCGTGATTAAATTTAAAAATCGCAACTATTTTTTGATAAACATCTACTCAAAGCGCGAACTGGATGAAATTTTGCAGTATTGCAAAGACAAAAATATAACCGTGGAGCAGAAAACAAATTTTATCCCGCATTGGCAAAATTTTACCTATTTCACTGATAAAAACGAAATTTGGAGCGATGATTTCGGCGATACGCAAATTCCAAAAGACACGTTTAAGCGAAAGCTTAGGCGATTTTTTAGCTTGGATTAAAGAGCGATTCCGTCCGTTTCAGCGTAAAATTTAGACCCGCGGGGTAGAATTACAAAAATTTTTACATGGAGCAAACAATGAAAAATTTCTTTCTAGCCGCAATAGTTTGCGCGCTTTTTAGCGGTTGCGCATATGAAGCGCAGTTTAATCAAAACGCCGATGTGGCACCGTTTGACGACACTATAAGCGCGACCAACGCCATGCAAAGTGCGCTCATTTACGTCCCTGGCGAGCTAATGGGGACAAAAAGCTACGTCGCAAGCTCGAAGCTAGGCAGAGACGATGAGCTTAAAATCGACGTCGGCGAGTTCGTCGCAGGCGAGGCAAAGCGCTTCTTCGACACCTACCTAAGGCGCGTGAGCGTCACCGACGACGAAAAAGCGCTGCAAGGCAAAGGGCTCGTCATCGCACCCGAGCTTAGCTCATTCGGCTTTGGCTTTTACAGCTCCGACGGCATCGACGTTTCGGCAAAGCCCTTCGTACGCTACAATCTACGCCTAAAAATGTTTAAAAACGGAAAGCCGATCTACAACCAAAATATCGCCGTAAACGAGCGCAACTACGGCGAGGAGGAGTTTTTCGGTGGCGGTCAGGGCTCATACGCGCAGATCGGCGGGATCTTTCAAAAATCGATGGCGAATGATTACGCCGTGCACGCTAGAGAGATTTTGGACGTAATCAACGACAACTAATCGCGCTTGCGCCTTTGTGCATGGTAAGCGGCATCTGGTCGATTATTTTTGCCTGCCGTCTTGTGGTAAAATTTGTCGCGGCGATCTTACGACACGCACTTGCGGATCGTTGCGCCTAAGCTCTGCGATATAATTAGCATGGCTTTAAAGCTCCCATAGACGCGCTTTCTTGCGGGTATTTACTCATTTGGGGCATCGGATTTTTGATACCTAGTTTGCCAGCGCTCTAGGCATCAAATTTAATTCCGCAAGCTGGGTAAATTCCGTAAAAATCACGTTATGAAATTTAACTCAGCAGTTCGTATTTAAGTGCGGCGAGCCGATAAATTCCTCACCTTGACATACCGCCTAATTCCGTTTTTTAGGGCTAATCTCCGCAAATAAACTTTTCGCGTTCGCTGCTGCACTTGCATAAAATTCCATATTTGCAGTACCAAAAATTCGATCTAAATTTAAAGCACCGATTAATATTAATTTTTATGTCATTACTAAATTTTTTAAGGAGAGAATTATGAAAAAGTTTTTATTGCTTCCGTTTGCTTTCGCGGCGCTTTTTGCGGCACCAAGCTGCGATTAATGTCCAGCTCAAAGTGGCTATGGAAGGTATCAATAAGAGTGCGCCGATGCGAGTCGACGAGATTACGACGTTAACGGGCGCCGAGTGCAAAGATGGCAGCTTCATCTATAACTACGAGCTAAATGACGGCATGGGGATGAAATTTGACAGTGTCGGAAATGATCAAAAAACCGTGATACAAAATGTCATAGATAGCCAAAATAAGCAAATTTTTTGTAACCAGATGAAGGTAATGCGTCCGCTAATAAACAGCGCGATATGGAGCTATAAGATAAAAAGTGGCGAAGAATTTATAAGAGTAGAATTTAAGCCTAGCGACTGCAAGTAGGGCTTGCGCGGGATTTAAAATTTAGCGCGGCGTGAGCCTTTGCCTGCTCGCCCGCGCAGCATCCGTTTAAAATTTATCCGCTTCGCTTTCGATTTCGCCTGTGCAAAAGCAACATGCTAAAATTTCTGCTTAGCTTTTACAGCGCCGCTGCGTATAGCATGGCGAATATCAGCGTGTATTTCGCCATCACAAAGCGCTAAAACGCGCGAGTCCTTTTTGAGCCGCGATCTAATGCGTTAGGTTCTGCCAGTGGCGTTTTTCATTAAAATTTTACTATTTCACGCGGAATTATATCTGTGTAGCAACGCAAATACCGCATAAAGCTTTAACGCGAAATTCTATAATTTGCGCGGAATTTTATTTGAAACAGCATCGTAGATTTTGAGTCAGAATTTTATGATTTATTACTACACTGTGCCTGCGGCGATAAAGTCTTGTTAAATTTCGTTCTCGACCTGCTCGCAATAAAATTCTGCGTAAAGCATACGCTCACTTGCGAGCTTACAGAGGCACCAGCCGCCAACGCGCCGCCACACAAAACGCGGCTAATCAAATGCCTCGCTTGGGTTTTACAATTCACCGCGCGCAGCTATTTTTATCAAGCTTTAGCTGTATTGGCGGCAAGCCCTTTATTTCGTAATTTAACACCATCGCTTTGCCAAGCTCCCGCAGGCGCCGCGAAAAATCCGTGCTGCAAAAGCTGACCTTCGCCTTGGCAAACAGCATCTCTTTTAAAATTTCCGCATCGCCCGCATCCAGTGCGCTGAGGTCTAAATTCGGCGAACTATTTAGCGCGTAATCGTATATGAAGCTACCCTCTTCGCATGCGGCGCCTTTTAAAATCGTAGCATCGTCGATCCTACGCGGCGCGCCCTCGTTTATCCGCGCTAGCGCATCTCGCACCTGTTTGCTTTCGCAGAAATTTCGCTCTAGCTCGCCGCGTTTTTTCTCCGCATAAAATTCCATCGCCACATTTGCCAAAATTCCGATTCCAAGTAGCACTAGTAAAATTTTAATCGGCTTATTTAGCCGCACGCTTAGGCTTCGCGCGTCCATCAGCGCGTCCTTTCGCAGCACAGCAGCGTGTGTCCGACGCCGAGTCCGTCGTGAATATTAGAAATTTTAAGCCCTGCGCGCTGCGCAAATTTAATCATATCGTCCGAGTGATAAATTTTGCTATTGCCGTTTGCCATAGCGGCAAAATATACGCTGATCTGCGTCATGCTATACGCGGCGGTTTCGTAGCGCTGCCTGTCCCAAAACGGCTCCAAAATATAAAGCCGCGCCTGCTCGCTCATCGACTCCGCCGCGCGCGCAAGGATGCTTACGATCTGCTCCTCTGCAAAGCAGTCCAAAAACTGACTGAGCCAGATCGCGTCAAAGCCGCTCGGAAAGCGCGTGGCAGGATCCAGCAGATCGGCCGCAAGCCCCTCTATGCGCTCAGCGCCCTGCGCGCCTGCAACGGCGTCTTTCATCAGCGCGATCTGCCCCGCAAGATCCATTATCGTGACGCGTACATTTTCGTCGTAGCCTACGCACCGCTTAGCAAAGCGCCCCGTGTTGCCGCCTACGTCTAAAATTTTATCCGTCTTGCGCGAAAAAATAATCTCTAGCGCGGGCTCAAACGCCAAATCTGAATAAAAATGATCAAACGCGAGCCAGCTCTTGCGTACATGCGGCGGCAGATGCGAAAGCGCCTCGTAGATCGTAGCCCACTGCCCAAAAACCTTTAACCCCTCGGGTTTGCCCGATTTTAGCGTCTCTTCGAGCCTAAAGAGCCCCTCGTAACACACGTCGTGGATGAAGTCCATATCCACCCCCACCATCTCGTCGGTGAGTAGAAAATACCCCGCCTTACTGAGACGAAATTTCTCGCCGCACAGCAGCACCGTGCCGATGCTAAGCGAACTTTCCAAAAGCAGCTTTACGGCGTATTCGCTAAGCGAGAGCTTCTTCGCGATCTCTTCTATGCTTAGCCCGTCACGTGCCTCATGAAGCGCGCTTAAAATTCCAAATTTTTTCATCAGCCTGCTTACCTGAAAAACTACAGGCGCAAAGGCAATCTCATTCGCCGTCCGTTGCGCCTCGCCCGCGCTTTGACGCTCCGCGGCGTAACGAGCTAAAAGCTGTTTGGGAAGTTTCATTTTTGATCCTGCTTATGTAAATTTCGCAAAATTTTAGCAAAAAATTCTAACTTTTCTTGCGCCCGCTAAGAATTTGCGCGTATCTTAGAATTTTGCGATGAAATTTTAAAATTCCGTCTTAAAATTTAAGTCGTTTTGCAGCTGTATGTTTATTGAGATAGATTTTATTTTGAGATCCTAAAAAATTTTAAATCTCGCCGCACAAGATTTGCGGGCAAGAAAAAAGGCCAAAGCGCGGTAAATTTCTAAAAAATGCGCGTACCGCTTCGCGCACTAGACTTTGGAATTTATTGCGCCTCAAGCTTAGCGCTTCAAAAGCGCTTGCGAGACTATTCGATCCACTTTACCACGTCATCCATGCTGCGGCGGATCTTTTGCGGCTGTGGATTTACGCGGTAGCCGAAAGGCACGAGTAGCGCCACGCGACGCTCATTCCATTTTAGATTCAAAACCTCTCCGAGCGCTGCGCGATCAAAGCCCTCCATTGGGCAGCTGTCGATACCGCGGCTTGCGGCCTCGTTCATCATCGCAAGTGCTGCAAACATGCACTGCGCGTGCGACCAATTAAATAGCTCCTCATCGTCGTTGTGAAAATAACCGCTTAAAAAATCTTGATAAAATTTATGCCTGTCGCCGATATATTTGGGCGCTTCATCTTTTTTACGCGTAATCATTCGCTCGATATAATGACTTCCTAGCTTTATGTCCTTGATCTTTGCTAAAATCACGACCAGATGTGAGCAAGAGGTGATCTGCGGCTGATTCCACGATTTTTCGCGGATCTGCTCGCGCAACGCCTTGTTTTGCACAACCAAAAAGTCCCATTGCTCTAGCCCCGTAGAACTAGGTGCTAAGATGCCTGCCTGCAAAATGGCGTCAAAATCGGCTTTGCCGATTTTTTTGTTCTCGTCAAAAATTTTGCACGCGTGGCGAAATTTCATAATCTCTAAATGTGTCATAGTCTCTCCTTAATTAGAATTTTTGTAAATCAAATACCCGCCATCTTTGCGCCTGATGCTGAGGTTGCCCTCGCGCGAGCGCACGCCGATGCGGTAGTAGCCGTCCTCTTTGGTGACGTTGATGTCGCTAAAGCCGCCGATATTTACAGCAAAGCTCGCACCGCTAAGCGGGATCTCTTGGCGCCAAAACTCAGCCTCAAGCGCGCCCGAAGCGTTTGCGTCAGAGCTTTTGAAATCGTCTGCGGTGATGAGCTGCACGCTGTCTTTGCGGATGACAAATTTTAATCCGTCGTCAAATTTAAGCGTCTCTAGCGGTAGCTCCAGGCGCGGCGCGAAGCTAGGCGTGATGCCACTTTGTGAGGCCTGCTTTTGTAAATTTGGATCAGTCGAAGTAACCGAGACGTCCAGTGCCCTATGTAGCGCGGGTTTGGCGCTAGCGCTTAGCACGAAGTCATCGTGCCAATCAATCGAGCGATTGACATCAACGATCTTTTCGTGCAGGACCCCGTCGTCGTCCCTATATCGTACGATCAGGCTTTCGATCGTAAGAGCGTCGGAGGGAAGCGCAAAGGTTTGCTGCGTAAAATTTTTAGGTGCAGGAGTATTTTGTGGCGTGGCGGCGGAGCTTTGCGCCGGATTGGAATTTTGGGGAGCAGATTGCGCGTTTTGTTGCGCAGTGGAGTTTTGAGCTGTAGAATTTTGAGCTGTAGAATTCTGTGCCGCCTTGAAATTTTGCGCTACCGTAGAATTTGACTCGCTTACTTCTGGCACGATCGGTAACTCATCAGGAGGCGGAAGCGTCGCAGCTGAAGGCTGCGCAGAAGAGTTCAGCTCCGTTTTCATGGCTTGCGAAGGAGCACCGATGCCCGCTTTGAGCGCAGGAGCTTTTTTTTCGGTCTGCGAAAGCTGTGCGCTCACGGCTTTTTTGGCGGCGCTTGCTTTAATACTGGAATTAGCTTCTGCGGCGCTTTTTTGCGTTGCTGCGATAGGACTTTTAGATGTTTCAGGTCTCATTACAGCTTGCTTTTTAGCGTTTGGGCTTTGTGCACCTGTCTTTGGCCCTTTAATCGCCAAATCGGTAGAATTTTGCTCTTTTACCACGACGATGCTAGGTTTCGTAGCGTTGGAATTTGCGCTATTTAAATTCTCTGCGTTTAAAAAAGCGCAAAGACCTAAAATTAGCAAAGAAATTTTTCTCATTTTTTAAGGTCCGGATCGAGCGAGCGACGCTCTAAATAAAGCTTTTGTAGCTCGGCGTTTTCCTCTTTTAGCCGCTCGACGTCAGTGAATAAAAACGCCTTTTCTTTTTGCAGCTGGCGCAGCACCTCAAACGATCGTTTGCCAAACAGCACGTCACCCACGAAGATGCCCGCAAAAACGACGCAGACGATCAGCGCAAGAGCTGCAAAAATCTGCTTAAGCGGCGAAAACGGATTGATAAAATTCAGCCGTTCTTTTAAATTTTTACGCTTTTTTAAAGCTTTTTTAGCGGCGGGGGCTGCATTTTGCGGCGCAAAAGAAAATCCTTGCGTGGCAGAATTTATGTCTTGCGCCACAAAGCCCGTGCCTTGAGAGCTGTAGTCTACGCTCTGAGCCACAAAATCCGCGTCGTTTGGGAAGTGGTTTTCTTTCGCGTATAATTCTGCATTCTTTAAATCACCACTCCCAATAAATTCTGCGCCGTAAAAGCCCGCATCTGCTTGCACGCTGCCTTCGTAGTTTCCGCTTGCAGCAAAGCTTTTGCCACTTAAATTAGAGCTGCTGCTTGTGGCATCAGAGGCAGAGCCTGTTTCGTCTACGCCGCGTGAGGTTCCGTTGCGATTTTTGCGGAAGCCAGCCCCTACCTCGCTAAAGCCTCCGCCAAAATTTTCATCGCTATAAAATTCTTCATCGTCAAAAAAATCGTCCTCGTCAAAGTCTGCGTCTAAATATCTGCCTTGCGTGTCTGCGTAATCCGCTCCGTCCGCATAGGTGCGCTGCGCGCCGCCTTTTAAGCCCCGCTTGGACTTTTTTTTAAAAAACATTTTAAATTTTATTTCCCAAAAACTCGTACGTCTCGCGCTCGATCTCAAGCAGGCGGTTGTATTTTGCGTTGCGTTCGCTTCTTGAGGTCGCGCCCGTTTTGATTTGGCCCGTATTCATCGCGACGGCGAAGTCCGCGATAAAGCTATCCTCGCTCTCGCCGCTTCTGTGGCTCATCACGCAGCGGTAGCCTTTGCGCTGCGCTAGGCGGATCGTCTGCATAGTTTGGCTGACGGTGCCGATTTGATTTGGTTTGATTAGGATCGCGTTGCCTACACCTTTGGCGATGCCTTCGCGCAAAATTTTCTCGTTCGTTACAAATAGATCGTCGCCCACGAGCTGCACTTTAGAGCCAAGCCTGCTAGTTAGCTTCGCCCAGCCCGTCCAGTCGTCCTCGCTTAGGCCGTCTTCGATCGAAAATATCGGATACCTCTCGCAAAGCTGCGCGTATCGCTCTATCAGCTCTTCGCTGCTAAATTCCTTGCCCTCTAGCTTATATTTGCCGTTTTCGTACAGCTCGCTAGCTGCGACGTCGAGAGCTAGTTTGATCTGCTCGCCCGCTTTGTAGCCAGCTTTTTCGATGGCTTGCATGATGAGCTTGATCGGCTCTTCGTTGTCGTTTAAATTTGGCGCAAATCCGCCCTCGTCGCCCACTGCCGTGCTATGGCCTGCCGCGTTTAGTAGACCTTTTAGCGTGTGGTAAATTTCGCTCGCCGCTCGCAATGCGTCGCTAAATTTATCAAATCCAAACGGCATAATCATAAATTCTTGAAAATCCACGCTGTTGTTCGCGTGCGCGCCGCCGTTGATGATATTAAACATCGGCACCGGCAGTACGCTAGCGTTCGCGCCGCCCAGGTAGCGATACAAAGGCACGTCAAGGCTTTTTGCAGCCGCGCGCGCTACCGCCATAGATACGCCAAGCACGGCGTTCGCGCCTAAATTTGAGTAATTATCGGTGCCGTCAAGCTCTCTCATCTCATCATCAAGCGCCTTTTGATCAAATGCATCCAGTCCGATCACGGCTTCGGCGATCTGCGAATTTACGTTTTCTACCGCCTTTAGCACGCCCTTGCCGCAGTATCTATCGCCCCCGTCGCGAAGCTCCAGCGCCTCGCGTTTGCCAGTACTTGCGCCGCTTGGGACTATCGCGCTTGCTACGGTGCCGTCGCTTAGAGCCACGGTCGCTTTCACGGTCGGGTTGCCACGGCTATCTAGCACCTCTATCGCATAAACATCTTCGATATAAATCATCATTCATCTCCACTTTGTAAATTTTCTTCATCGTCCGCGTCTGCGCTGAAATTTACGCTACCCATCTGCTCGCGGATCTTTGCCGTGATCTCTTCAGCGACGGCAGGGTTATTCTCTAGATAAATTTTAGCGTTTTCGCGACCTTGACCTAGCTTCGTATCGCCGTAGCTGAACCACGCACCGCTTTTATCGACGATGTCGAGCTTGACGCCGTAATCGATCAGCTCGCCCACCTTACTGATGCCCTTGCCGAACATTATGTCAAATTCCGCGATCTTAAACGGCGGCGCCACCTTGTTTTTCACGACCTTGACCTTGGCGCGGTTGCCGATGCTCTCTTCGTTTTGTTTCAAAGTAGCGATCTTGCGTATGTCGATGCGCACCGAAGCGTAAAATTTAAGCGCATTGCCGCCGGTCGTTGTCTCTGGCGTGCCGTAGCCCATCGCGCCGATCTTCATACGGATTTGGTTGATAAAGATCACCGTCGTATTCATCTTATGCACGACGCCCGCGAGCTTACGCAGCGCTTGGCTCATAAGTCGCGCCTGAAGCCCTACGTGCTGATCGCCCATATCGCCCTCGATCTCGTTTTTCGGCGTGAGCGCAGCGACGCTATCTACGACGATAAGATCGATCGCGCCGCTCTTTGCTAAGGTTTCTACGATGTCGAGCGCCTGCTCGCCGAAGTCGGGCTGGCTGACGTAGAGATTGTCGGTATCGACGCCTAAATTTGAAGCGTATTTGACGTCCAGCGCGTGCTCGGCGTCTACGAATGCGCAAATTCCGCCCGCCTTTTGGCACTCGGCGATGATGTGAAGCGTAAGCGTCGTCTTACCCGAGCTCTCAGGCCCGTAAACCTCGATGATACGCCCTTTCGGCACGCCGCCGATGCCAAGCGCGATGTCAAGCCCCACAGAGCCCGTAGAGATGGCGTCTATCGGCTCGACCTGCTTATCGCCTAGCCGCACGAGCGTGCCCTTGCCGAAAGCTTTGTCGATCGATTTTAGCGCCGCATCCAGCGTCTTTTTCTTTCCCTCGTCCATGTTTTTCCTTAAAAATAAATTCACCTGATTTTACCAAATTTGAAATGAATTTTTGATTATTCGCCCAAATTCGGCGCGGCATCGGAATTTGAAATTTTTAAGGAGCGTAAAAGCTCTGCGCGGCAAGCGGAGAGTATTAAATTTACACTTCTAAGCACGCTCGGTTTTCAC
>NZ_CALIJA010000194.1 GCF_938017615.1 uncultured Campylobacter sp. | reverse complement strand
TTTATGCTTCAGGTTTTCTTGTTTTTTTGCCGCTTCTTGCTTATCTTTATTTTTTATATTCACTTTGCGTTGTGCTCTGCGCTTTGTGTAAAAGTTTAAGAGCTAAATTTGAGCTTTAAATTTAGGCCTTGCTAGCCTAGCAAACTCATTTTTACTCAACTTTAACGATTTTTTTTATAAAATCGCCTAAAATTTAACTAGGGATTTCATGAAAAACATTAGAAATTTTAGCATCATCGCTCATATAGACCACGGCAAAAGCACGCTTGCAGATCGTCTCATTCAGGAGTGTGGCGCCGTAAGCGACCGTGAGATGAGCTCGCAAATCATGGACACGATGGACATCGAAAAAGAGCGTGGCATCACGATCAAAGCCCAGTCTGTCCGCCTAAACTACGCACTAAATGGGCAAAATTTTGTTCTAAATTTGATAGACACCCCAGGACACGTTGATTTTAGCTACGAGGTAAGCCGTAGCCTAGCTAGTTGCGAGGGCGCGCTGCTAGTCGTGGATGCTAGCCAGGGCGTGGAGGCGCAAACCATCGCAAACGTCTATATCGCGCTACAGCACAACCTTGAAATCATCCCCGTGCTCAACAAAATCGATCTGCCCGCCGCCGATCCGCAGCGCGTAAAAGATGAGATCGAGCACGTCATTGGGCTTGATTGCAGCAGCGCGATCGAGGTCAGCGCCAAAACGGGCGTGGGTATCAAGGAGCTTTTAGAGGCGATAATCACTCGCATCCCCGCGCCCAAAACGGACGATGCCGCGCCGCTTAAGGCGCTCATCTACGACAGCTGGTTTGATAACTACCTAGGCGCGCTCGCGCTTGTGAGGCTCTACGACGGCGTGCTAAAAAAGGGCGACGAGGTCTATATTATGGGTAGCGAGAACCGCCACGAAGTGCTCGATCTGATGTATCCCAACCCGCTCGCGCCCGCCAAAACCCGCGAGCTTAGCAGCGGCGAAGTGGGCATCGTAGTAATGGGGCTAAAAAACGTCGCCGACGTGCAGGTGGGTGATACGATCACGCTTTTTAAAAAACGCGCCGCCGCGCCGGTGGGCGGATTTGAGAAGGCTAAGCCTTTCGTGTTTGCGGGCATATATCCCGTGCAGACCGATAAATTTGAAGATCTGCGCGACGCTTTGGATAAGCTCAGCCTAAACGACAGCTCGCTTAGCTACGAGCCTGAAACGTCGCTTGCGCTAGGATTTGGCTTTCGCGTCGGGTTTTTGGGGCTACTGCATATGGAGGTCGTGAAGGAGCGGCTCGAGCGCGAGTTTGATCTCGATCTCATCGCCACGGCGCCGACCGTCACATACGCCGTGTATCTCACGGACGGCTCGTGCGTGCGGATACACAGCCCCAGCGAGCTTCCCGCGCCAAATTTCATCGAGCGCATCGAGGAGCCCTACGTCAGAGCAACTATCATCACCCCGAGCGAGTTTTTGGGCAATCTCATTAGCCTTTTAAATTTACGCCGCGGCATCCAAACCAAGATGGACTACATCACGCCGGAGCGCGTCCTGCTCGAATACGACGTGCCGACAAACGAGATCATAATGGACTTTTACGACAAGCTCAAGTCCTGCACCAAGGGCTATGCGAGCTTTGATTACGAGCCGATCGATTATAGGCGCGGCGATCTAGTCAAGCTCGACATCCGCGTCGCCGGCGAAGCGGTCGATGCGCTCTCGATCATCGTGCCCGCCTCAAAGGCCGAATCCAAGGGGCGCGACCTCGTCAAAGCGATGAAGGAGATCGTGCCGCGGCAGCTTTTTGAGGTCGCGATCCAAGCAAGCATCGGCAATAAGATCATCGCTCGCGAAAACGTCCGCGCCATGGGCAAAAACGTGACTGCCAAGTGCTACGGCGGCGATATCACGCGCAAGCGCAAGCTGCTCGAGAAGCAAAAAGAGGGTAAGAAGCGCATGAAGGCGATCGGTAAGGTAAATCTGCCGAGCGAGGCGTTTTTGAGCGTGCTAAAGATCGACTAAATTTATCGCGCGGGTGATCTAAATTTCATCTTTTGCCGCGCTGTCGTAAAATTCGCTTTTAAATTTTGACGATCGCTCGGGCGGTTCAAATTTAGCGGCTCATCGTTCGGTATGAAATTTCGTCTTTAAATTTTACTATCTCAAGAGACGATCTAAATTTTATGACTGCACGGCTTTAACTATCGCTTGCCGCCTGAGCTGATACATTCGCTGTTGCGCGCCCGTTTTGCGCCGTTTTAAGCTCTAGCGTTCACTGCTCGGTTGTAGAATTCTGCCGCTCGCCGTTAGGCTAAAATTTTGCCTTTCAAATTCAACATCCCGCGAGCGGTTTAAATTTTTGCCGCCCGTTGATCGTTGCGGTCGCGTCCGCAGCTCGGCTACAAAATTTTTATCCCGATGGTGTCCGCTATGAAATTTTATCCGCTGCGACTTTATAAAATTTGATTAAATTTTGCCCGTCTTGCCGCATGAAATTTCCATAGTGCGAGTGTTTTATAGCAAAACGGCGTGCGCGGCGCATAATAGGGCGTGCCGATAAATCCAGCAAAAGCGCTAAATTTATCGGCGTAAAAAAAGGAGAAAAATGGAATTTTAGACCGCTTAGGCGTGGATAGGAGCAGCTTTACTGATCTATTTTCGGCATGTTTAGGCTGCGGCGCAAGGGTGCAAGAGATGGGCTCGAAGCTGATCACAAAGGGCAGGCGCCGGTCTGTGGATTTTGAGCGCGGTAAGACCCTCTCCGGCGATGATGCGCCGCGCGCCATCTGGTATATCGGTAGCGAAGCGAGCAGCAGCCGCACGTGGCTGTGGGGGTATGAGAACGTAAACCGCCTTGATGAGCGGCCACTTGCCCTTGCGCGAGATGTGCGCGACTTCGGCTTGCGGCACGGGCTAACGGAGCTTAGCACGCCTAAGCTTGCACTAAGCGAGGAGATAAACGGGCATACTCTAAGCGCGATCGCGTGCGGGCTATCGCAGGAGCCGTTATATTACTACCGCTGCCCGCACGCCGGCGGAGCGGTGTTTGTGGCGTTTGTGGCAGGCGAGTGCGTGGCGCCAGATGGTACGATCAGGCCCGGTAAGGACGCAAGCGAGCTCATCTCTTTGGCGCGCGATTACACAGGCGCGTTTCAGCTAAATCACGCCATTTTATCGGGGGCGCTTTTGCTTAGAAATGGCACGAAATTTAGCTAAGCAGCGGGCAAGATCGTAGCGAATTTTAAAAATGATACGCTCTTTTCGTTTGATAATTTGGGGCGGTTAAGCGAGGTGGAGTTCGCCGTATAGGGCTGCAAATATTGCGGCAAGCATCTGCGGCTTTGAAATTTACGCCGTGAAATTCTGCTTCGTAAATTTTATATCGTAGAATTTTGCGCCTCGGAATTTCGCTCTGTAAAATTTAGACTGCGAAACTCCGTCGCGTGGAATTTGCCTTAAAATTTTGCGTCGTAAAATTCTGCTACTCTATCCGCGCTCAAGCCTTTAAATTTTAAACCAAAATCAGCCGCCGTCGATGTCGAAGTCAAGATGCTCTTTGAAGTAAGCGCGCAGCCTGCGGCGGTCGTTGCGGCCGGGCGTGATCGCAAACCACAGCACGCGGTCGTTCAGATCCTTGCCGCGGATCAGCACGGTGTCGCGCAGCAAGATGTCGTGAAAGTCGCCGTTTAGCCGCCACGACGAAAGCGCCTTGGCGAAGATAAAGATCACGACGCCCACGACCATTATCACGAACGCCATCCCCACACGCTCGCTCATGGCGATACCGACTAGCCACAGCGCGATGATCGATCCGATTCCAAATGTGAAGAACTGCTCGTATTTTACGTAGCGGGAGTGGCTAAGCGCCGTGTAGCCGGTGCAGGTGCGCAAAAAGCCTGGCGTGAGCCTAACGTAGTCGATATTAAAGAGCAGAATTTCGCTCTTGCGCTCGTTTGAAACGAAGGTGATCGCATGGTCGCTAAATTTAAACAGCCCGCCGCCATCGCGCCCTTGATACCAAGCTACGCCTGCGATCAAAAGTCCTAAAATCCCGCCTCCGCCGCGACCGCGTCCGTTTCCTAAAAAAAATTCATCTAAATCAAGCCCGGCCGACACGCCGTAAAAAAATATAAAGACCATCATCGCAATGACGAAGATCACGATGAAGGAGTTGTCGTTTTTGACGCTAAATCCGCCTGCGCTCGTGGTTCGTGCGCTGCGGTTGCGAAGGGCGGCTTTGTAGTCTTTGGTGCTAAAAGTAGGCATATAGCCTCCTTTCTTTCGGGCTTGCGAAACTCTTTTGCGCTTTCAAAGCCCGTTTAAAACGGCGTAATTTTATAAAATTTCAGATCAAATTCGGATTAAATTTTAAATTTGAAGAGGCTTTGAAATTTAAATGGGTTGCAAATTTAAAGGATTTGAAATTTAGCCGCCCAGCTACGCTTAAAATTTACGCTTTCGCTTAAATTTATCAAAATTTAAACGCATAGTGGCACCGAAAGATCGTAAATTTAGCCCGGGCTAAACCCCATTTTTGTATAATTTCATGAAATTTTAAAGGATAGAAAATGAAAAAATTTTTTGCTTTGCTTCTTGCGGCGCTATTCTTTGTTGGTTGCGGGCAGTCTCAACCGAAAGTGCCGATCGCAAGCGCGTATAAATTCAAGGGGATTACCTACCAACACTTCCAAAACCATAATCCGAAAAAATTTGTCTATCAATCGCCGGAAGCGGTCGAGAAAAAGTATAACGAGCAGCTTTTAGCGGCGTTAAAGGAGGCGAACCTACTGGATCAAAACTCTACCGACGAGCTTAAAATTACAATAAAGCACCACAGGGGCTTTACGGGCGAAGCTACTCCGTTTCCTAGCGATAGAATCGGTGGCATAGAGTTTATTTATGAGGTTAAACTAGTAAGAAACGGTCAAATTTTAAGAAGTTACGTGCAAAATGACATCGAGCATTACGATCCGGGATTTTTCGGCAATATGAAAACCATAGCGTTGCAAAATACGGATGATAGCTATGAAAATGCCGCAATTACGGCTCTTGTCAAGCATTTAATGGAGATCATAAAGAGCTTTTAGTGGCTCAAGGGCTTTACATCGCAAACTAAACTGCAGTAAAATTTTAAAACACGACTGGCTGGCGTATGTGGCGGTTCGCATGATCTAAACCATCATAAATAGTTTTCGACGTCTTGCGGACTTCTAAATAGCGGAATTTTAAAAAATCGCTGCGAGCTTGAGCGGTAAAATTTAAAGAAGCGGATTGCTTGAGGGCTACCGACATATCGATAGCTCCTCGCCAATGAAGCGGCGAACGCTTGGGAAAACGGCATTTAAGTCCTCACAATGCTCTAAAATATAAAGAATTTCGGCACTAAATTTAAATGCGATCGGCGGGCGCATGCTTGCCAGTGCGGGCTGCGGATTTTGCGGCGAAATTTAAAACGTAGTTTTGCACGATTTAGAGGATGAGAGTTTTGCAGAAGCGCAGCTGCATATACAGACGCGAATGCGCGGCAAATTATTATAAATTTAAAGCGTAGCGGCGCTGCGCGATCTCATCAAATATGCAGAAAATTTTACGACAAATTTAAAACGCAGTCTAGCAGAGTTAATACGGCGGATTAAAATGCGACTTGCAGCGGTTAGTGCGGTAAATTTGCTCTGTGGTTACAGTTAAATTTTTCCGCCACGCGGAGTAAATACCGCGCAGAGGTTAAATTTGCCGCGTAGAAGCTAAATTTCGCGTCGCAGTTAAATCGACAATAGTCAAATCACAGCGAGCTAAAACGCTGTAAATTTAGAGCTCGCAGGCATAAGTGCTTTATTTGCGGCTGAGCCGCGATCTTTTATTATAAGATGCCTATTGTTCGCATTCCTGCGGCTGTTTAAAACAAACCGCACGACGCTTTAAATTTTAAAATTTTATTTGAATAAGCTGTTTACGCTCTCGTCGTGATATACGCGCCTGATGACCTCGCCGAAGAGTGGAGCGACGCTGATTACCTTGATGCGGTCGCTTTCCTGCTTTAGCGGGATCGTGTCGGTCACGACTAGGCCGTCCAGTGCGCCGCTTTCGATGCGCTCGTATGCCGGGCCGCTTAGCACGGCGTGCGTGCAAAACGCGCTGACGCTCTTCGCGCCCCGTTCCTTAAACGCGCCCGCGGCCTTGACGATAGTGCCCGCGGTATCGATCATATCGTCGATTAGGATCACGTCCTTGCCCGCGACGTCGCCGATGATATTCATCACCTCGCTTTTGTTCGCCTCCTCGCGGCGCTTATCGACGATCACCAGATCGAGCGAGAGCTTTTTAGCGAAGCTTCTGGCGCGCGCGACGCCGCCCACGTCGGGGCTGGCGATGATCGGATTTTTTAAATTTTTCTCTTTCAGATAATCCAAAAATATCAGCGAGCCGTAGAGGTTATCGACGGGCACGTCGAAAAAGCCCTGTATCTGCCCCGCGTGCAGATCCATCGTGACGACGCGGTCGATCCCCGCCGTCTGCATCATATTTGCCACGAGCTTCGCGCTAATCGGCACGCGCGGAGCTGCCTTGCGGTCTTGGCGAGCGTAGCCGAAGTAGGGCACGACCGCCGTGATCGAGTTCGCGCTGGAGCGCTTCAGCGCGTCGGTTAGGATCAGAAGCTCCATCAGATTGGAGTTTGCGGGCGCGCAGGTCGGTTGGATGACGAAGACGTCCTTGCCGCGCACGCTCTCGCCGATCTGGACGCTGATTTCGCCGTCGCTGAAGGTTTTGATCGCGCACTCGCTAAGCGGCAGCGAGAGATATTTGGAGATTTTTTTGGCAAATTCGGGATTTGCGGTGCCGGAGAAAATTTTATATCCGCGCATTTTAATGACCTTTGGATTGAAATTTGCTCGAATTCTACACCAAAAGCGCTAAATTTTAGCTAATTCGCCCGCCGCGCCCGCGTAAAATTCATAAGCGAGCATCGCGGACAGCAGCCCGTTTGCGAGATAAATTTTTTAAAATTTCAGGGCGACTCGACTCGCCGCGGTTTTACCCTGGCGAAATTCGGCTTTGACTTACGGCACCCGCGAGCGATCGTAGCCTGCGTTTTTGCACGAGCAGCCGCGCAGATTGCCGGCAAAATCGTATAGCAAAGTTTGATGAAAGTTTGAAAAAAGGGGCACGGCTAAAATCGTATCGCGGAGGGCAGGGCGCCGGGTAGCGCGGGATTTTATCTTTGCGATACAGACGCACAAAATTTTATCTTTGAACTGCGGAGAGTGCGTTTAAATTTGGATTTTGAGCTCGCACGGGACAGACTGCGTGGATACTTGCAGCGCTAAATTTAGACTGTCGCGGCATATAAATCTTAGATTTCTTAGGCGGTTAAATTTAAAATGCGCTTTGCTTTGGCGAAAATTTAAAGCTCGCTTTGACGATCAAATTTAAAAGTTCGCTCTTTGGAGCTTGATTGTGCGCCGCGAAATTTAAAATTTATCGTGCGAGCTCCATTCACCGCTTAAATTTAGATACGCTTTTGCACGTTTAAATTTTAAAATCGCACGGAGGCAAATTTAATCCGCATAAAGCGTTATTCTGTGATTTTGGTGGGCTCGCCAAAGAGTCTATTCATCTCGGAGATCAAAATTTCCTTGCCGTCCTGCGCGCCGTTTGCGAGCTCGGCGAGGCCTGCCTTGGCGGCGCGCACGCTCTTGCTCGTATCGCGGGGCTTTGCGGCGTAGTTTTGCGGATCGGTGGATCTTAACAGATCGTCTTTCTCCCCGCCGTCATCTCCTGAAGAAATTTCAGAATTTTGCAGCTTGGAATTTGAAGCGGAATTTTGCGAATTGGAATTCGTCGCGGAATTTCGCTGTGCAGAATTTTGCATCGTAGAATTTTTCAAATTTTGCTGCTTGGAATTTCTTGCCGCATCCGTTTGCAATTTTGCGGCTTGCGCCTTATTTGCGGCGGAATTTATTTGCGGTGCACAGCTCTGCTCGCTCTCTTGCGCGCCGGTTAAATTCCTATGATCTTGCTCGCCCGTTTGCGTAGATTCGGGATTTTCTTGCATGCTGCTAGAGGTGGGGCTTTCAGTAAAATTTTGCGACGCGGAATTTACAGGGCTTTGTGAGGTCGAATTTCTCGGGCGCGCAGTATTGGCGCTGGATTCGGAAGTCGCGCCTTGCGTAGAATTCTTGCTTTGTGTAGCGGTTGTACCACCTGCGGAATTCCGATCGCGCTTGCTTTGGGCGGGATCATCGCCGTTTTGTGGCGCGCTTTGCTCGATTTTTATTTTTGTGCTCTCGCCGAAAAGCGATTTTAGCACGCTATTTATCGCTCGTGAGCCCTTGCGCAGGTACTCTCTGTCCTGCCCCTGCGCGCGCGAGAGCAGATACAGCGTGCCGCACTCGAACTTTAAAAATTCCACGCACTTGCTAAATTTCTCGCCCAGATCGTAATCGCGGTCGTAAATTTTGGCTAAAAAATTCTCGTAAATTTCATTTTGAGCGCCCGTTTTGATGGAAGAGTTAGAATTTTGCGTCTGCGCCACCGTGCCAGGTTTGATCTCGCCGCCCGCGTCAGGGCTCTGTTTTGCCGCACCGGAGTTTTGTGTCGAGCTTGCGGGACGTTTTGCGCTCGCAGTAAAGCTCGGCACTCCGTTTGTCGCGCTACCCTGGTCGCTCGGTGCAAAAGCCGCGCCGCCTGGCTCACTATTTGGCGCAAATGACGCGCTTTGATTGGAATTCGATCTAAAATTCAGCGCAGAGCTTTGCGCGTTTAAATTAGGCGCCGAAGCGGAAGCATAGCCCTCGCCTTGATCCAGCGATCTGCCGACCTCGATCAGCTCGTCGATCTCGCGCAGATTGACCGCCTCCATCATCATAAAAATCATCATAGAAATCGCGTAGGTGTTGTCGGGGCTGATGGCGAGCATGCTCTTAGCGCCCGCTAAAATGCGGAAAAACCGCTCATACATCAGCAGGCTAAATTTCGCGTCGCGGCGCAGGAATTTATCCTTTAAATTTGCGATCATCTCGTCGATTATCGTCTCGGCGTTGTAGTTTTCGACCTCTTTGATGATCTCGATCGCGCCCGCACGGTCTTGGCGCAGCACTACGTCTAAAATTTCGCCAATTTTGGCGGGATCGAGCAGGCCTAGCATATCGGCGATCGCACGCTCGGTGATACCTTCGCGGCTAAAGATAATCGCCTGATCGAGGAGCGTGAGCGTGTCTCGTAGCGAGCCCGAGCCGCTGCGCGCTAGAATTTCGAGCGCGCCCTCTTCGTAAGCGATGTTTTCGGTTTTTAAAATTTGCTCTAGATGCGCTACGACGGCGCTTTTGGCGATCGGCTTAAAGCGAAAGTGCTGCGTGCGCGATAGAACCGTGACGGGAAGCTTGAGCGGATCGGTGGTCGCAAGGATAAATTTTACGTAGCTAGGCGGCTCCTCAAGCGTCTTTAAAAGCGCGTTGGAAGCCTCTTTGGTGAGCATATGCACCTCGTCGATGATGAAAATTTTAAAGCGCGCGCTTGCGGGATGATACTTCGTCTGCTCGATGAGCTCGCGAATATCGTCGATCTTGCGGTGGCTGGCGGCGTCCATCTCGATGATGTCGATGTGGCGCCCCTCGTTTGCCATTACGCAGTTATCGCAGAGCTCGCACGGCTTGCCGGTGGGGCCTTTGTCGCATAAAAGCGCTTTGGCAAAAATCCTAGCCGTCGAGGTTTTGCCGCTGCCGCGAAGTCCGCTGAAAAGATATGCGTGGCTCAGCCTGCCCGAATCCAGCGCGTGCGCGAGGCTTTTGGCGACGGCGTCTTGACCGATGAGCTGATCGAAGCTTTTGGGTCTGTATTTTAAAGCGAGTGCTTGCAAAATTTCTCCTTTGATCTCGCAATGATACAAAAAAATCTATAAATTTTAAATTTAGTGCTACAATGCGCCCGAATTTCAGAAAAAGGATAAAAATGAAAAAATTTTTAATCGGCGTATTTGCGCTATTTTTTGTCGCTTGCTCGCAAACCAGCAGCGTCATCAGCTTAAATCCGTATCTTTCTAAGGCCGATCAGACCGTAAGCGGCAAGTCGGTAAATATCAACGCGATCAACGATCAGCGCGAAAATCAGATGGTAATCGCCGTCATCAACGATAATAACGGCAAGCTGGTCGATGAGGTACTTTTAAAAAACAATCTCTCGGCGTGGTTCGACAAAGCTTTACGCGCGGAGCTTGAGGCTCGCGGCGTAAAGATCGATCCGGCAAGCCCGAATATCGTAACCGTAAACATTAGAAGCATCTCGGCGGCGATCAACGGCTACTCGAAGGAAAATATGAGCGCAAGAGGCGAGGTCGCGATCTCTATCGTGCAGGGCAACAAAACTACGACCAAGCGCGTTTCGCAGGATCAGAGCCAATTTACGGCGCTTCGCACGGCTAGATCGCTTAATCCTTTCGTGCAAAGCTTGCTTGGCGACATCGTCAAAAAATCTGCCGATCAAATCATCTCTACGCTTTAGATGCGCTGCGTAAATTGCGGCGCGTTTAGCCTGCGCACGATCTGCGCCGCCTGCGCCGCAAATTTAGCCGAATGCCGCCTAGGTATGCGGCAGGTGGAGGGCTTTAGCGTATTTTACTACTACGGCTACTCCGAAATTCGAGAGCTTATACTTTCTAAACATCACGAATACGGCGCTGCAGTGCTTGCGCGCATAGCCTCTTTAAGCTTAGCGAAATTCCCGCTTCATCTGCAGCGCGAAATTTCTGCAAATCCGCAAAATTACGAAACGTTTAAAACGGACGGGATTTTTAAATTTAACGCCGTGCCGCTGGATGATGACGCTCGCAGCGGCTATTCGCACACGGCGATCCTAGCTCGCGCGCTAAAAAGCGAACTCGTGGAGCCAAAATTTCACTGCCTGCGCGCGCAAAACCGCGTCAAATACACGGGGCAGAGTTTGGAATTTCGCCTAAAACACAAGCGAAATTTTAAAATTTTAACCCTGCCGAAATTCCCCGTGATCCTAGTAGACGACATCATCACCTCGGGTCTTAGCATGCTGCAAGCGCGCGAGAGCTTGATCGATGGCGGCTTTATGCCCGTGTGCGGCTTGGTTTTAGCTAATGCAAAAGAATAATTCGCTATAATCGCTCGTTAAATTTTAAAAGGATATTTATGCAATCAAATATGTTTGAAAATCAGGAGATCATCGATATCGACGTCGAAGAATCGATCAAGACGAGCTATCTTGATTACTCGATGAGCGTTATCATCGGTCGTGCGCTGCCGGACGCCAGAGACGGCCTAAAGCCGGTGCATAGGCGAATTTTATACGCGATGAACGATCTTGGCGTGGGCTCTCGCCAGCCATACAAAAAATCCGCCCGTATCGTAGGAGACGTTATCGGTAAATACCATCCGCACGGCGATACCGCCGTTTATGATGCGCTCGTGCGAATGGCGCAGAGCTTTTCGATGAGAATTCCTTCCGTGGACGGGCAGGGTAACTTCGGATCGATCGACGGCGACGGCGCGGCGGCGATGAGGTATACCGAAGCGCGTATGACGCCGCTAGCCGAAGAGCTGCTAAAAGACCTGGATAAAGAGACGGTCGATTTCGTGCCGAACTACGACGAGAGCCTGAACGAGCCCGACGTCCTGCCTGCGCGCGTGCCGAATTTACTGCTTAACGGCTCAAGCGGAATCGCCGTAGGAATGGCGACGAATATCCCGCCGCACAGCCTAGATGAGCTTGTGGGCGGTCTTTTGATACTGCTTGAGAATAAAAACGCAAGCCTAGAGGAGATCATGGGCGAGATCAAGGGTCCCGATTTTCCGACCGGTGGCATCATCTACGGCAAAAAAGGGATCATCGAGGCGTATAAAACGGGCAGAGGGCGCGTTAAAATTCGTGCCAAAACCCATATCGAAAAAAAGGCTAGTAAAGACGTCATCGTAATCGACGAGCTGCCGTATCAGACCAATAAAGCGCGCCTGATCGAGCAGATCGCAGATCTCGTAAAAGAAAAGCAGATCGAGGGCATCTCCGAAGTGCGCGACGAGAGCGATCGCGACGGAATTCGCGTAGTAATCGAGCTTAAGCGCGACGCGATGAGCGAGATCGTGCTGAATAATCTATTTAAGCAAACCACGATGGAGGCGACCTTCGGCGTGATAATGCTCGCAATCGACGGCAAAGAGCCGAAGATTTTTACGCTGATAGAGCTTTTGAAACTGTTTTTGAACCACAGAAAAACCGTCATCATCCGCCGCACGATTTTTGAGCTTCAAAAAGCGCGCGCTAGAGCGCACATCTTAGAGGGCTTGAAGATTGCGCTAGATAATATCGACGAAGTGATTGATGTGATTAGAAACTCCGCCGATACCAACGTCGCGCGCGAAAATTTAATGAGCAGATTCGGCCTCAGCGAGGCGCAATCGGGCGCGATTTTGGATATGAGGCTAAGCCGCCTAACGGGACTTGAGCGTGAAAAGATCGAGGAGGAGCTAAAAGAAATTTTAGCCGAGATAAAGCGGCTTGACGCGATCCTAAAGAGCGAGGAGCTGATCGAGGGGATCATCAAAGATGAGCTTTTAGAGATCAAGGATAAATTTAAATGCCCGCGCATCACCGAAATCGTCGATGACTACGAGGATATCGACATAGAAGATCTAATCGCGAATGAAAATATGGTCGTTACGATCACTCACCGCGGCTACATCAAGCGCGTGCCTAGCAAGACCTACGAGAAGCAAAAGCGCGGCGGCAAGGGGCGCGTGGCGGTCACGACGTATGATGACGACTTCATCGAGAGCTTTTTTACGTCCAACACCCACGATACGCTTATGTTTATCACCGACCGCGGGCAGCTTTACTGGCTTAAGGTCTATAAAATCCCGGAGGGCTCGCGCACCGCAAAGGGCAAGGCGGTAGTAAATTTAATCCAGCTCGGCGCGGACGAAAAGATCATGGCGATTATCCCTACGACCGATTTTGATCCGAGTAAGTCGCTCGTATTTTTCACTCGCAACGGCATCGTAAAACGCACGAATTTAAGCGAGTTTAAAAACATCCGTTCGCTCGGCATCCGCGCTATCAGCCTAGATGAGGACGATACTCTAGTAACCGCTCTCATCGCTCCAAACAGCGCCGATGAGATGCAAAACTATAAGGGAGGCACTCTAAGCGGCGACGATCTGGACGGCGGCGAAATTCTAGAGCAGACTGAGCAGGATATTTTGGAGGGAAGTGAGGATGAAATTTCAGATGAAATTTCGCAAGGCGAGGGCGCGCAAGAGGGCGAGCCGCAAAGCGCCAACGAAAATATGCTCTTCATCGCTACGAAAAAGGGAATGTGCCTTAAATTTAATCTAAATAAAATTCGCCAGATGGGGCGCATCGCTCGTGGCGTAAAGGGGATTAAATTTAAAGAAAAAGGCGACGAGGTTATCGGTGCTGCGTTTATTTTAAGCGACATGCAAGAAATTTTAAGCGTGAGCCAAAAGGGTATCGGCAAGCGCACGACCGCGAGCGAGTATCGCCTCACAAACCGCGGCGGCAAGGGCGTCATCTGCATGAAGCTCACCAACCGCACGGGCGAGCTCATCGGCGTCGTGATGGTCGATGAGGAGATGGATCTTATGGCGCTTACTACGAGCGGCAAGATGATCCGCGTGGATATGCAAAGCATCCGCAAAGCGGGCCGCAACACCAGCGGCGTCATCGTCGTAAATGTCGAGGGCGACGACGTCGTGAGCATCGCGACCTGCCCGAAAGCTGAGGAGGGCGACGAGGGCGAAGCGGACGAGCTTGCGCAGGATGAAAATTTATTAAATTCAAATTTGGATAGTAAAAATTCGCAGAGCGACGGCCCTAGCGATGAAATTTTAAAAGGAGGAGAGGATGAGTAGTTACAATATCGCCATCGTAGGCGCTACCGGCGCCGTAGGCGAGGAGATTTTGCGCGTCTTAGACGAGATGAACTTCCCCGTAAAGGACATACTGCCGCTTGCAAGCGCAAAGAGCGCGGGCGAGAAGGTGGAATTCCGCGGCAAAGAATACGTCGTGAGGGAGCTAACGGACAGCACCTTCGACGAAAACGAGATTGACATCGCATTTTTTAGCGCGGGTGGCTCTATTTCGGCGCATTACGTGCCATTTGCTGCGGCAAGCGGCGCAGTGGTGATAGATAACACGAGCCACTTTCGTATGCAAGAAAATGTCCCGCTCGTAGTGCCCGAGTGTAATCCTCAGGATATAAAGCTATGGGAAGAGACAGGCATCATCGCTAATCCAAACTGCTCAACTATCCAGATGGTTCAAATTCTTAAGCCGCTTGATGACGCGTTTGATATCGAGCGCGTAGATGTAAGCACCTACCAGGCGACGAGCGGTGCAGGTAAAGAGGGTATGAGCGAGCTTGTAGAGCAGTTACAGCAGTTTTTCGCTTTTAAGCTTGATGAGTGCGAGCCGAAGGTTTTCCCGCATCAGATCGCGATGAATGTCATCCCGCACATCGACGTGTTTTTGGACAACGACTACACCAAAGAAGAGATGAAGATGGTGAACGAAACGCAGAAAATTTTGCATAAAAACTTCGCCGTTTCGGCTACCTGCGTGCGCGTGCCGGTACTTCGCAGCCACAGCGAGGCGATCACGATTAAATTTAAAAAGGATTTCGAGATTAGCCGCGTGCGCGAAATTTTAAGAAACGCGCCTAGTATCGTGCTCGTAGACGATCCGAGCAAAAAGCAATACCCGATGCCGCTGCTTTCGAGCGATACGAACGAAACCTACGTCGGCAGGCTTCGCAGGGACAATTTCGACGATAAAATTCTGCATCTTTGGTGCAGCGCCGATCAAATCCGCGTCGGAGCGGCTACAAACGCCGTGCGCATCGCGCTTCGCTGGATAGATATGCAGCAAGACAAGTAAGATAAATTTAGCAGAGTTGCCGAGACTTTGTGCGCGGATACGGTTGCGCGCGCGGTTTCGGCGCCGAGGTCTGGCGAATAAAATTTGCAAATCAGCCTAGTTAAAATTTAACGCCGCGAGCTGAAATTTTGCGCCTTTAATCGGGCGCAAAATTTTAAAGACTCAAACGGGCGCGATCAAAAGAGATAAATTTACGCGATTGTAAACGAGCGTAAATTTAAAAGGGCGCTTCGGCATAGAGCGGCTTTTAAATTTATACATTCGTTTGCGGAGCGGCTAATCTCGAATTAAAATTTAAGGAAGAAATGAAAGCTATATTTGAAAAATTTTTGCTTTGCAGCAAGTCTCTAACGCTTCTGCCTGTTATTTTTTGTGTTGCGGCTAGTGCGACGATATTTGTGATGGCAAGCTACGAAATCTGCTCGGCGCTTTATAAAATCGTGGAATTTTTCCTAGCCCCGCAGAGCGAGCGAGCGCTTTATATTGGCATTTTAAGCGAAATAATAACGGCGATCGATCTGTATCTGGTCGCCATCGTGCTGCTAATCTTCGTATTTGGAATTTATGAGCTGTTTATTGACGAGTTTGTGGATCTAAATTTACAAGTTTTAAAGATCGCCTCGCTGGATGAGCTGAAGCACAAACTCGGTAGCGTCATCATAATGGTGCTCGTAGTGGATTTCTTTAAGCGAATTTTACACACCGATTTTACTACCCCTTTGGATATGATTTTGCTAGCAGGGGCTATCTTTGCGGTTTGTTTGGCTTTGTATATTTTGAGTAAATTTAAAGGATAAAAATGGTTTTCATCGACGCATGCTTCGGCAAAGAGACCCCATACACGCCCATTTGGATGATGCGCCAAGCGGGGCGCTACCTGCCGCAATACATGGCGGTGCGCGAGAGGGCAGGCGATTTTTTGAGCCTGTGTCGCGACTATCGCGCTGCTAGCGAGGTGACGATCCAACCCGTGGAGATTTTGGGCGTCGATGCGGCGATACTTTTTAGCGATATCTTGGTCGTGCCGATGCAGATGGGGATGGATCTGCGCTTCGAAGCGGGCGAAGGGCCGCGCTTTAGAGGTCCGATCCGCTCTCAGAGCGATCTGGCGCGCCTTGATCCGCAAAAGGCCGCGGCGGAGCTCGGATACGTTTATGATACGATCTCGCTTACTCGCTCTCGCCTTGCCGCGGATAAAGCGCTCATCGGCTTTTGCGGCGCGCCGTGGACGATCGCTACTTATATGATCGAGGGCGGCAGCAGCAAAAATTACGCCGTTTGCAAAAGGATGCTCTACGAAAATCCGCAGCTTTTGCATGAAATTTTGCGCCTCGTTACGGAGGCGACGAAGCTTTATCTGGCGCGCCAAATCGACTCGGGCGTCAATGCGGTGCAGATTTTTGATAGCTGGGCGGGCGCGCTGGAGCCGAGCGCATACGAGGAGTTTGGCTGGCGATACATCCTAGAAATCACGGAATTTTTAAAGGCGAAATTCCCGCATATCCCGCTCATCGTCTTTGCCAAAGGCACGGGCGCGCAGATGTCGCGGCTGAGTGGTATCGCGGAGCAGCGAGGTGAAGCGAGCTTTGACGTATGGGGCGTGGATTGGAGCACTCCTATGGGGCTTGCGCGCGAGCAGCTCGGGGGCAAATTTGCGCTTCAAGGCAACCTGGAGCCGATGCGGCTATACGACCGCGGCGCGATAGAATCGGGCGTGCGCGAGATTTTAACGGCGATGAAGGGTGCCGCGCATATCTTTAATCTAGGGCATGGAATTTTGCCCGACGTAAGCGTGCAAAACGCCAAATATCTGGTGGATCTGGTGCACGAGCTAAGCGCGCGCTAAAACCTGATTTTGCGATAGCCTGCTTGCGGCGCGCCGCTGTGAAATTTTATAAAACCGTAATTTAAAATTTCGCTCGCTTGAGTCACTTGATTTACTTCTGTGCATTTTTTCCGCTGCCCATAAATTTTAATTTTGCACCGCTTTCACGCTGCCAAAACAGCTGCGGAACGCAAAGCTTTAAATTTTAAAATTCTGCGCCGTTTTGCGCGGTGGTATCGCTAAATTTTAAAATTTAGCCGAAATTTGAAATTTTATGCCGCTTTTACATCGAGTGAGGCTTAAAATTTTACGCGCTATGTATGCGGCGGCGTAAAATACCGCGAGTTCGCGAGTTTAAATTTAGCCGCACATTAAATTTTTATGACTC
>NZ_CALIJA010000193.1 GCF_938017615.1 uncultured Campylobacter sp. | reverse complement strand
GGGCGCCTGCGACATCAGCCTAGGCATCTCAATCGTCGTAGCGATCGGCATCGGCGTAGCGATCGGACTTGGGCTGCGGCACCTCACGGGCTCGCTGCTTCTGCTATGGCTTGGCATCGCTATCGGCATCGCAGCGGCGTTTTTGAACGTTTACCGTGCGTGCAAGGCGCTAAATTCGAGCCTAAAAGAGCTCGAGGACGATCCGAAATACAAGGCGGATCCAAAAAATTTTGACGACGATGACGATGAATGGGATGAGCGGGATTGAATAGGCGGTTTTTGCTCATATACTGCGCGCTAAACGCGGCGTTTGCCCTGCTTGGGCTAGCGCTTTGCGGCGCCGGATTTTTCGGCTCAGGCTCTTTCGGCGTGCGGGCGCTTGCCTGGCTTCTTAGCTTGGAGGCCGGATTTTTGGGCGCATTCGGCGCAGTATATTTTTCGTTTCGCGCTTACCGTAATAAGATAGAAGATGAGCTGAGAGCCGGCAAATACGATGAAATTTTACAACAAAGATCTAAAAATTCCGTAAATTTTATGAGCGACGAAAATTCCGCCTGCAATACGAATTCTGCGAGCTGTGGCGATGAAAACCGAGGCGACGCAAGCGGCAGCGATAAAATTTTATATAGCGAAGTTTGCGGCGGAAAAATTTTAAAGAGCGAGAATTTTAGCGGCGCAAATTCAGGCGCCGAAATTTCAAATTCTCAAAATTTCGAAGACGCCATAAATTTCACTAGCGACGAGGCCCGCGTCGAAAACGGCGATAGCCGCGCCCTGCACGACGAAACCGCCGCCGAGCGCGCCGCAAACTCCGCCGCCTACGAAGATACCGAAAATTTCGCCGCCGAGTACAGCATAACAGCTGCTAGAAAACACGACGTAAATTTTACCAAAAGTGGTGACGATAAAACTTCCGCTTGCAACGCGACCGCTTTGGAAGACGCTGTCGCCAATAAATTTAGCATGAAAGATAGCGAGACTTGCGGCGACTTACAGAGCGGCAAAGACGGCGAAACTAGCGATAGTTCGCAAAGCGACATAGGCGAGCGTTACGACGACTTAAAAAGCGGAGCGAACGGCGACCTGGGCGACGGCACAGATAGCGGCGACTGGAGCGACGGTGCAGATCGCAGCGATCGCAGCGACGGCGCAGATAGCGGTAATCGTCGCGGCGATGTAGATAGCGGCGAGCCGGACGACAGTATGAGCGATTTTGGGGGCGGGATTGGCACCGCGCGCGATGGATCAAAGGATGACTTCGAAGGCGCAGACGATTTTGAGGGCGAGCTTGAGCGGAGCGAGGTTCGGAGTAATTTTGCAGGGGCGTTTTTCTCTCCGTTTAAAATTTTGTCCTACGCGGCGCTCGTGGCGGCGATCTACCTGCTTGCCAAGCTGTCATTGCTAAACCCGCTAGCTATTATCTTGGGCGTTGCGATCATTCCTCTGGGCACGATGATCGCTGCCTTCGGCGGCAAAGACGCGCACTGAAGCTCAAACGGCGCGAGCAGGACGTTTTAAATTTTAAAATTTAGCTCGCGCAAATCTTGCTCCGCGCGGAATTTTAGTTCACGCGAATTTGATCTGCACGGAATTTTAGCTCGTGCCGATTTAACCTGCTCAAAATTTTATCCGCGCAAAATTTTGGTCGCGCCGCTACGTTAAATTTTACCGTAGCCTCCTAGCGTTAAATTCCGCTGCTGAGCGGCGATAAAATTTACCGCCGGCAGAGCCTTGCCGCCAAAGTTATCGCCAAAATACTCCACCTTAAAATTTCTCAAATTTTATAAAATTCGCCGCGCCGCTACTGCGCATCCTCGATGTAGTGCCCCACAAATTTTGAGAGATTATCAAGTATCTCGCCGCCCTTGCGGAAGCCCAGCGCGCAGCCTTCATAGGCGAAAAATACCCCCGCTTGGTAGCTCTGGGCGCGCTCGTCTTTATTTAGCTCGTAAAATTCCTGATACAAAAATTTCTGATTTCCGTATTCGCCGCCGTTTTCCTCTATCTTTCTACCGTCCGCGTCGAAAATCGCCACATTCGCCCCCTCCCGCGCCAAAAACGGCTTTTTGATCATCTTTTTGCCGATGATCGGCGAAAAGGAGCTTTGCAGCAGCAGCGGGTGGTTCGGATACAGATCCCACAGGATTTTCATAATCCCCTTGCTTTGGAAAAGCAGCGTGTATGCAGGGTTTAGGATGATCGCCTTTTGATTTTGCACGATGTTTTTTAAGATGAGCGCAAGCTCGCCCTCCTCGATCGCGATCGCCTCCCAGGGGATGAGCTTGAACCAATACTCGTAGTTTTCGCCGTCAAAAAACACGCCCTCTTCGTCGTTAAATTCCACCTCGTCCACGTAGGCAAAGCGCGTCTTAAAGCCCGCATCCTCCGCGGTCTGCTGCAAAAGCTTCGTCGTTTTTTCGTCCTCGACGTTGCCCGCGACGCTGCTAAATAGAATTTTCCACCCTTCGTAAAATTTAGAAAAGTCCTCCAGCTCGCCGTCAAGCACCACGAGCCGCTTGAAATTATCGCGCAGCGCGTCGTAGAGGTCGTTGAACTGGCTCGCCTCGTCCATGCCGTTTTCTTTGAGCATCGCCCACTGGACGATCGCCGTCTCAAACACCGCCGTGGGCGTGTCGGCGTTAAATTCTATCAGCTTGATCGGCTTGCCGTCCAGCCCGCCTGCGAAATCAAAACGCCCGTATAGGTGCCAGTGCACCTCGTTTTCCCAGCTTTGCTTGATTAGATCTACGAGGTTGAAGGGGATGCCGAGCTCGTGGAAGAGGTTATTGTCGATGACGTGCTGCGCGGCTGCGACAAACATCTCGTATAGCTCGTTCGCCGCTTCGTAATACGCATCCGCCTCCGCAGCGCTTACGCGCACGATCTCGTCGCTGACGTAAGGGGTCTCGTCTGCGTCCGTGTGCCAGTAAAAGCCGAGCTTTTCGAGGTATTCGTTGCTTAACGGCGTTATCTTTTTTAGTTGCATAGATTTTCCTTTTTATGTAAATTTTAAAATTCCGCCCGCAGCGCAAAATAAATATAGCACTAGTCGCTGCCAGCGTATCTTGCGAGTGCGGCGAAGCAGAATAAAACGCGAGCTATGGGCTCGCACCTCTAAGCGCACCGGTTAATCAGAGCTCGGTAGGCGAGCGGTGCATTGCTACGCCGCAGAGTGGCACCTCTTTTGCAAGAAATACACCCTTGCAAGTAGCCCCTCCTCGGCTTCCTCAAAAACTACGGTACAACTTAATCGCGCGATGCTGCGATCAGGATTTCGCTCGGGTAAAATTTACTCACTTTAGCACCGCTCGGCGATATAAAATTTGCCGCAAGAAGCGCTGCGATACGAAATCCGATTGCGGATGCGGTGATTAAAACTCCCGTCGCAGCACGACCTCGCTCGCCTTAACGTCGCGTCGCAATATAAAATTTTATCGCACGACGCTGCCTTTCATATCAAAATTTCGCCGCGTGGCAATGCCTCAGTAAAAAATGCGATCCGATGCGCTCGGTAACGGGCGCGAATTCCACCTCGTCATGACGTCGCCGCGGCAATAATTACAAACTGCTATGCACGTAGCGGCGCGGAATTTTATCTTGACAACCTCGCCGCATAAGGATTGCGAACCGCTACGTGCGCCGTAAAATTTTTTCTAGCGATAACGTAGCCGTAGGACATTGTCCCCCGAGCGATACGGAATTTTGCCGTATCAAATTTTACCAAAGACGTGCAGCACGTAGCGCGCTTTCGTTTTAGCTAAAATTCTGCTGCGACGAAATTTTCCGCTCTTTAAGTGCCGCGTGTTAAAATTTAAACTCACTGCGCAAAGCCGTCGTATATTTCAAAGCGCGCTTAGCCACCGAAAAATCCACCGCTTTTGCCGCTCTTGCTTCCGCCGAAAAACCCGCTCTTGCCGCTTCGTGCTTTGGCGTTTTGCTGCTTTGCTTGATTGAAGCTATCGACGCTTCTGGAGTAGGCGCTCGGGCTTTTGTAGGCGGTTTGGCGCTGGCTTTGATAGGCGGGGTTGTTAAACAGCTTGCCGCCGATCCACGAGCCGATGATGGCACCCGCAGCGCTTGCCAAGATCGCTTCGCCCAGGCTCATGCCGCCGCTGCTAAGCTGCGCGTTTTGGTTGGTTAAATTTGAAGTGCCGGCGTCGATTTTGGCGTTTTCTTCGGCAAGAAGGGCTTTGGTTTCCTCATCGCTTAAAATTCTCTCCGTGCCGTCGAGCGATTTTAAGATGATCTGGGTCTTTTCGCTCGGAAATTCCTCTAAAATTTTATATTTTCCCGGCGCGATCTCTTCAAGCCGCACGAGCGCGCCTTCTTGCAGACGGACGTTTTGCTCCTGCCCCCTATCGTCGCAGCCCGCTAACGAGCCCGCCATAACGAGCCCGAAGCCGCTTACCAGCGCATAACTAGCGATTTTGCGTAGTTTCATTTTTTTCCTTTCAATGATTTTATATCTAGGCTTTGATTTATTAAAAGCTCGTTTCCCTCGACGCGGATAAACTCACTCTTGCCGATGTTTTCGATGATTAGGCTTTGCGCTTTTGGGCGCTTTTTGCGTTTGAACGATTTTACGAATTTTGCAAGGCTCGTCCATTCGCTACGATCGAAGGTTTTTTCTTTGATTTCGACATCGTAGGGTTTGACCTCGCGACTTTTGTTCGAAAGCAGCGGTTTGTCGAAAAACGACAAAAAATACCTGAGCTTCTCATCGCGCTCTTTATACATCAGCTTGATTTCATCTTTCGAGGCGATTAAAATTTCCTCTTTTTCTTTGTGAAGCCTGTCCTTATCGCTTTGCAGTGCTTCGATTTTACCTTTTAACTCGGAGATTTCTTTGATGAGATAGTCGATGAAGCTTTGAGTGCCAGCTGCGCCGCTGGTGCGCGAGCTTTTCGCAGAGCCTTGCGAAGCGGGCTCGCTTTGTTGCATTTCATCATCTAAAAGCACGTAGCGTACGCCGCCGCTTTCCTCGGCGCGCAAGGAATTTCTGCGGATGCGGTTGTAGACGGCTTCTTTTGAAATTCCTAAAATTTCGGCTGCTTCGCCGATCGAGACTTTTTTCATACAAAGATGCCTTTTAGCGTTTTAGGTAATTATTGCTAAATTTGCCTAAAATAGGCATTAAACGCTTCGTTTACAAAGATAGATTCCGCCTTACCGCAGCCGGTGCGCGATAAATTCCGCTCGCTTACGCTTGCGCGATATAAAATTTCGCTTCGCTTGTAAAGCCGCGCAAAATTATTTTTTTCTGAGGTTTTAGAATTTTAGCCCAATAATGTTGCTTAATTAAGTATATTTTTTATACACTTATGAAAAAATTTTAGTATTTCAAAGGAGGCGAAATGCCCGAATCGCCTAAATATAAAAAATCCGAAATTCGCTGCAAGCTCATTTTAGACGCGGCGCTGGAGCTGTTTTTAGCCAAAGGTTACGAGGCTACGAGCTTAAGCGATATCATCGAGCTTAGCGGCGGCTCGCTATCGTCGGTTTATAAGTATTTTGATAACAAAGAAAGCCTATTTTTGCGTATCATTGAACTGCAAAGCAAAAAGCTCGACGAGCGAATGAACGAGCGCATGCGAATCAATAAAGACCTAAAATTGCGTGAGTATCTGCAGGAGTTTGCAGGGATTTATCTGGAGTTTCTTTTCGCTCCGGAGGCGATAAAATTCTACCGACTGATACTTTTCAGCGGCTTTAACGGCGCGCTTAGCGAGAGCCCAAAAATCTTTTTAAAAAGCGGCGTGCTAGGTTCGCCGAATGCGCTGGATGAGTATTTGGCGGCGCATGCGGACGAGTTTGCGCCCGGACGCACGGCAAAAAGCCTGGCGCTATATTTTTGCTTTTTACTTAGAGAGCCGCATTTTAGCAGGCTGCTGTTTTTCGACGAAAAGCTAAATTTTAAAGCGAGCGAGCTAATCAAAGACCGCATCGATATGTTTTTGCTCGGCGTAAAAAAGCGCTAATGGCGGAATTTTACAGCGCAAATTCTGCGTTTTTCGCGCCTTTAAATTTTATGAACGGTTTGGGGCTTGGATTTTGTAGCTTGGATTCTATCCGTTACCAAGCGCTATAAAATGCCACGTATCCCGCGCTTAAAATTTTAATTCTATTGATGCAAAATTTTTGAAACGATTAGAGCTGAAATTTTTATTTTCTGTATTAAAATCTGTGCCGAAGTTAGAATTTTGCCGTTAAATTTCGCGCCTCTTGCCTGCGCCTTTAAATTTGCGCCACGCAGATTTTAAATTTAATAAAACCTCTTATAATCCCGCGAAATTTCAGATCAAAAGGATAAAAAATGGATTATGATATCATCGTAATAGGCTTTGGCAAGGCGGGCAAAACCCTTGCCGCAAAATCCGCCGCACTAGGCAAAAAGGTTGCTCTCATCGAGCGCTCGCCGCAGATGTACGGCGGCACCTGCATCAACGTAGGCTGCATCCCGACCAAGCGGCTAGTTACAGCGAGCAAGGAAGCTGGCTTCGTAAATTTCAGCGTGCTCGGAGAGTATTTCGTACTGAGTATGCAGAAAAAGGACGAGCTCGTAGAGGCGCTGAGAGCGAAAAATTTAGCCATGCTAAAGGGAAGCCCAAATATCGACGTAATCGACGGCGAGGGCTCATTTACGAGCGCAGATTCCGTGCGCGTGCTAAGTCCTGACGGACAAACGCGTGAAATTTCAGCAGAAACGATCGTCGTAAATACGGGCTCGAGGGAGGTCGAGCCTAGCTTTGAGGTAAGCTCGCAGATCGCTTATAGCAGCGAAGAAATTTTAAATTTAAAGATCCTCCCGAAGCATCTAGTAATCATCGGCGGCGGATTTATCGGGCTTGAGTTTGCTTCGATGTTTGCGGGATTCGGTTCGAAAGTCAGCGTGCTGATGCGATCAAAATTTATGAAAAACGAGGATGAGGACGTGGCTGCTAGCGTCAAATCCGCTCTGCAGGCCCAGGGCGTGGAGATTATCGAGGGCTGCGAGTTTTTGAGTTTAAAGGGCGGGGAGCTAAAATTTAACCTCGCGGGCGAGAGCAGGCTGATCGCGGCGGATGCGTTTTTATACGCCCTCGGTCGTCGCGCGAATACGGGTGAGCTAAATTTAGCCGCTGCGGGGGTGCAGACGGATGCGCACGGCAATATCATCACAAATGAGCATCTGCAAAGCTCGACTGCTGGCATCTACGCGGCAGGCGACGTGCGCGGCGGCGAGATGTTTACCTACACGAGCTTAGACGATTTTAGGATCATTTTTAGCGCGCTTTTCGGAGACGGCGCGCGCACTACGAAAAACCGCGCACCGCATGCAAGCGTGCTGTTTACCCGCACGCCGCTAGCTCGCATCGGCCTTAGCGAGCGCAAAGCAAGAGCGAGCGGGCGCGAGATCAAGGTGCTAAAGCTCGCGATGGCGGCGGTGCCGGGCGCCAAGGTCGTAGCGCACGACGAGGGAATGATGAAAGCGGTCGTGGACGCGGCTAGCGGCGAAATTTTAGGCGCGGCGCTTCACTGCGTAAACGCGCACGAGATCGTTAATGAGCTGGCGATCGCAATGGCGCTGGGCGCGAAGGCGGACTTTTTCAAAAACCAAATTTTTACGCACCCGAGCATCAGCGAGGCACTGAACGATCTTTTCGGGCAGTTTTAAATTTTAAACCTTTTGGCGTTTAAAGCTTTGATAACAAGCGGCGCTCGGGCTTGACGATGCCCAGGCGCCCTAGCGCAAATCGATCGCGAAATTTAATGCGCCGGAGCGGGTTAAATTTAGACTGGGTTAAATAATTTGAGTCCTTGCTGTCCGCTTCTTTCTTGGATACCAAAGTTGGCTATAAAAGAAATGATTGAAATAGTTAATTGATAAAATATCCGCGTTTAGGAATAGTAAGATTACAATCTATGTGGCACTCGGTAAGAGTATGCGGATAAAATTTCTTCTCGCAGTTTATACAGGCAAAAACGATTTTGTCCGTCGCTTCGTTTAGCATAATCCTATAATCGCTAGACGACCATTGCGGGCATTCGCACGCCAAGTCCAAATCCACGCTAACTACCAAGCTGTCAAATACAATCGAGTTTAATTCCTCGTAGACTAGTCTTAAGCTCTTTTGATCTTTCAGCGCTTTAATTTTATTTATCAAGCGGTATCTGTCCGATTTGATGATCTTTGCACCCAAGAGATCCTTCGCTTTTCCGTCGCCGTAAATCGATAGCTCGGTAGGATAATCTTTAAAATTTAACTTTAAAAGTTCGTCCAAACCGCAGCCGTCGTATTCTTTCATAAGAAACAAAATTTTATTTTCAATAAACCATGTCGCTATACAGCAACATACTTGCTCGGGATTAAAAGGATGTAGATTTAAAATTCTATTTTCTAACGATAAACACAAATTTCTAATTTTGGGCTGCATTATTTAATCCTTTATTTATCCCCAAATATCAAATAGGCTAAATTTCTACTCAAATTTCCATACGCAACTATCCAATATTCTCGTATGATATTTTTAATTTGCAAGTTATTGCCCAGAAAGTCGGCAAATATTTTAATCCTATCCCCGTCTACCGCGCCTAGCTCTTCATCCTCTTTCTCAAACGAAGCGACAATTAAATGCGACAGAGCAATCTTATCGTGGAAATTTAATGTCTTGTCTTCTAGCAAATTTAGCATTGACGTAATTTTACCGATATTTGCTAATTCTAGCTCCCAATCTTGCTCATCTCCTGTCGAATCTAACCCCAAAAGCTTATTTAATTTTATTGCGCTTTCTTTTCTTACGAAATAATCGGTCATTTGTTTTCCCTCATATATGTTTTTACCGCGATACTTAGACAACTGCGCCATCTAGCAGCTTTTTGGAATTTTGCAAAGCCCATACGAAATTTTCGAGCTCTACGCAGTCTTTTAATTCAAATCCAAAATTTAACAAACCTACCGATAGGGCGTCGCCATCTTTTATGACATGCGCTATTAGATTGCCTTTATGTTCTATACTCACTTTATTTTCATATCTTGTAAATTTAAAGATATTTTCCGAACATCTTCCGTTTCTTTTTGAAAATTTCTCAAATTGCTCCGTAAAATTCGGTGTTTGATTTCCATCTTTTAGCCATAATCCCCCAGCATATAGCGCCCATATAAGCTCGTAAAAATTGATATTATGCCGAGTCTCGGTAGCAGCGACCAAAAGCTTATTCGTTTCATGGTTGATCTCTATTAAAGCCTCTCTGTCCATATGCCAAATCTCGGCTACTACTTTTTCTCTATCCGGCACGGAGGCAATTAAAAATTCAAATTCATTTTCTATCATATTAAAATCCTATTTTTTGTTTTTGCTACCTAATTTAATTTGAATGCTCCATCGTTCGAGCCTAAATTATATTTATCCCATTCTTTTATGACTTCTCGAATCATGCTCTCTATGCGGAATTCCTGCCCTACTAAAATAAGCATCTATTTTCTCCATAATTCTATTAAATCATCATATCTAAATCAAATTTCTATCCATATCAAATATTTTAGGATAGTTTTTATGGTTTATTTCGATATAATCACCCTTTTTAAATTTTACAGCTCGCGTCGATAAAACCTCTAAAACTACAAATTCAAATCCAAAAAATAGCTCATCCCATCCCTCTTCTCCTTCTTCAAGACCTGGATCACAGCATCCTTCAAAATCGTCATAAAATCTGACTTTGTATATATTATTTTCATCAAACTCAATGATAAACTCTCTTTTGTTTAGTTCATATATATTTCTCGCCAAATTTTTCATAATATCGCGTTCGTTGTCCGAGAATCTTAACAAAAAATTCTCGTAAATTTCTCTTCCGCTTAGCATTGTGCTCCTTTCTATGGTTTAGCAAAGATTTGTCCGCTTGAACCTTTTAATCGGCTTCTTGGCCATTGTATTTCGCACTCTCGATCTTTGCAAGCGTTAATTTTGCTAAAGGATTGATAAGCTTAGTGATGCAATATTTATTATCGCATGTAATCACGCTTTGGCGCCCATCTACTTTCATTGCGTTGGAGCAATTCGGGCACATTACATAGCCTTCGCCCAAATCAACGCCAATCCGAAAATTTAACCCTCTCTGCTCTTTCAAAAATCTAAAAAATTCCTCTTTTGAAATTTTGATATTAGAAAATAATCGAAAAATTTCTTCTGCCTTTTGCCTTATCTCGCCTTCTTTAAAAAATACGTTAGGAGCCTTTTTAAAATCTTCATCAAACTCAGAAAATCTACCCGTCATCATATCCAATTCTTTTAATGCCTGCTCTTCCGCTTTATTGGTTGCACAATATAGAGATTCCAAATCATACATCTTATAAAATTCATCGCAAAACAGCTCTATATCGCACCAATCGTACATGAATCCAGCTATTAAATAATACAATTCTTCATTTTGCTGCATATTTCACCTCATTTTAAATTTTATCGCTATTTTTATCATTTACACCTTTTAGAATTTCACGTAATAGATCGTTTTCGGCGGCATTTTTCTCATCTATTATCGATACGCCCATAGTTGTTGGAGTAATCTTGGATAAAAATAGATTTACAAGCTCTGTTTTTTCATCGATTCCGTATGACAATGTAACGATATCCAATAAATCGTGCCGCTCTATAAAACCATCAAAGATATCTTCTAATCGCGACGCTTTCTCTGCGTAGAAGAATATCCACTTTACGCCTATAAGAAAATCCGTTGTGATATTACTAAAGATATCTATCTTATCCATAAAGTGCGATCCGATAAGCAAATATATATCCGAGCTGCTTTTCGATAAAGAGTCAAGCTCGTAAATAGAACCGATATTTTTATAATTTATCATTTTATTTCTCGCTCCCTTGTTTTTTTATCATCTTTAGCCACTCTTTTTCAAATTTAAAATATTTCTCAAGCTTTTTATTCTTTTCTATTTGATTCCACTTTTCTATCTCGGCATAATCTTGCAGTTCGCCTCCGCACTTAGGGCAAACACTCCTATCTTTAACGTCCGAGAAATTATAAAATTTAAGGCACCCTTTGCAACGCATAAATTTAGGATAATATTTTATGCTTTTTTCGGAGCGAAAGGCGAGATACGCAAAGAAAGCGCACGCCGCAAAGCATAAAATTCCTATGATGATACGCAGATACGCGCTTTCAAGCTTTACCGATTCCATAAAGCCTGGCTTTATATCGACTTTTCCCAATAAAGCGGCCGCCAGTCCCCATGCGAAAAAAGCAAAAAAGCCGATTAATGCAAAAATTCTATTTAGCATTTTTATATATTCCTCGTATAACAAATCAAAATTTCATCGCTTTTTAAATTTACGCTTTTTGGGCTTTGGGGGTTTAACGCCTTGATGAGGAGCGTTTCTTCGCCAGTAGTCGCCGTCATTATACTCCGTTAGCTTTTTGCCGTAGTCCGGGCAAATTTGATCCGTATCTTTGACGTCCTCGTACATGTAAAATTTACCGCAGTCTGCACACCACATATACTTCGGATATCTTTTTATGCTCTTTTCAGAGCGGAAGGCAAAATAAAAGCCAGAAATACCTATTACTATAAATGCGATTGCAGGTAATATCCACAAACTACCCGCATCATCAAATTTAATATATTTCTCGCCTATTTTTACATGTTTATGTACCGTAAAATTTATAAGATATAAGAAGCACATTATGCCTGTCAAAAAAGCGGCAATTCTATCTAGCATTGCGTTGCTCCTTTTCGTTATGATCTGCTTCATTCATAGCGTTTTGCGCCATACCGTCTGATCCTTAAATTTGATCTCTATGAGGGATAAATTTTATTCTTGATCGTTTTAAATTCCTCATATAACAAACCTGCAATATTACAAAATCAACGTATAATCTTCACTATAAAATTTTACCCTATTTTTTCTATTGTAGATACTCATACTTAGCAGGTATTTGGCGAAATTTATATAATCCTTCGTACTAGGGAAATAAAATGTAACGCTTTGGTAGAATGTTTTAAAATCCAGCCTAAATTTATACCTGTCCATATCATCCGCTATGCAGCACTCCGCTTCGTCTATTTTAATAAATTCCTCTATATCTATGCATAATTGAGCGCTATTTTTTGCAAATCGCGCTCCTCCCACCCAATATTCATAAGGGAAAAGCTCTAGGTATGAGACCCTTTCATTATACGAGAATGTTAAAATGTTTTTTGCGAAATAATACATAGCCAAATTCGTAGTAAAACCCAATACCACAAGCTTTTTGTCTTCTAGAATTTTAATATCTAATTTATGATACTCATGCCCCATAAGTTCCTCATCGATAGTTAGAGGATCGTCTTTTATATAAATTTTATTCGGCAGCACTGATTTATTCTCCTTTTGCGCACTATGCCGTTATTTATCGAGCGCCGTCAAGTATAATCCCATTCCCTTTGATTGCGGAGTATAATAACTCTTTCCATCTACATTGATGCTATTCGTGTTCATATTTTCTCCAATATAAGTTCCGCCGAGCCCTCCTCAAGCGAATTATACTCATCCAGATGTATATGCGAATGTTTCGGCGCAGAATCTTGCGCTAAAGTAAGCAGATGCCTGGCAAGAGATATAAGTCCGCTTTTATTTGCCCTTATAGTAACTTCGTTTCCTGGAGTATCGACGGAGATCGCGAAGTCCTTTTCCAATTGTAGCTGCAGTCCCTTTTCTGCGCAATAGTCTAAGGTTTTTATAACATACTGCCCCATATATCGCCGATACTCCTTTCTAAATTTAATCGATTGCCGATAGAATTTACCTCATCGATCGGTTAATCGATCTCATAGTATTTCTGGAAAAATTATATCTAAAATAAAAATGAAAGGGGTCGGAATAACTAAATTTAAGATAAGTGCTGTGCGCGAAAATAAAGCGGTTAAAATTTGAAAATAACTTAAATGGTGGTCCCGATTGGACTCGAACCAACGACTTCCACCATGTCAAGGTGACACTCTACCAACTGAGTTACGGGGCCAAAAAAGAAACGGCAGTATATCAAAAAAATCTCTCAATAGCAAGCAAATTTTAACTTTTCGTAAAATTCCGCCAAAATTTTATCATCTTATCCTTGCCGAAATTCTATACAAGATTTCGCCGCGGCGTAAAATCCCCGTCGAAATTCTACGTGAAATTTCGCGATCTTGCCAAAATCCCCATGCCGAAACCCTGCGCGAAATTTCATCTCCTTACTAAAATCCGCAATTCAGCGTGAAATTTTATCGCGCTCGCACGGCGCTCGCTCATTTCGCCCCGGCTTTATTCTGCGCCGTCCTGTTTCATCTGCTCGCCTTACTTTTCCCTGTCTTATTTCGCCCGCTTGCTTTGCTTCATCTTGCGCCTAGCTATGACGTCCAAATTTTTTCATTCAATTTTAGAATTTTTACGATTTGCAGCATCGCGTCCAGATCCGCTTTGATATCATTTGCGATGCGGGCATTGAGTATCGGCTGATCCAAGCTCGGCTCGAAACTATCGGCGCCGCGAGCTATCGCGATGTAAATTTTATTTTGCTTGAAGCTCAGCGAGATATTCGATTTCACGAGCTGTTTAAGAGATAAAATTTTCTCCATCAGTGCCGGCGTCAGAACATACATAACCGTCATTGCGTCGTTTGCATAGATCGTAAAATTTTGATTGAAGTCCGCGTTATCTATTGGTATTTCGCGACCACCCAGTAGTTTGTGCCGCAACTCAGACGGCGGCAGTGTCGTATTCGAGAAAACAAAAACGTCGGAGCGAATTTTTTTATTAAAATTTGCCACGAAAAAGGGTCCTTCGAAAAATGTGGCATAATTATTTTTAAAAACGAATGGAATTCCCGTACCGATGTCTTTTTCCAACCTTATGTCGCAAAACATAAAATCCACGCCGTCCACGTTCGCGCAAACCAGATCATCCGCGCGAAATCTATCAAATCCGTCAAATATCTCGCTTTGCCTTACCTCTTTTTCCTGAAAAAGCGCGCCCATTTTATACGAAAAGCCCAGGCTCTCGATATAGGGCTTGAGATAAAGCTCTTTGTAGCGCATTAAAAACCGCTCGGTTTTACGCTCAAAAATCCACTCGTAAAATTCATCCCTCGTACTGATTATTGCTAAAATAGACGCGACTAAAAGAAATAAACTTTCTATGCCAAGATCAAGTTTGGGAAAATCGCGAAAGATGATTATCAATGCTAGCGCAAGCATCGGACCGAAAACCGCAAACGCTACGAGATAACTTAAAATTTTCCAAAGCTTGCGACTTTTCTTGAGCCGTTTGCGCTGCTTTTCTAAATCTATGACGGTTTTAATATCCACGCTAAACCTCTAATTATTAAATTTAACGGCACGAACTAGCGGCGCAGCGTAAATTTACGCCAGATACGGCGCGATTTTGGTGCGTTCCGCTTGGATGCCGCCACATTTTACAGCTCCTTGCGCGAGCCGCGCGTTCCGTTTATTCGCCATGCCCTACCTTGTTTTGCCCGCTTGCCTCGCTCCGCCTTGCGCACGCTAAGACGTCCAAATTTTTTCATTCAACTTTAGAATTTTTACGATTTGTAGCATCGCGTCCAGATCGATTTGTATCTTGCTTGCGAGCTTGTCGCCTCGTATCGGCTTACTTAGATCGGGCTCGAAGCTATCGTATCCGCGGGGGATTTTTATATAAATTTTGCTTTTTATGAAACTAAGCGCGATCTTCGATTTTGTAAGCATTTTTAAAAATAAAATTTTCTCCATCAGCACGGGCGTAAGCACATACGCTGCGGCGACCGCGTCTTTTGTATATACCGCAAAAGATCTATTAAATTTCGCGTTATCCATATTGCAAAATTTTGCACCGCTTTCCAAGACGCCGTGCGGTAGCTTTATTTGTCTTGGAAGAATAAAAACGTCGGATCTGATCTTTTTATGAAAATCGGCTGCGAAAAAAAGACCTTGAAATATCTCCATTTCCTTCTTTTCATAAATCAAAGTGAAAAAGCTATCATCTATAGTCTCTTTAGACATCCAAATATCGCAAAAGCTGAAGTCCACACCGTCTATATTTCCGTATATCAAATCATCTCCGCCGGAATTTGCATATTGATTAAAAAGCCCGCTTTGCAGGATATCTTGCTCTTGAGTTACGGCGCCGAATCTGTTGTATTTGTATCCTAGGCTTTCGATGTAGGGTGCTATGTAGAGGGCTTTGTATTGTAGCGCGAATTCTCGCGTTTTGACTTTGTAGGTTTTTTCGTAAAATAGCTTATAAGTAAAATATAGCGCTATGCCCAGACCAAATAAAAGATACGGCATCCCCAAAGGCGTACCCTCTTCGCTAGCCATATACCTCATTAGGAAAACCGCAGGGATAAATATCGCACAGGCTTTAAGCAGGCTTATTATTTTCCATTTTATGCGGCTTTGCAGCAGCTTGCGGCGCTCTTTTTCCAAATTTACGATAGTTTGTACGTCTAACAATTTTCGATCCTAAATTTCACCGCTTGCGGTAAGATAGCCTAAATTTAACATTTAAATTTAAGCAGGCAAAGCTAGGCTTAAAGCCCCCCGTCAAATTTCAGCAGTTCGTTTGCATACGCTCGCACGCTCGCATCCACTGCCGTAAGCGCGTCCGCGTCCGTTACGCTAGGCGAGTTAAATTTCTCCGCGCACTTCAGCACCACGCGCGCAATGTCGGTGAAGCGGCACCGCTGCTGCAAAAACGCATTTACGCCCGCTTCGTTTGCGGCGTTGATGACGACGCCGAGATCGGGGTTCGCTAACAGCGCGTCTTTGAGGGTAAAAATTTGAAATTTCATCTCGTCGATCGGCTTAAGCTCTATCGGTCGCAGTGCGCACAGATCCACGGGTGCGGTGATCTGCTCCCGTACGTCGCCGCTAAACATCGCGTGTGCGATGGCTAGGCGCATATCGGCTCTGCTAATGTGCGCCGTCGTAGAGCCGTCTGCGAATTCGACCAGCGCGTGGATCTGCGAGGTGCGCTCGATGAGCGCATCGATCTCGCGCGTGCCGTAGAGCCAAAACGCCTCGATCACCTCAAAGAGTTTATTCGCCATCGTGGCGCTGTCGATCGTGATCTTCGCGCCCATCTTCCAGTTGGGGTGCTTGAGGGCGTTTTGCGGCGTGAGCGAGCCCAGCTGCGTTAGCGGCACGTCGTAAAACGCGCCGCCACTAGCCGTGATGATTAGGCGAGAAACGGGGGTTTTGGCGTTGCTAAGTAAAAATTTCAGTCCGAAATGTTCGCTGTCGATCGGGTAAATTTTATCCGTTTGCAGAAATTTCCCGCCGACGACGAGGCTTTCTTTGTTAGCTAGACAGAGCCTTTTGCCGAGCTCTTGGGTTTTTAGGCTGGGCATCATACCCGCAAAGCCTACGAGAGCGTTTACCACGGTCGTACTTTTGCACTCCGCAAGCATCTGCAAAATTCCATCTGCGCCGCAAAATACGCGCTCGTGATCTACCTCGCTTTTCTGCTGCGCGTCCGCGATACAGACGAGACGAGGGTGAAATTTTGCGATCTGTTCGTTTAAAAGCTTGATATTGCGCCCGCAGCTAAGCGCTTCGATCATACTGCCGCTGCGCGCGGCCACGTCTAGGGTGTTTGTACCGATAGAGCCCGTGGAGCCTAAAACTACCATGAATAGACTATCGCCATCGCGATCGCGCCGAACATATAGCCGTCGATGCGGTCTAAGATCCCGCCGTGTCCGGGAAAGAGCGCGCCGCTGTCTTTAAGACCCGCCGCGCGTTTTAGGTAGCTCTCAAACAGATCGCCAAACACGCCAAAAATTGCTATGATGATGGTTTTTCCTAAAATTTCAAGCGGCGGCATATTAGTAAAGATGCGCGCATAAATGAGGCTAACTATAAGCGCGAGCGCAAGACCACCTAGTACGCCTTCTACGGTTTTATTCGGCGAGCTAGCGCTTAGTGGAGTTTTGCCGAAGGCCCTTCCGATAAAATATGCGCCGCTATCGCTAGCTACGATAATGAAGATCAGCCAAACGAAGTGAAAAACTTCCCCAAAATCATCGTAAGCCGCCCACATAAAAAATATCGGCGCAACGGGATAGATGAAAGGAAGCGTGATCTTTAGGCTAGGGCCCTTGGTAAAGGCTACGACAGAGGCGACGCATAGGATCATCAGGATGCTAACTTTTAGCGCTGAGACGAAGGGCTCATCGGTCTGCGTAAATGGTAGCAGCGCAAAAAACGCGATCGCCAGCGCGAGCCACTTTTTGCTAGTTTCCTCTAGACCCCATAATTTGAGGCTTTCAAAAAACGCCAGCACGAGTATCAGCGCAAATACGGCGAAATTTAGCCACCTAGCGTTTATGAGAATTAGAGCCAAAAATACGGCGAGTAAAATGCTTGCCGTGATTATTCTTTGCTTCATAGAATTTCCTTGGAATTTATTTTGAGCAATTATATCGCAAGCTCGCTTATTACGGCTTTAAAACGCTGATTGTTTTAAAATTTACGTAGTTTACGAAAGCACCTTCGTTGATTTTGACATTTTGACGTTTGGTGTAATCGACGAGATATTTTCCGCTGCCGCTTGCACTGAAGCTCACGCAAATTTTAGCGGCGAATTCAATCACCTCTTCGCTTAGACTTTGTTTATTTGTCTTTACGATGACGTGTGCGCTTGGAGTGTCCTTAAGATGAAACCAATAGTCGGATTTGGAGCTATTTTTTAGTAAGAACTCATTGCCTTTTTCGTTTTTACCGACGCTGATTTTAAAATCCCCGAGATAAAAGCTCGCTACATATTCGCTATTTTTTTCCTTGCTTTTTTGCCTAATTTGCGTGCGCTTAGGCATTAGAATTTCGATCTCGTGTGCGTCCTGTGCGGCAAGGACGAGCGATTTTAAATTCTCATAAAACGCGAGTTTCTCCTTTAAATTTTGCTCTTCGATATGGATATTAGCAGCCTTTTGGCGCAGACGCTTTGCCTCGGAGTAAAGCTCGCCCAAAGCGGCGCTTGCAGGCTTTTGCAGCTTAAATTCTACCGCCTCTGCGTCTCCTTTTTGCAGCGTAAATTCTCGCGCGCTAGTTGGAATTTTATAGATATTTTCTTTTAGCAAGGCAGCTTTCGCACCTAAAAGCTCGGCGCTTCGCAGTAGTTCAGCGCTGCTTTGCAAAGAGCCTAAAGCCTCGCGCACCGAGTCTAGCTTTTTATTTAGCGCCGTGATTTTTGCGGATTTGAGCGAGTTTAAGCGATCCGCATTTAGCGCGTTAAATTCCGCGCGAAAAAATGCTCTAAAGTCCGAAATTTTTGGCACGGGGGCTTCTTTAATATTTGCAGGCGGCAGATGGCGAAGTTTTCTTCCTACCTTAATCTGTCTAAATTCCGTCTCGAAGTGCCGCAGCGCCTCTAGAATCACATCGTTTTCATCGGTGATTATTACGTTGGTAAATCGCCCGGTAAATTCGAAGTAGATATTTGAGCTTTGGGTTTTGTAGCTTACGTTTTGGCTTACGCTAAGGCATAGAATTCTATTATTTTCTGGCACGCTAACGGAAGTGATGCGCGATTTTACGAAGCGCTTGGCAAGTAACACGTCAAAGGGCGCCGCGTAAACCTTACCTTCGGTAAAAGCGTCATTTTCGTGGATATTGCAGCCCGATTTATTCATATCAAAAAACAGCGTCTCGTCGCCGTCGAAGCAAACTTTAAAAAGGTTATCTCCTACGCGTTTAATGTGCGAAAGGAAGCGTTTGGCGCGTAGATACTCGCAAATTTGAATTAAGCTTTGATATTTCATGCGCGTTAAAATTTCTCTTTATGGATTTTGGCTAAATTTAGCTTTTGCAGATCGTGCGGGCTCGGGCGCTGTTGCGGTACGCCGAGGGCTAGTATCGCTTCTGCTTTGAAATTTGGCGGAAAGCCCAGCGCTTCGCGCAAAAACTCCTCGCAGCTGCGTCCGTCCGCGGCGGCGCGCAGCCTTACCTGCACCCAGCAGCTTCCGAGATTTAGCGCGCTTGCGGCAAGGTGCATGTAGCCTAGCGCTACCGAGCAGTCCTCAATCCAGACGTCCTGCTTCTGCTCATCTGCGATCACGACGATCGCGGCCGCGGCCTGTTTTAGCATATTCGCTCCGCTGCTGCGGCATCCGCTTAGCCGCTCAAGCATCTGTTTGTCGCGCACGAGGATGAACTCCCACGGGCGGCGTGCATGCCCCGACGGCGCAAGCAGGCCCGCTTTTAAAATTTTATCCAGCGCCTCGTCCTCAAGCGGCTTAGGCGCGTATTTTCTTACGCTTCTGCGGTTTGCAAAAATATCTAAAATTTCCATCGTCTCGCTCCTTGCGGCTCAATTATACATAAAATTGCAAAAATTTATGATTTTTTAGCTAAAATCGCGCAAATTTAACCGATATGAAGGAGATTTTATGAAGCAGACGATCACGGAGAAAATTTTTAGCGAGCACGTAGGTGAGGCGGTTTTTGCGGGACAGATCATCGAAAGCGCCATTGATATGGTTATTGGCAACGACATCACGACGCCCATTTCGATCAAGCAGTTTGAGCTTAGCGGTGCGAAAAAGCTCGCCAACCCGGACGGCTTTGCGATCGTGATGGATCACTACATCCCCACAAAGGACATTTTAAGCGCAAACCAAGCTAAAATTTCACGCGAGTTTGCTTACAAGCACGATTTAAAAAACTATTTCGACGAAAAGGATATGGGTATCGAGCACGCGCTGATGCCTGAAAAGGGGCTCGTAGTGCCCGGCGACGTCATCATCGGCGCGGACAGCCACACCTGTACCCACGGCGCGCTGGGGGCATTTGCGACCGGTATGGGCAGCACCGATCTTGCTTTTGCGATGATAACGGGCAAGAATTGGTTTAAAGTACCGCCTACGATCAAAGTGGTCTTTCGCGGCAAGCCCGCGCCGCACATCTACGGCAAGGATCTGATCCTAGAAGTGATCCGCCTCATCGGCGTGGACGGCGCGCGCTACAAGGCTTTGGAATTCTGCGGCGACGCGCTGGAGTATCTGGATATGGATAGCAGATTTTCGCTTTGCAATATGGCGATCGAAGCGGGCGGCAAGAGCGGTATCGTCGCGGTCGATGAGATCACGAAGGAATTTTTGGCAGATAAAAATTTGCGCGCCGAGCCGAAATTTCACTACTCCGACGAAGGCGCGAACTATGAGCAAATTTTAGAAATCGACGTTAGCAAGCTTGATCCGGTGATCGCGTATCCGTTCCTACCTAGCAATGGCAAGAGCGTGCGCGAGGCGGTGCGCGATGACATCGCCGTCGATCAGGTCTTTATCGGCAGCTGCACCAACGGCAGGCTCTCCGATCTGCGGATCGCCGCGCAAATTTTAAAAGGTCGCAAGGTCGCGCGCAAAACCCGCCTCATCATCACGCCTGCGACGCAAAAGATCGCTCTGGCCGCGCAAAAAGAGGGGCTGTGGGATATTTTCGTAGAAGCGGGCGCAGTCGTCAGCAACCCGACCTGCGGCGCGTGCTTGGGCGGATATATGGGGATTTTGGGCGTGGACGAGCGCTGCGTAAGCACGACTAATCGAAATTTCGTCGGCCGCATGGGCGATAGAACAAGCGAAGTATATCTAGCAAACTCCGCCGTCGCCGCAGCTAGCGCCGTCGCAGGCAAGATCGCCGATCCGAGGGATTTGTAGGTTTAAGATTTGAATTTTAACAATAATTTGGTTTTCTATGTGTGATCTTAATGGGTTTATGGGTTTACATGAACGTGGCTAAATACCAATCGCTATAAACGCTGCAAAAAGTTATATGTATAGCGGAGATGCGGTAGTCCGGTAAAATAAAAGCAGACTGCAACCAAACGCAAAACGCGCTTCAAAACCAGAAATTAGATCGCCTTATAATTACCCAAAATACACAGATTTTGTTTGCGAGTAACGAAATTTGAGCTTGCTCACCATAAAAGCCGCGATCGTTGTGCCTATAAATACGCGATCGGTATCAGCCCTTGAAACGAGTTGGTTGCCGTTGAGATTCGTAAACTCGCAGTATGAGTAGCCGCTAATAGCCATACTCAAAAGAAAAGCTCCAAAAGCTCACCGCCCCATCGCACCCATAACCGCCCGGCTGCCGCTGAAAATGCTGAAAGATATCGTCACAATAATAGCAAGATAATCATCCCCCACCTGACGTTTTAGGAATTTAAGTCCAAAAAAATATCTGTGCATTTATCCCAAAAATATGACTGTCAAATTTAAAATTGAAAGGTGAAATTATAGTTAATTATTAATCAAATGCTATTAAATATACCGGCTTTAATTGACAATATTCTTTTCCGAAACCCAAAACCTGTAATTATCTATTTCACTTTCGTTCCTATCCTTGGATGCGACCTCAAGCCAATATTTACCGTCTGATTTCACTTTTACTAGAATATTTTTAAATTTTATCGCCAGACCCGACTTATCGTCTAATATACAAGTGTATTTTATAAACTCTATATCTTCGCTTGCTTTACTTTGGCATTTGATATTTAAATTTAGAATATACTCTGGAATATTGTCTTTTCGAATGTCGAGATCGATTTGGTAGTTTGCTAAACCTACAGCCCTCACAAAAAATCCACTAGCAGATGACAAAAGTACGAAAACAACAAAGGATAATACAAACAGTATATACCGATATGAGAATTTTTTACTAATTTGAAGAAATCTTATCATAAAAGAAAGAAGCACCATAGGAATTACTACAAGGATGTAGTCATCTGTATAGTTAAAATAAATAACTAATAATATCAGCAAATCAGAGATAAATATTAAAAGGGCGGCTAGAAGAATATCGCTCAGTTCATCTTTATTATCCCTCCAAAATTTATAGGAAAATGATAACAAAAATATTGCATGTAAAGTCAAACATATCTTAAGCAAACAACCTGCATCTCTAATGTGCTCATACGAAGAAGATGATAAATTTAATTTATCATGAATAACCGGTATAAAAGTCATTAGCAATATCATACTGAAATCTATTCCCATAAAACATAGCTTAACCTTATTTTTACTTTCGTACCAACCTCTAAATAAAAAGTAATTTTGTAAAGATCGGAAG
>NZ_CALIJA010000192.1 GCF_938017615.1 uncultured Campylobacter sp. | reverse complement strand
AAATTTACGCTTCTTAATTCAAAAGAAAGTTCTTTTTATAATGCGCGAGATTTTAAAAAATTTCGCGCAAAATCTACTCGCATTAAATCTAAAATTTTACAACTTTTCCATTAAAATTTTTAATTTTAAACCGCCTAAAAATCTTCTTTTCCGATAGAAAAAGATAAAATATATCCTGATTTTATTTGCGTTTAAAAATATTACTATAAAATGCAAATTTTAATTTAGAAAGCTCGCGCTAAATTCGAGGATTCGGCCGAGCAAAATTTATTCAGTAAAGAGCGAGATGTGATTTTTTTAGGCATTGACGTAGGATCAACCACTGTTAAAACGGTAGTTTTAAACGAAAAATATGAAATTTTAAGCAAGAGCTACGAGCGGCATTTGGCAAAGCCCAAAGAGCTGGTGTTAGATAAAATTTTGCAAATCCAAAAAACCTACGCGGGCGACCAATTCAGCGTCGCCATAGCGGGTTCGGCGGGCATGGGTATCGCCAAAAATTGTAAAATTCCGTTCGTCCAGGAGGTTTTTGCTACCTCGCTCGGCGTCAAACGGATGTTTCCGAAGACCGACGTCGTCATCGAGCTGGGCGGCGAGGATGCTAAAATTTTATTTCTCACGGGCGGACTTGAGGAGCGGATGAACGGCTCGTGCGCGGGCGGCACCGGCGCATTTATTGATCAGATGACCAACCTTTTGCATCTGGATATCACGGAGCTCGATTGCCTAAGTTTTGCGGCAAATAAAATTTACCCGATCGCCTCACGCTGCGGCGTGTTCGCCAAAAGTGATATCCAGCCGCTACTAAATCAGGGCGTTAGAAAAGAGGATATTTGCGCTAGTATCTACGCTGCGGTCGTCGAGCAGACGATTTCTGGGCTCGCACAGGGTCGCGAAGTTAAGGGCAATATTCTATTCTTGGGCGGCCCGTTGTTTTTCCTAAAAGGCCTTCAGGCGCGCTTTAAAGAGGTGCTAAAGCTCACCGACGAAACTGCGACCTTTCCCGACATTGCGCCTTATTTTGTGGCTTACGGCAGCGCGCTGTACGCAAAAGATACGGGCGAGACGTTAAATTTGGAAGAGACGATCGCGCTTTTAAAAAAGGAGCCCGACAGAACCGCGCTAGAAGCCGAGCCGCCGCTTTTCAAAGACAGAGCGGAATTTGACGAGTTCACCGCTCGCCACGCCCGCGCAAGCGTGCCTAAGGTGGATATCCACACCTACAGCGGAGATGCGTATTTGGGCGTGGATTGCGGCAGTACTACGATCAAAGTCGTGTTGATGGGCGCAAACTATGAGCTATTGTACAAATTTTACTCCTCCAATAAAGGCGATCCGGTCGATATCCTGCTGCCGCGTCTTAAGGAGCTATACGATCTTTGTGAGGGTCGCATCAAAATCAAGGGCAGCGGCGTTACCGGATATGGCGAGGATCTCATTAAAACCGCCTTTCGCTTCGATTACGGTATCGTCGAGACGATCGCGCATTATAGCGCCGCGCGCCACTTCAATCCAAAGGTCGATTTCATCATCGACATCGGCGGGCAGGACATCAAGTGTTTCTCTATTAAAGATGGCAATATTGATTCTATCGTGCTAAATGAAGCGTGTAGCTCGGGCTGTGGTTCGTTTTTGCAAACCTTTTCAAATTCTTTGGGCTACGACATTAAAGATTTTGCAAACCTAGCCCTTTTTGCGACTCATCCAGCTAAGCTTGGTAGCCGCTGCACGGTCTTTATGAACTCTTCGGTTAAGCAAGCTCAAAAAGACGGCGCTACGATCGAGGATATCAGCGCTGGACTTGCTATTAGCGTCATAAAAAACGCGATTTACAAGGTTATTCGCGTGCGAAACGCCGACGATTTGGGTCAAAACATCGTAGTGCAGGGCGGTACTTTTTTAAATAACGCCGTGCTGCGCGCTTTTGAAAAAGAGCTCGGTAAAAATGTGATTCGCCTTGATATAAGCGAGCTTATGGGTGCATACGGCGCGGCGCTTTTTGCCAAAAATAACGCAAACGAGCGTACCGATATGATCAGTCGTGCAGAGCTTGAAAATTTCACTCATCGCAGCGAATTTAGCGTCTGCAAGCTCTGTACGAACAAATGCCCGCTTACGATCAGCTACTTCGGCGATACTAAATTCGTCTCGGGAAATAAGTGCGAACGCGGCGCGGGCAAGGAGATCCGCCACGACATCACGAATTTATTTGAGTTTAAAAACGAGCTTTTGCGAAAATATCGCAAGCCACCGAAACAGGATGCGCCGCGGGTCGGAATTCCGTTTGTTTTGAATATGTTCGAGATGATCCCGTTTTGGAGCGCATTTTTTGAAAATTTAGGCATGAGCCTCGTGCTGTCGCAAAAGCCGCGAAAAGAGACGCTGTTTTTAGCAAGCCAAAGTATACCGAGCGATACCGTCTGCTACCCGGCTAAAAGCGTGCACGGCCACATCTACGATCTGCTAAATAAGAGCGTCGATTTTATCTTTTATCCGTGTATGAGCTACAGCCTGGATGAAAATATCAGCGAGAACTGCTACAACTGCCCCGTAGTCGCATACTATCCCGAGCTGATACGCGCGAACGTAGGCGCGCTGGAGGAGAAAAAATTCCTCTACCCGCACGTGGATCTTAACATGCAAGATTCGTTTTGCAAAACGATGCAGGCTGAGCTTGCGGACGCCGGGTATAAATTTCATTCCGACGCCGTGAAAAACGCCGTCTTGCAAGGCCTTAAGGAGCTGCAAAACTATAAAAATACCGTTTTAATAAAAGGCGAGGAGACCCTAAAGGAGATCAATGCAAGCGGCATGCCTGCCATCGTGCTAGCGGGTCGTCCGTATCATATCGACAAGACGATCAACCACGGCATCGATCGCTATCTAAATTCCTTGGGCTTTATAGTGCTTAGCGAGGACGCGCTGCCGCTTAGCAGGGTGCAGACGAAAAGCCTTAATCAATGGACCTACCACGCCAGGCTTTATAGCGCGGCGCGGTTCGTCTGTAAATACCCGCGCATGCAGCTGGTGCAGCTAGTGAGCTTCGGCTGCGGGATCGATGCGATCACGGGCGACGAGGTGCGCGACATACTGCGCCAAAACGGTAAAATTTACACTCAACTTAAAATCGACGAGGTTACGAACCTAGGCGCCGTTAAAATTCGTCTGCGTAGCCTAAAAGCGACCATGATAGAGCGCGAGAGGCAAGGCGCGCAACAAGAAGCAAGAAAGGATGCGCGCTAATGTTTGCTAAATTTACGAAAGATATGAAAGCGACCCACACGATATTGATCCCCACAATGATCGATCCGCATTTTCGCTTTATGCAAGGCGTGCTGCGCGACGAGGGCTATAAGAGCGTCTTACTCGGCGAAAATCGTCAAAATATCGTCGAGGAGGGGCTTCGCAGCGTGCATAACGACATGTGCTACCCCGCGCTGCTCGTCATCGGGCAGTTTATCGACGCGCTAAAAAGCGGCGAGTTCGATACGCACAAAGTAGCGCTTCTCATCAGCCAAACGGGCGGCGGCTGCAGAGCGAGCAACTACATAAATTTGCTTCGTAAAGCGCTTGAGGACAGCGGCTTTAGCTACGTCCCCGCGATCTCGTTAAATTTTGGATCGCTAGATGAGAATGAATTTAGCCTCGGCAAAAAATCGCTTCTAAAGCTTTTCGCCGCGATATTTTACGGCGATTTGATGATGGGGCTGTATAATCAGTGCAAGCCCTACGAAAAGATCAAAAACCAAACGAATGAAATTTACGAACTCTGCGCCGAGCGGATCAAAAATTTGACCGATCAAAGATCGTTTTTCAATCTTAAGAAAAATTTCAAATTTATCCTCTCGCAGTTCGCTAAAATCGAGCGTGACGATAAGCCGCGAGTAAAAGTGGGCATCGTGGGCGAAATTTATCTCAAATACTCGCCCATCGGCAACAACGGCCTAAACGCCTACCTCATTCGCGAAAACGCCGAGCCCGTAAATACGGGGCTGATGGACTTCGTGCTTACCTGCATCTATGATGCGGTCTACGACAAGCAGCTCTACGGCAAGGGCGGCGCGGCGTATTACGGCTCGCTTGCGGTCGCTAAGGTAGTGGAATTTTTCCAGCGCATGATGATTAAGCAGATGAAGCGCTTCGGATTTCGCGCGCCGAGCCCATTTAGCGAGGTTCGCGCCGCCGCCGACGGCTACATCGGTCACGGCGTGAAGATGGGCGAGGGCTGGCTGCTGACGGCGGAGATGGTCGAGTTTATGCGCCACGGTATACAAAACGTCGTGTGCGCGCAGCCCTTCGGCTGCCTGCCAAACCACATCATCGCGCGCGGAATGATCCGAAAGATCAAGCAGAACTACCCGCAAGCAAACATCGCCGCGATCGACTACGACCCGGGCGCAAGCGCAGTAAATCAGGAAAACCGCATAAAGCTGATGCTTGCTAACGCAAATCGAAAGTAGCGCGCCGCATATCAAAAAGGGCTTTGGAATTTTAAATTCTAAAGCCTGTCGTAAAATTTTAAAATTTAAAAGCAAGCTCGCGATGACGGTTAAATTTTTGACGCACAAATGGCTCGCTTCCTTTCGCGAAATTTCCTCGAGATTTTAAAATTTTAAATCTCAATAGCGCTCTTGTGCTTCTTTTACCTCTTCCGCGCATTCCGGCTTCAGTTCTTGTGAAATCTCATCGGAATTTCATAAAAGTCCGCGCGAAATTCTACGCGTCGCCGCCATGGAATTCCGCCGCAGAATTCTATTCTACCGCACCGTAAAATTCCACTCTCGTTAAGGCAAAATTTAATACAATCCGTCTTTAAATTTTACAAAGGAAGTTTATGAAATTTTGGATTTGCGGCGCGGTTTTGGCACTATGCTGTGGAGTTTTTAGCGGATGTGCGAGTAAGAATTTGCCGGGTTACATGCAGGGGCGCGAGCATATCGTCGCGATGAGCGCGGCGTCCGGCGGTCAGCTGCGAATGAGTGGCGAGATTTACGATTATGTATTTGATGCAAATCTTAGTGCCGTGCGCGCTAAGGTCGCGAGTCTAGCGTCGCTAAATAAAAATGCGATAAGGCGCAACGTAAGCATGCTAACGATCGACAGATACAACGAGGGCAGCGATGCCGCGTATATCCAGCACGAAATCGAGCTCGTAAAATACGATCTGCCGCTATCCGTGCAGGCTAAGCTGATGGACGACCCAGAGCAGCTGGAGCCCGCGTATAGTTCTACGTTTCGTTACTCTTATCTGATCGAAGGCAAATATTTTAAGCGCTTAAAAGATCACGACGAGCTGCGCAGATCGCACCGCCTAAGCGTGCCGATCGAGTATCCCGCGCGTATAGCGGTTGATAGCGGGATCAAAAGCGAGCGCGATGCCAAAATGGATACCGACATACAAGGACTCATCGTAATGCCGCTAATGATGCCAGTGCTGCTGTTAGGCAGTATCCTAGGCGGCTGAAATCAGCTGAATCACGGAAGTGAAATTTAATTGATTTAAATTCTAAGGTAGTGGCGGACAGAGAGGGATTTGAACCCTCGAGCCCCGGTTAGAAGCTGCACCCTTAGCAGGGGTGTGGTTTCGGCCACTCACCCATCTGTCCACAAAAAGAAATCGCATTATACATAACTAATCTAATAATGGGCTTAAATTAGCTCAGCTCGCAGAATTTATCACCACTCAGATATTTTGAGCTAGCGGCACAAAGAGATATAACGAGTCAAAAGGCGCTATGAAAAGAATTCATATTTATCATAGTAAAATTTTAAGTATAAATTCGCTTGCCTTGCAAATTCTAAAATTTTTGAAGCTTAATTCCAAAGTTTACTATAACTTTACGTTAAAATCCTCTTTAAATTTATGGTGGTCCAGTAAAATCTGGCGCAGATTCTGCACATAAATTCCGATCCTTAAATTTTCTACCTTCGTCATCGCACGAAATTTAAGCTAAGATTAATGGGGGGGGGTATAATCTTCA
>NZ_CALIJA010000191.1 GCF_938017615.1 uncultured Campylobacter sp. | reverse complement strand
CGGTGCGAAACAGAATTGTGATTATACAAGAGCGATGCTTAAAGGGGGCTGAATAGAAAAGATTTTAAACTAAATAAATTTTATGTTCGGCGCGTGCTATTACTTCGCCGATGATAGCGCTGCTAGCGTAGCCTGCGTTTTTTAAATTTACAAGCGCTCGCGCCGCGTCCTTTTCCGCTACGGCAAGCAGAAGTCCGCCGCTGGTTTGTGCGTCGCAAAGCGTTATGTCCGGCTCGGAATCGACGCCCGGTGCGATAAATTTAAAATTTTTATAGCTCCCTGCAGGGATCAGCCCCTCGTCAAGGCATCTGAGGGCGTTTTTTAGAAGCGGAATTTTGCTAGGATAAATTTTAAAGCTCACGTTCTCGTTTATCATTTCAAGCGCGTGTCCAAGTAGTCCAAAGCCCGTCACGTCCGTTGCAGCATGTATTTTTAGACCTCCTAGCGCGCCCACGGCATAAAAATTTAGCAAAATCATGCTCTCTATCGCGTCACGAAATTCTTCAAATTTAAGAAATTTCGCCTTAATAGCCGTAGCAATGATGCCCGTACCGAGGGGTTTTGTTAGTATCAGCAGGTCGCCTTCGCGAGCTGTATTATTGCTCCAAAATTTACGCGGATTCACGCGCCCCGTAACGCTAAGTCCGTAATAAATTTCGGGAGTAGAGATGGTGTGACCGCCTACCAAGGCTCCTCCGCACTCTTTGATCTTGTCTTTGCCGCCGCGCAGAATTTCGCGCAGAATTTCGTTTGAGAAATGACAATCGTCAAAACCCACGATGTTTAGGGCATTTATCACTTCGCCGCCCATCGCAAATACGTCACTTAGGGAGTTTGCCGCCGCGATCTGTCCGAAAATAAACGGATCGTCCACCAAAGGGGTGATAAAATCGAGTGTCTGCACGAGCGCAAGATCGTCGCTTATACGAAATACGCTCGCATCTTCGTTGCTGCAGGTGGACGAAAGCAGGCTTGCATTGGGCTCGATTAAATTTCCAAGATTTTCGGTTAGACCCGCCGGGTCAAGCTTGGCGGCTCAACCGGCGGCTGCAATAAATTTCGTGAGGTTAAAATCTCTGTAGATCATAGTTTGATTGCTTCGTATTTTGATAAGATGTCCATGATTTCGTATGCGTTTGAAATCTCGCCGATCGCGAGCTTATCGACCAGTTTGTAGCCCTCCAGACAGCTTCCGCAGCTTAAAATTTCAGCTCCCGCTTCGTTTAGCTTTTTGATCGCCTCGAAGCATTCGTGGCCGCGGTTGGTGGTTATGTGCACGGCGTTGTTTACACAGATGACCTTCACTGGCTTTTCGTCTAAGCTTAGCGCCGCGCCTAAAAATTTAGCAAGCAAGCTCTTTCCGATCGGGCCGCTTCCGCACTGCTCCTCGTTTAGGAATATCACCTTGCCTCTTTTTGGCGCCGTGACATTACAATAAATATCGTCGATACTTTCATCTTTAAGCTCATCCGTTTTTACGGTTTTTATAAGTGTGTCAGCGCCCGCTTGTGAAATTTGCGCCTCAAAGCCGTTTTTAGCCAAAAAACGTTTTATGTTTTCGCGCGGCGCTACGTCGTTTACCAAAATTTCTAAATTCTCTCCGATTTTTAGCTCACCGAGGGCTTTTTTGGTGCGCAAAAGCGGCTCCGGGCAATTTAAATTGCGACAATCTAGTTGCATATGTAATCCTTAAAAATAAAATTCTTTGAACCTCAAAGCTAATGCGAGCCGCACGCAAGCAGACCCGCATAAAATTTACCCAAGTTATAAGCGCGGGTACTTCGCTTCAAATTGCGATTTGGCAATCTGCCCTTTATCGAGCAGCTCGCGATACCAGTAGTGGTGAAGTACGTAAACTTCCTCCTCCGGCTTGTGTCCGTCGATCATCGAGTGGATGGCTCCGCTGATCGCAAAGACCGCCATATAGATATGCACAAGCAAAAATACCGCGCAGACCGCACCCAAAAGATTATGAATAATCGCGCTTGCTCTTAAAATTTCGATCTGACTCATACCTAGCGCACTTCTCATCGCAGGGATATCGTAGTCTAGGAAAAACATTGACGCACCCGTCGCTATCATCACTATACCGCCTAAAGTCGCGACCCAAAACCACGCCTTTTGGCCGGCGTTAAATTTACCCGCAGGGATTGCGCGCTTCTTTTTGCTTAGATAGCCGCCCACGATCATCATCCATCTGATATCGTAAGTTCGCGGTAGCATACGCCAAAACCATGTCACTAGCATAGGCACAACGGCAATCGCAAACGCTATCGTAGCCAGTCCGTGAGCGTTTTTACAAAATCTCACGAAAGCGCCGCCGCCAAATTCCTCGCCAAACATCATAATCAAGCCTGTCGGAACCAAGATCGCCCATGCTACGGCCGCTACAAGATGGTATAGTCGCTCAAATTTATTAAATGCATAGATCGGCTTGCCCGCGTGATGATCGAAGTGCTTCGGCCCTATGATCGCGTAGTGCCCAATAAAAGCTATGATTACGCCCAAAACCGCACCCAGCGCCAGCCACGCAAAAAAGCCCGAGCTTTGCAGATGTCCTTGAAATTGCAGAAAAATCGGACCGAAGCCGTTGCCGTAGCTATCGATGTTTTCAAGCCTTGCATTGCCCCAAACATCGCTATTTCCCTGCACGATATCGGCATATTTTTTCTCCTCAGCCTGCGCATAAATACAGGCGAAAAGCGCGAGAAACAATCTTTTCATGGATTTCCTTAGATATAAAATTTGAGCCGATTATATCATTTTTTGCAAAAAATTTTCTTACAAAGCAAAATTACATTTTTGCATTAAGTGCGGCGCTAGTTTCGCCTCGCATACTCGTCGTAGCCAAATTTTTTGATCATCAAAACCTCTCCGCGCTCGTCCGCCAAAACAAGATCGGGCAGCTTGATGCCGTTAAAGGTCGTGTTTTTCACGATCGTGTAGTGGATCTGATCCTCGAAAATCACCCGATCGCCGATGTTTAGCGGCGCGTCAAATTTATACTCGGGCTGTCCGCTCTCAAGCCCCACGACGTCGCCTGCGAGGCAGGTATTTCCGCCGAAGCGATAGCTAAATTTACCGCTCTTACTCTCGCCGCGCACCGCAGGACGATACGGCATCAACACGGTATCAGGCATATGAGCTTCAGGGGAAGCGTCTAAGATAGCTATTTTAGCGTCGTTTTCTACTATGTCAAGGACGCTAGCGACCAAATACCCGCACTCCCAACCGACCGCCTCGCCCGGCTCAAGATAAATTTCGACTTCGTATTTTTCGCGAAATTTTTTGATCAGATCTATCAGTAGCTCCACGTCGTAACCTGCGCGCGTGATATGATGACCACCTCCGAAATTTAGCCACTTTAGGGTTCTAAAATATTTGCCGAATTTCGCCTCGAAAACCTCGAGCACCCGTTCTAAGCTCTGAGCGCTCTCTTCGCACAGCGCGTGAAAATGCAGCCCCGAGATGCCGCGCAAAAACTCGCCGTCTTGCAAGATCGCCCGCTGCAGCGCTTCAAGGCTCATCCCGAGCCTGCTAAAGCTGCCGCACGGATTGTAAGCGTCTTTGGGCGCGAAGGAGGTCTGCGGATTTAGCCGCAAGCCGCACGACGCTCCCGCAGCAAGCGCTTTTGCGCGGTATTTTTGCCACTGCGCGGCGCTATTAAACACGACGTGGTTTGAAATTTTTAAAATTTCCTCCAAATCATCCTCTTTAAACGCTGGCGAGTATGTGTGGATCTCGCCGTTTTTGATAAATTCCGCGGCAAATTTCGCCTCGTGCAGGCCGCTACAAGTCGCACCCCAGAGGTATTTGCCAACATAAGGCATCGCGAAGCTAAACG
>NZ_CALIJA010000190.1 GCF_938017615.1 uncultured Campylobacter sp. | reverse complement strand
TGCGCGGCGCAAATTTCAAGCTCTCACCGTGCATAAATTTCAAAATCTCGCCGTATGTAAAACCCAAACCGCCTTTTAAATTTAGCCGAATTTAAAAATTTAATCATAAAAACGCTATCATCGGGGCAAAATTTTTAAGGTTGCAAAATGAGTTTGAGCTTGAAATTTCGCCCCAAAAGCTTAGAGCAGATCGTGGGGCAGGGCAAGATCGTAGCGGTTTTTAAAAAATTCGTCGCCGCAGGCAGCATCCCGCACAGTATATTTTTCGGCGCCGCAGGCAGCGGTAAAACGACGATGGCGCGCGTGATCGCAAGCGAGCTGAACTACGATTTTTACGAGCTTGACGCCACGAGCCTGAAGGTCGAGGATATCCGCAAAATTCTATCCTCGCACGCCGGCTCGCTCATCAAGCCGCTCATTTTCATCGACGAGATCCACCGTCTCAGTAAGACGCAGCAGGAGGTGCTTCTTATCCCGATGGAGAACTACGCCGCGATCATCATCGGCGCGACGACGGAAAATCCGCAGTTCGTGCTAAGCAGCGGCATCCGCTCGCGCTCGATGATCTTTGAGTTCGAACCGCTTAGCTACGAGGATTTGGAGGTGCTTTTGGCGCGGGTGCAGGGCGAGATCGGCTTTGAGATGGACGAGGAGGCGCGAAAATACCTGCTAAACTCCAGCAGCGGCGATGCAAGGAGTATGCTAAATCTGCTGGAATTTGCGCTTTTGGCAGACAGCGCCATTACGCTGGATACGCTTCGCACGCTGCGTGCAAATGCCGTAGCTGCGGGCGTTAGCAGCGACGACGTGCATTATGAGCTAGCCAGCGCGATGATCAAAAGCCTGCGCGGCAGCGACGCCGACGCCGCGCTGTATTATGTCGCGAGGCTGATAGATGCGGGCGAGAGCGCGGATTTTATCGCGCGCAGGATGGTGATCCTAGCTAGCGAGGACATCGGCAATGCCAATCCAAACGCCCTAAATATCGCTACTAGCACGCTAACTGCCGTCAGCAAGATCGGCTACCCCGAGGCTCGCATTATCTTAGGACAATGCGCGATCTATCTGGCGCACAGCCCCAAATCAAACGCCGCGTATTTGGGCATCAACGCCGCTTTGAAGTTCGTCCGCTCCGCTGCTCCGCTGCCTACGCCGCGCTATCTTATTAACTCCGACAAGCAGATCGCAGACTACAAATACCCGCACGACTTTGGCGGCTGGGTCGAGCAGGCCTATATGAGCGAGGCGGCGAAATTTTACGAAAGCAAGGGGATTGGCTTTGAAAAGACGCTGGATGAGTGGCTGGCGCGATTGCGCAGGGAAAAGATCGATATCAAGGAACGAGAATGAACTTCAGCAGCGTCCTAAAACTAATAAAGCAGCGCTATGGCGCGGACGGCGAATATCTGTGGGATGAATATCCCAATTTTGCGGTTTTCCGTCACGGTGGAGGGAAGCGTAAGTGGTTTGCACTTCTGATGCGCGGGCTTGCAAACGAAAAACTCGGTCGCGCACTTCCTGGCTCAAGCGATGTGATAAATTTAAAAGTTTCGCCCGATTTGGCGGCAATTTTGCGTGACGAAAAAGGAATTTTTGCAGCCTACCATATGAATAAAAAGCACTGGATTAGCGTCTGCCTTGATACGGTGCCGCGCGAGCAGATTGAGGATCTAATCGAGCAAAGTAGGGAGCTTACGAGGTAGAATTTTGCGCCTGGCTAGATTATTGAAATTAGGCGCGCGGTATTTTGTGTAAAATTTAATAATTTTGCGCTGAAATTTTATGAAAGCAAAAAGACCTGCTTTGAAAAGATGATGGATGAGTGGCTGGCAAAGATCAAGGCAAAGGGCTCGGTTTAAATTTACGTGCGGCGAAGAGCTTAAATTTGAACTGAGAGCGCAGATTTTAGCGGCTCGTGGGCTTAAATTTAAAAATATCCGCAAGGAGCGCGAATGAATGAGCAAAATTTGAAATATATCGCAAATTTAAAAGCGCAGGACGTGCCGTGGAGCAGGCTCATGACCGCTTACGGCAGGGCGAGCGAATTCCCCGAAATTTTTAAGAAACTCGCGCGGGCAATCGAAGCTTGTGATGCGGCGCGCGGTTCGGGCGGCGAGCAAAATT
>NZ_CALIJA010000189.1 GCF_938017615.1 uncultured Campylobacter sp. | reverse complement strand
ATCGCGATCATTCCGCCCTTGCTCGCGCTGTAATTGACCTGCCCGGCGTTTCCCATTTCGCCGACGATCGAGGCGATGTTTACGACCGCACCGAAGCGCTTTTTGCTCATTAGCTTTAAAGCTTCGCGGCAGCCGATAAAGGCGCTGCTTAAATTTGCTTCGATCACGCCCATGAAGTCTTCCAGCTTCATCCTAAGCGCGAGCTTGTCGTTCGTGACGCCCGCGTTATTTACGAGATAGCTTAGCTCGCCGTCGCTTTGCGCGATCAGGGCAATCGCCTCGCTAAATTCCGCCTCGTTCGTCGCGTCAAATTTTATCACGGCACCCTCTCCGCCGTTTGCGCGGATCTCCTCTAGCAGCGCGTCGGCTATCTCGGGCTTTGAGCGATAATTAATCCACACCTTAAGCCCATAGCCCGCTAAAGTCCTTGCAATCTGCGCGCCGATACCGCGGCTTGCGCCCGTGATTAAAACATTTTTCCCGCTAAATTTCATACTTATCCTTTTGTTAAAATTTTAATCTCTAGCGTAAATTTATCCAAATTTACCTAAATTTTAGCAGTTTAAATCTACTCGCGACCTGCGCCGTTGAAATTTCAAAATAGTGCCTCGTCCATCTCCGCGGGCTTTGGCAACCCCATTAGCTTTAGCACGGTCGCTGCGACGTTACTAAGCCCAAGTCCGCTTTTTAGCTCGCGCACGCCCTCGCCCGCGACAAAACAAAATACGTCAAAGGTCGTGTGGTTGGTTAAAATTTCGCCGTCCGCGTCTCGCATCGCCTCGCAGTTGCCGTGGTCGCTGATCTGGACATAGGCGTAATCGTGCGCCCTCGCCGCGCCTAAAATTTTACCGATGCACTCATCCACCGCCTCGACCGCCTTTACCGCGGCGTCATAGTTGCCAGTATGGCCGACCATATCGCCGTTTGCGAAATTTACGACGATGAAATCTATCCCCGCTTCGATGCCGCGGATCACCGCATCGCACACCGTAGGCGCGCTCATCTGCGGCTGCTCATCGTAGGTTTTTACTTTCGGGCTTGGTATCAGCACGCGAGTTTCGTTCGGCAGCGGCTCCTCGACGCCGCCGTTAAAGAAAAACGTCACGTGGGCGTATTTTTCGGTCTCGGCAGTGTGAAGCTGCGTAAGACCGGCGTCTGCGATCACTTCGCAAAGCGTGTTTTTAAGCACGGGCTTCTCAAAAAGCAGAGGAAATTTAAAGCTCGCATCGTATTCGCTCATCGTGATTAAATTTTTCACGACGAACTTCCGCTTGAATTCGCTAAAGCTCTCATCGCCCAAAGCCGCGCAAAGCTCTCTAGCGCGATCGTTTCTAAAATTTATAAAAATCACTCCGTCATCCGCGCCGATACCGCTAAAGTCGTTAAAGCTTGCAGGCTCGATAAACTCGTCGCTCACGCCGCGTTCGTAGCTTTGCAGTATGTATTCGCTAGGCGAAATTTCAAGCGGCGCCGCTTCACCCATAAGCACGTCGTAAGCGCGCTTTACGCGATCAAAGCGCTTGTCGCGATCCATCGCGTAAAAGCGCCCGCACACGCTCGCTACTTTACATTTAGCCTCCAGGCGCTTTAAAAATTCCGCTCCGCTGCTCGGCGAAACGTCGCGCCCGTCGGTGATAGCGTGCGCCCATGTCTCGCAACCCGCATTCTGCGCTATATCACAGATCGCGTCAAAATGGCGCAGATGCGAATGCACGCCGCCGTCGCTGTAAAGCCCTATGACGTGCACTCTGCGGCATTTAGCGAGCAGGTTTTGCAGCGCTTCGTTTTTCTCAAGCGAGCCCTCATCGATCGCGCGATCGATTTTGACTAGGTTTTGATACAGAATCCTACCGCTTCCGATCGTCATATGCCCTACTTCGCTGTTTCCCATCTGACCCTGCGGCAAGCCCACGGCAAGCCCTGAGGTGCGCAGCAGCGTATTCGGAACGTTTTTAAAAAGATAATCATAGGCGGGCTTTTTTGCGTTTGCGAACGCGTTAAATTTATCGCTCGCGTTAAAGCCGATGCCGTCGGTGATAAGTAAAATCGTCTTTTGCCCCATTTTGGCTCCTAAATTTCGTCTAAATTTCGCCGTGCAGGCCTTTTGAGGCGGATCTGCGGCGCTGTTTTTACGAGCGGCATTATACTTTCTTTTAGCAAATGCGACAAAATTTCATCCGCCCTAAAAGCTAAATTTTACCTCTTTTATACTAAAATGCGCGTTTTCATATAAAATTTCATAAAATTTAAAAGGCAAACTTTGTTTTATTATCTCTATCATCTTACGAATATAAATTTTTTCCAATACATCACCGCTCGCGCAGGCCTTGCGTTTTTTATCGCTTTTTGTTTTTCGGTCTGGGCTATGCCGCGGTTTATCCGCTGGGCGCAAAATAGACACGCCGCGCAGCCCATCTACGAGCTCGCGCCGCAAAACCATCAGAAAAAGAGCAAAACCCCCACGATGGGCGGGCTCGTTTTCGTTACCGCCGCGGTGCTCGCAAGCCTGCTGTGCGCCAAGCTAAACAACGTCTTCGTGCTCTGCGGACTACTTTGTTTGGTGGGCTTCGGCTACATAGGCTTTAAGGACGATATCTCTAAAATTTTAGGTCGCCAAAACCACGCAGGTCTTAGCGCACGGGCTAAATTTGCGCTGCAAAATTTCTTGGCGTTTCTGATCGGGGCTACGCTTTATGCTTTTAGCGACCTGGGCGGGGAATTTTTCGTGCCGTTTTTCAAATACCCTCTGCTAAATTTATGGATCTTCGCGCCGCTGTTTTGGACGATCGTGATAAGCGCGAGCTCAAACGCGGTAAATTTAACCGACGGGCTAGACGGGCTAGCGACCATTCCATCGGTATTCTCGCTCTGCAGCTTGGGCATATTCGCCTATCTTTGCGGGCATGCTATCTACTCGCAGTATCTCTTGCTACCGCGCGTCGCAGGCGCAGGCGAGGTCTGCATCATCGTCTCGGCGCTCATCGGCGCGCTGCTTGGGTTTTTGTGGTTTAACTGCTACCCCGCCGAAGTCTTTATGGGCGACAGCGGCAGCCTCAGCGTAGGCGCGTTTTTAGGATACTGCGCAGTCATCACGAAGAATGAAATTTTACTCATAATGATCGGCTTCGTCTTCGTCATCGAAACGCTCAGCGTGATCTTGCAGGTGGGCAGCTTTAAAATTTTCAAACGCAGAATTTTCCTGATGGCGCCGATACACCACCATTTCGAGCTTAAAGGCTGGGTCGAAAACAAAATCATAATCCGCTTTTGGATCATCGCGCTGATCGCAAATATCATAGCGCTGACGTCGCTGAAACTGAGATAAAATGCGAGCGCAGATTAAATGTGGCTTTTTGAAAGATGCGAGAAGGGCGGCGAAATGAGCGAGCTTAGCGCGGGCAAGATAACTCAAATTTTATGGGGCGAAAGGAGAGAAAAATGAAAAAATCGCTATTTGGCTACGGGCTTACGACCAGAGCGATCGCCGAGCACTGCCAAAAAGACGGCGGCTGGGAGATTTACGACGATAAATTTGAAATTTCTTCTGGCGCGCCGAAGCTGGACGAGTTCGGCAACGCGCTTTTAAACCCAAGCGAGTTCGACCCCGCTGCAAGCAAGCTTGAAATCCCAAGCCCCGGCTTTCCGCCGCATCACGAGCTGGTGCGAAAGGCACGAAATTTAATCAGCGAATACGATTATTTTGACGATTACGAAGGCCTTAAAATTTGGATCAGCGGCACGAACGGCAAGACGACGACGACGAAGATGACGCAGCACTTGTTAGAGCGATACGGCTCGCAAATGGGCGGCAACGTGGGCGTTCCACTCGCAAAGCTTGATAAAAGCGCCAAAATTTGGGTGCTGGAGACGAGCTCGTTTACACTGCACTACACCAAGCACGCGCGCCCCGACATCTACGTGCTGCTTGCGATCACGCCCGATCATCTCAGCTGGCACGGCGATTTTGCGGAGTATGAGCGCGCCAAACTCTCGCCGCTGCTAGCGATGCGCGAAGGCTCCGTGGCGCTGATCCCGCGCGCCTACGAAAACTCCACCGCCGCGCAAAATAGCCTAACTCGCGTGATCTGCTACGAAGACGAAGCGGATCTGGCACAAAAATTCGGCATCGATCTGGGCGAGATAAAATTTCGTACCCCCTTTTTGATCGACGCACTTTTGGCGCTGTGCGTGGAGAAAATTTTATTCGACAGATGCGACGCCATGCGACTAAACGACTTCGTGATCGAAGGCAATAAGCTAGAGGAGTTTACCGACGTGCGCGGCAGGGTCTGGGTCAATGACACGAAGGCGACCAACATCGATGCGTGCGCGCAGGCGCTGAAGCGATACGCGGGGCGCAAAATACATCTGATCCTTGGCGGCGACGATAAAGGCGTGGATCTGCACCCGCTTTTTGCGGAGTTTAAAAAATACGATCTGCAAATTTACGCGATCGGCTCAAACACCGATAAAATCATGTTTTTATGTGACGAATACAGACTTCCTTGCGTGCGCTGCGAAATTTTACAAACAGCGGTGAGCGAAATTTCGAATCGGTACCGAGGCGCGGATTTTGAAAAAAGCGGCGCGAGCGAATTGGAAGTACAAAATTCAAGCACGGATAGCAGGTGTGACGGCGACAGCAAGGCAAAAGAAAGCGCAAAGATCGGCGAAAATACGCCGTATGAAGGCGGCGGCTCATCTACTGCAAGTGACAACGCCTCTTTGACGAAACGCCGCGCAAACGACGGTGAAACTCGGAATTCGCAGAATTCTAAAAATTTCGAAAATTTTAAAAATTCCATGCATTCTGCGAGCGAAATAGCGCTGTTAAGCCCTGCATGTGCCAGTTTGGATCAATTTAAAAGCTACGCCGAACGCGGCGAATTATTTAAAAAACAAGTCGCACAGCTCAAATAAAGGCCTATCGAGGTTGGCCAGATCGGGCTGGGATTTTATTTAATACAGCATGCAATCGCATTATAAAATTTCAACGCTTCTGCTGCACGGATATATCTAAGTAAATCTAGCTGAAACATGCATCGCAACGTCGCATTATCGGCTTTGGCGCAATGTTTATAAAGATGCCGTTGTTACTAAGTTTGATTAAAGTGTGAATTTTTGATGCTAAATTTAATCAATCGCCCCTCATCTGTCCGTTATATGCGTAAATTTAAAATGACGTAGCGATCCTTTGGCGCAAATTTATCTACTTTGCACAGTTTAAAACCAAGCATACAATTTGCAGAATCGGCTAAATAGTAAAATTTTATATCACTTTGCTTTTTAGATCGATAGCCCGTTTTGATTATTGCAAATTGCTGCATAAGCAATATTTTTCGCTACTAAAATTTATAAAATTTTAACTGAGCAAATTTGACCGTTTCCGAGCATAACATGCAAAAATCTAGCGAAAATCGAGGATTTTAACCGAGATTTAAGTATTGCATGGCTAAAATTACTTTTCTTTTTCGGTGGTTGGATAGCTCAGTCGGTAGAGCAGCAGACTGAAAATCTGCGTGTCGGCAGTTCGATTCTGCCTCTAACCACCATTGCCTATTTTTTACAATCTAATACAATTTAACAAAATCCCTAAAATACGGACTTCAAGCGATTTTAGCCCTCTAAAGCAGTCTAAAATAATCAAGCAAAGCTAGCAATTTAAAAACATTTTAAAAATATTTTTGGCAAAATTCCAAAAGTCAAGCGAAAAAATATTTTTAAAACTTACTAAATGCCCTATTTAACGGGCTTACAAAGCACTCCAAAAAATGTTTTAAAACGCTTGAAACGCCTAAAATAGGGTTTTGTGAAGCTTAAAAAAACGCCCTCGAGGCAAAAAATATTTTAAACCTCATCAAATCCCCAATTTTAGGCACGCAGAGAGCAAAAAGGCGGCGATTTTAAAAATATTTTTGCGCGGGATTTTGAGCTAAAAACCGAAAAAATATTTTTAAATCGTCTCAAATAACGCATTTAAGGGAGTTAAAACGTAATGGCTAGGATAGTCAAACCGCTTAGCGATAAGCAAATCAAAGAGGCAAAGCCGAAAGCCAAAGACTACAAGCTCACGGACGGCGACGGCTTAGGGCTGATAGTAAGCAAGAGCGGGCGCAAGCGCTGGGTATTCGCTTTCATTAGCCCCGATACTGGCAAGCTGAATAACACGGGGCTAGGCAACTACCCCGTTTTATCGCTAGCCGAAGCGCGAGAGAAGCGAACCGAGCTTAAAAAGCTAGTGATGAGAGGTATCGACCCTATCACGGAAAAGAAGCGCGCCAAAGCTCAAAGAATAAGCGAGCATAATCTCAGTTTTGAAAAGGTCTTTAACGAGTGGCTAGAGCTTGAAGCTAAAAGCATACTGCCCCAAACGCTAAAGACCAAGCGCGGACGCATTGAAAACCACGTAATGCCGATACTAAAAGATAGAGGCATAAAAAGCATTACTCACGGCGAGATAGCGGACATCCTTAAAGAAACGTCAAAGACTACGCCGCAAACTGCTGAGATAATCAACCAAATTTTAAACCGCGTCTTTTTATTCGCCGTATCGAGCGGCTACGCCGAGGTTAATATTATGGCGAATATTGACGCCAAAAGTCTGATACCTAAAACCAAAGTCGAGCATTACGCCAAGCTAACCGAGCGCCAGGACTTAAAGGCATTTTTTAACGCCATTTATGATTACCCTCATTTTGAGACGATTAAAAACGCGATGAAGCTATGCCTACACCTGCCGCTAAGAGCCGCACCGCTGTCGCGTCTAAAATGGGATTACGTAAATTTCGATAGGAGGCTTTTAACCATTCCACGCGCCGAGCAGAAAATCAAGCGCAGCGAGATAGGCGATTTCAAATTGCCGCTTAGCGATGAGGTTATGCGGATACTTGAGAACCAGGCGAAATTAAGCAGGGCATACGAGTATATTTTTATTAACTCGCACTTTACGGGGCATATCCACAAAGACACCGCCACGAACGCGATTAAGGGCTTTGACTTTAGAGACAGACAGACGGGACGCGTCGTAACCCTGCATAGCCTACGGGGCATATTTATGACGCAGGCGTTTAATAATATGCAAAAGCACGGAGTAAGCAAAGAGGCTATCAAAAAGGCGCTAGACCACCTACACGGCGATAAAGTGGATTTAAGCTATTCCGAAAAAGCCGATTTTTTGGACGAGCTTAAAATCTTGCTGGACTGGTGGAGCGGCTACATACTCGAAATAAAAAATAACTAGGAGGCAATATGGCGAAGTTATCAGAGCCAAGAGATACGCAAAGTGCAAAAGACGAGAGAGAAAAACGAGAGACAGAGGCGATAGAACAAGTTCTAATTGATATCAGAAAAAGATTAAGAATTGCTGATAAAGCAAATCGTAATTTTGATTTGTTAATAGCCTTTAATGGGATGATGAACGAAACCATTGATGAGTCTTTTTGCATTACACACGACCCCAATTTATTCCCAGAGTTTAAAATTTTAACTCACTTTTATCAATCAGAGGAGGCAAAAAACGAAATTTTAACCGCTTTCGTAGATTTTTTTAAAAATATTATGGAGGCAAAAGCTAAGAAAAATGATATCATCATAAGATATGAAAACTACCTAGAAGCTATTGAGCTTTTAAATCACGCTTTTTATTTTAGCGAGTATTCAACTGGCGAGCCGTATATCCGCGACCCTTTTGGTCGCAATTGCGATTGTGACCCTTATCCAGAATACGAAAGATTTATGAGAGCAGCAACCGAATATTTTGCGCCGTTTAAAGAGCAAAAAGAAAGATACGATCTTTTAAACAACACTCAAAAGATAAGAGATAAATTTTCAGATACCTTGATTTTAAAAGCGAGAATGTATCAGATTGTCGGCGTGGATAAAAACAAAAAAGCTACGCTAGCAAATAAAATTTACAAATATTTTTACCCCAACGATAAAGACGCATAATCCGCCTAAAAATATTTTTAGCCACTATAAAAGTCCTATTTTTAGGGCTTTTAGGTTTTTCAAACCTCATCAAATATCCGTAAATTTAATTCAAAACAACCATTTTACCTACCTGG
>NZ_CALIJA010000188.1 GCF_938017615.1 uncultured Campylobacter sp. | reverse complement strand
AAAAGCGAAAAACCCAATATGCAAGTAAATATGCCCCAGGAAAATTCATGATAGACGGTGTAATCGTTTATGATCAATGACTCCTTATCATAGTCCCTCATAAAATCCTCGTTTTGTAAAATTTTGGCGCATTTTATCCTTTGGGTGCTTACGAAGCATTTAAAATTTTATCTTAGCGGCGGTGTTTATACGCGTTTGGCGGGGCGTGAAATGGCAGGCAGAATTTAAAGACAAAAAGCGGCTTCCGCTTCGGTAATTTCGCTATTTTAGCGAACAGCAAGAGCCGCGTTACCAAAGTAAATTTAATCCGCAAATTTCGCTTTCAAATTTACGGATTTTAAAGAAAGCTCGGCGAAATCATTTTAAAGTAAACTCTGCGAAATCACTCAAGGCGAGCATGCCACGCAAAACGATTAAATTTTATCGAAATGATCAAATTTTACTGAAACGCCCTAATCTCGCCGAGCCCAAAAAGTCAAGCAACTAAAATTTATTCCTTCGGTGAGGTCATATCCTCAGGCACCACCCACGCGTCAAATTCCTCGGCGGTCAGTATGCCTGATTTTATCGCCTCCTCGCGCAGCGTCGTACCGTTATGATGGGCGGTTTTGGCGATCTTGGCGGCATTTGCGTAGCCGATGTGCGGATTTAGCGCGGTTACGAGCATTAGGCTCTCGTGCAGCAGTTTGTCGATTTTCGCGGCGTTTGCCGTGATACCGCAAGCGCAATGTTTCTCAAAGCTGTTCATCGCATCGCTTAGCAGGCGGATGCTTTGGATGAGGTTGTACGTAAGCACCGGCTTAAAGACGTTTAGCTCGAAGTTGCCCTGGCTTGCAGCGACGGAAATCGCGACGTGGTTGCCCATTACTTGCGCCGCTACCATCGTGACGGCTTCGCACTGCGTCGGATTTACCTTGCCCGGCATTATCGAGCTTCCAGGCTCGTTTTCGGGGATATTTATCTCGCCGATACCGCATCTTGGCCCGCTTGCCAGCCAGCGCACGTCGTTTGCGATCTTCATCAAATTTGCCGCCAGGCCGTTTAGCGCGCCGCTTAAAAATACCTCGGCATCGTGGCTGGTTAGGCCGTGAAATTTATTCGGATGGGATTTAAATTTAAAC
>NZ_CALIJA010000187.1 GCF_938017615.1 uncultured Campylobacter sp. | reverse complement strand
ATGTATTTTTCTAGCGCTTCACCGCAATGCCTCTTAAAAGCCATAGACACGCCGTTGCCAAGCAGCATCGCCGTATTTGAAGGATTTATCAGATAATCCGCTTGTGCGTCCAATAAATCGCCAAATTTTATCTTTATTTCATATGAAATTTTCATTTTATCTCTTCTAAATACCTTTCTATCTCATCTTTTATCGTATCGGCTAACTCCTTTGGTTCTAGCACTTTGATAAACGGAATGAAGTAGTAAATAAGCGGCTTTATCTCCATTAAATTAGTAAATTCTATATAGATTACGACCGAGCCATCGGCATCAAGTCCTGTTATGCTCTGCTTAGCGTAGGGTTTTCTCTCGAAATATTTCTTTATCTGCGGAGCTAAAAGCGCTCTAGCGGTATTTGGCTTATCTAGCGTTGCCCAGGCGGAGTTTATATTTTTAATCCTCTCCTCTATTTTGGCGTCTAATTTAAATTTCTCCTCAAGAATTCTAATATTTGCGATGCTTTTTAAGTGGAATTTCTTGAAGGTATCGTTTTTATTCGTATCTAAAAATAGCAAATACCAAAATCCGTCAAACATCGCTAGTTTTAGCGGCTTTATCTTAAATTTAAAACCGGCGTATTCGCACTGCACCAAGCTTCTCTCTTTGATAGCGTTTTCAAGCAGTTCGAAATTTATAAAGTCATCTTCACTTAATTTCTCGCTGCTTATATTTGTTAAAATCGGATGATTTAGCCGATTTGTGATCTGTTCTAGCAAAACGTGGGCCTTTGAGTAGAAATTTACGCCCATGGTTTTTGAGATATTATCGAGGATATTTATGACGGTGCGCTCTTCCTGATCTAAGCCATCTTTGATTTTAGTTTTATCTATGCTCCACATCCTGCCGTTTCTTACAGCTTCATTTTTCGCTAGCACCTCGTAAAGGTCTCTTTGGATAGTTTTGGTGCAAACTCCGAATTTTTCCGCGAGCTCGGAGATGGAATGGGGTTTTCTGCTAATTAAGGTGGCTATTTCGTTTATGCGTTCGTATTTGTTGCTACCGGATTGCGGGATTATTTTTTGCGGTTTTTGCATCTAGGCTCCTTTTATATTATTTTATCTAAAAATAAAGGGATAATATCAGCTAAGGATTGCTCTTAATCCTTCAAGTCCGCCTGCCTTTATCGCC
>NZ_CALIJA010000186.1 GCF_938017615.1 uncultured Campylobacter sp. | reverse complement strand
ATAATGTTTTTAATATTAAAACCGCAATTTAAATTTAAGCCAATAACTAATTTAAAAACTCAAATTACTTAAAATAAAATTTCGTAAATCCTCTCACCTAAACACATCATCCATCGGCGTGCTTTCGCATTTCTTTCGGTCCGCTTCTACCGAGAGTAGGCGAGCTTTACTGTCGTCTAAAATTTTTGGTGTAATAACAAGCCCCGGCAGATCTAAGGAATTTACGGCGTGCTTGCCGGCAAATGCCCCCAGGCCTCTGCCGAATATCCCGTTTACGCGCCCGTTCATATCATAAATCTCGCTGCCGTCGCAGTGAAAGACATTGCCCGAGATGCACTCGCATTTAAGCCCATCCGCAGCCTCTGTGTATCTGTAGTCCTCGACGTAAAGCGCACCGCTTACGCCACGGACGCTACTAATGGGATTGTAAATTAACACGGCTAGAATTTCGTTATTTTGAGGATTTGAGATCTCCCACTCCACGGCGCGATATGAGCTAAGCAGTAGCACGATAGGCTTATCGGATTTGGCTAAATTTAGCTTGACGCGATTATTCATCTGCGCGCTTTCGTAGATCGCGCCCAGCCACAGATCGTAGTCCTTATCCGCAGGGATCTTGGCTACGGCGTCTTTTTGACGATAAAAGGGCTCTACATCTTTAAAATCCACGAAAAGCTCGCTGGAATGCGCGTCATTTAAAAACCACGCTTCGATCTTGTGCTTGCCTTTGCTAAATTTATACGTAAGCGGGCGCTTTTGATTGCTAGATGTCCCACCTAGCACGTCCGTGCCGTCCACGGCGATTACCAGCGTAGACCAGCCGTAATCTCCTAGCACCATCTTTTCGATATCGGCGTCGAAATTAAACTCGCCTACCCAATACGCCATAAGATTTGGAGATGGAATTTCATGAAAGGAATTTCCTTCATAATTGACGCTGATGCGATCGACATTTTCAGAGAAAACCACCTTCTTAGGCTCATCTTTATTCAGATAAAACGCCAAAAACTTATCCTGCGGGATCTGCGCATCCGCAGTAATCTCTTTCGCCCATTTTTGCATATTGCTCTCTTGCGCGAACGCCGCAAATGCAAGCACCAAAATAATCAAAAACCTCATTACCGACCTTTCTTATTTCGTATAAAAGTAAAATCCCTAAACCTAAAAGCCCTAGGCTTAGGGATTTTGCCGCTTTAGCTCCCCGCCTATACGAATTAAATTTCAGCTGCTTAAATTTCAGCTGCGCGAGAAATTTCCTTGCCGCGACCGCTACGGATAAAATTCCATCCCAAATAAGCTTTGCAGAGGCTTTCGCAGATAAGCTCCACCGCCATAAAGCCCGGCGAAATAAAATTTAAACTAGCGCAATGCTGTGGCTACCCCTAAAAAGCTAGATGCGATAAATTTCAAGCCAGAAATTCATCGCTAAAGCCCATCTTAAAATTTTAAAACAGAGCTTTAAGGCGGCAAAATTTCATCCGCAAAATTTACTCGGGCGGGATTTGCCTGCAAGACCGCCCCTTAAGCCCCGCGGCACATCGCCGCAAAAAGGATAGATATGAGAAAGATCATCGACATAACGGCGCTTTCTATCGCCGTTTGCGTCTTGGTTATGGTGCTTTTTTTGCCGTCGCCCGTTTTGTCGTTCAAATGCTACCGCGGCGATGGCGTAAGCTGCGCGCAGCTGGGGCGCGACAAGCTCTCCCGCGGAGATTACGACGGCGCCAAGCTTGCTCTTGCTAAGGCTTGCGAGGCGGGCGAAAAAGATAGCTGCTTTGATCTGGGAGCCCTATACGACGGCGAGGGCAATGCGACGCAAGCGGGAGTATTTTATGACGCAGCCTGCGATAAAAACGTCGCCATAGCTTGCCACAAGCTAGGCAACCTATATCAGCGAGGGCGCCTGAGTAGGGACTTCGTTGCCGCCGCGCAGCGCTACGCCAAGGCCTGCGATTTAGGCTATGCCAAGAGTTGCCACAATGCGGGCGTGGTCTATTTCACGGGCGGTTTTGGGCTTGCGGCGGATCCGGCAAAGGCGACGAGCTTTTTCGAGCGAGGCTGTGACAGCGGGCCGAGGGACAGCTGCTATAACGCGGGCTTAGCGTATGATAAAGGCCTCGGCGCGCCGCAGGATCGCGATAAGGCGGTGAAATTCTACACCAAATCCTGTGAAATGGGCTACGGCGACGCCTGCAATAATTTAGGCTATTTGTATCTGAGCGAGGGGGATTTGCGCGGATTTTCCAAGGGGCTCGGATACGTCAAAAAGGGCTGCGACGCGGGCAATAAAAAATCCTGCGAGTTCTACGAGTTTATAAAAGAGAAAATTTTAAAGAAGCAGGGCAGTCGGTAGCCCAGCATGCGTTTGCCTGTTTGCCCTGCTCGTCGCGCGCACCGTCTGTCGTGCGCTGTCTATTTTGCGCTATTCGCCTCGCACTGCCTGTTGCGAGATTTCTGTTTTGTGCTGTTCGCCGTGCGCTGTTTGTTTTGCACTGCTCGCGCCTTGCACCGCCTGTTTGCGCTGCTCGTTGCGCGGTATTGGTTTTTGCGATGGGCTCACTTGCGATACTACCGCGGCGGATTTGTGAGCTTTTATAGTGCGTGGAATTTCGCCGCAATTCTACAGCGAACGGAATTCGGTAATATGCAGATAGCCCGTACATGCGGCTTGCTAAATTTAGCGGCGGAGCTTTACTTGGAATTCTATTGCTATAAAATTTTTAAGGCTTAGTTCTAAATTTGCTGCCCACAGAGGTTCAACTTTAAAATTTTACGGGCGGCGCTGCGAGCAAGGCATAAATTTTGATTTTAAAAT
>NZ_CALIJA010000185.1 GCF_938017615.1 uncultured Campylobacter sp. | reverse complement strand
CGGGCAAAAATATAGAGAAATTTTACTTGTACCAGATAGTAAAAAAATCGGCATAAAAAGTTTCTATGTAGTTAAAAACCCGTCTGATCAAAGTGGTATCTCTGGTATGATTGAACGTTCTATATCTCGTCAAGGTTTTAATATTACATCCGATCAAAAAAGTGCAGATTTAGTAGTGACCTATGATGTTATACATCTAAGTTATGGAGTACTCTATATTATCTTTAGAGATGCTAAAGATAATTTTCCTATGGTTATATGTAATGATATACGATATGGCTCTGAGGCCATAAATAGAGAACTTGCGGTTCAAGAAATAATCGAAGCCATGCTGAAAAAAGAAGGAATTTAGATGAGATATGCATTAATTTTAATTACGGCGCTACTTTTAGGTGGTTGTGTCCAAAAGACCACTTATACCGAGCTTACACCAAATTTTGCAGGGGTAAATACGTTTAATAAAAGTGTAGAAATTCACGCTTCGGGTGTGGCAATGCAAGAAACGGGGTTTTATGATGAATTTGAAAAGGCGATTGGAGAGAGCATACAAAGATCTAATTTGTTTACTCAAATAGCTACAAATGGTTCAGATGTAACTCTAAATGCATTTTTGGTTAGAGTCTCCATGCCAATAATGGCCCTTAGTTTTGACGCTACAGTAGAGGTTGCATGGACGTTAAAACAGAATGGACAAGTGATTTATAGACGCTCATTTACGACTAGCTCATCTCAAGTTCGAGTGAGTTTTGCTGCAGCAGATCGTGCAAAATCTGCAATCAATGCAGCGATAAAAGAAAATATTGCTCTTGCGCTTACCGATATATCGAGGCAGAAGCTTTAGATAAAAAAATATATTCAGAATATAAATTTATAGATATTGAGCTTTATAGAGTGGCTATTTAAGACTACTTGCAAATTCCTAAGCTGATTTGAAATTTACAAATTTTAAATCAGCTTGAGAAATTGCGGGAATTTCTAAGATTTTTACGGCAAATTTATCAGCTCGACTTTGTTTTCCAGCGATTTTGGGATCAATAAAACCTTGCCGTCGCTTGAGATGTCCGTAGGCCTTTGCATCGCGCCGAGGTTTATTTTGCGTATCTGTCCGTTCGCATCTATACGCCAAATTTTGCCGCTTAAAAGGTCCTCGCCCCAGTCGCTAACTAAAATTTCGCCGTTTTTTCCGCGCGCTATGCCGTAGAAAACCCCCTTCATATCGGCAAAGATCGAAATTTCGCGAGATTTCAGATCCATGCTTAGCACGCGCCCCGGGACCTTTCCGCTAAGATCGAAGGTAGTGATCAGAAGCTTGTCGCCTTTGAGCAGAAGCGCGCCCGCATTGCCGAGCGACGGGTCGATGCGCGCGAATTCATCGTAGCTTTTTGCGTTTAAATTTATGCTGTAAATCACGCTACGCGCATTATCGCTTGCGAGCAAAACCTCGCTACCGAGCGCTACGACGTCGTTTAAGGCCTGCGCTCCCTCGATTTTTAGATTGAAAACTTCCTGACCTTTGCTAAAGCCTCTGATCGCATCCAGATCGCATACGTAGAGCACGCCCTCGATCTGCGCCATCCCGCCGGGATTTACGAGATCGTCTATAAAATTGGTCTCAACGACATTGGAATTTTTTACGATCCTACTTATAAAGCCGCCTCTGCCTAGCGAATCTTCGTTTTTGCCGCGATTTGCGATGTAAAAAGCGTCCTCGGTGATTAGCGAGCCCTCGGGCGCACTGAATCCATCGAACTCTAAGCCGAAAAGTGCGCCTGCCAAGGCGCACGAAAGTAGAACTTTTTTCATAATCTCTCCTTGATCTCGCCAAAATTCTAAGAATTTTAAAATTTAAACTGGAGGCGCCGGGTTAAATTTTTAAACTCCGCGGCGAGCTTTAAGATGAGCGAAATTTAGACCCGCAGAGCAAATAAAAGTGTAATTTTAATTAAACAAGGCGGCTTAATCGGCAAAATTCTAGCGGGTCGGAAGGCCTTGCTTCGCGCGTCGCTTTTAATTTGATGCGTCGAAGCCGAAGCGAGTAGGTTTTGTGTGCGCTTTGGTTTACGCCGCCGCTCGCGGAATTACGCTGTAAAATTTAGCCACATCGCGCGGACCGCAAGTTTCGCATACGTAATTTATTTAGGCAGTTGCTTTAAAATTTTAATTCTACGAGCGGATATTCTTTTGCAAATTGTGGGCGTGATTTTGATGCGCAGATGAAAGCGTTACGTTTAAAGACGCCTCCGCTTTAAAATTTGATTTAATTTAAACAAAGTGTGATTAAAATGCGATTTAAATTTTATGTACCACGGGTGTAAATTGCGGTCGCGAAAAGAGAACCTGCCGCAAAAATTATTTAAAATTTACAGTGCACAAAATACCTTTTGAAATTTAAAAACGAGCCTGAGGCGCACTTCAAAAATTAATGCGTGAGATTTAGACGCCGAGTTCAAATCTCGCCGTGATAACTGTTTCAAAATTTAAAGCACAAAATTCAAACCATACTAATACGCGCCTCGCACCGAAGCGCTACGCCTCAAAATATAAATTCAAACGGGCGCGAAATTCTTGCGCGCTGAGGCTTTACGGGCTTTAAAATTTTAATGCGCAAAATTTTAGATCAAGCGGCATCTGTGTGACTAGCTGCGGCTACTCGCTTGAAATTTAAATCGCAAAACTTAAATTATAGAATTTAACCGCGCGCGCCGAAAAAAAGGGGAGCTGAAAATCCAAAGCGCTCTGGCTGACTTAGATGCTAAAATCCTCGCCGAGGTAGAATTTGCGCACATTTGGATCGCTGGCTATCTCTTTTGCGGTGCCGCCGGCGAACAGCTCGCCGTCTTTGATGACGTAGGCGCGGTCGCAGATCGCAAGCGTTTCGCGGACATTGTGATCGGTGATGAGCACGCCGATGCCGAGTTTTTTTAGGTCGCGCACGATGCTTTGGATGTCGTTAACGGCGATCGGATCGACGCCCGCAAACGGCTCGTCCAAAAGTAGAAATTTCGGCGTTATCATCAGGCTTCGCGCGATTTCGCAACGCCTGCGCTCGCCGCCGCTTAGGCTCACGCCTTTGCGCAATCTGATCGGCTCGATGTTGAGCAGATTTAGCATCTCATCGACTTTTCGTGAGGCCTCCGCTTTATTTTTATAGGTAATCTCCGCGGCGAGCATTAAATTTTCCTCAACGCTCAGCTCCTTAAAGATGCTGCTTTCTTGTGGTAGGTAGCCGATGCCGAGCTTAGCGCGTTTGTGAAGCGGAACCTTCGCGATGCTGTTCTCATTAAGCAAGATATCGCCGCCGCTAGCGCTTATCAGCCCGCAGATCATATAAAACGTCGTGGTTTTGCCCGCTCCATTGGGCCCCAGCAGCCCCACGATCTCGCCGTTGTAAAGCTCCAGCGAGATGCCCTTAATGATCGGCGTGCCTTTTATGGTTTTTTTAAGACCCCTGACTTCCAGTTTATGCATAGCTTACCTCGTATTTTCGCCCTTGCGCGTGCGGCGTGATCCTCACTACGCAAAAATCAAGCTCATATTTTTTAAGTAAATTTATCAAATTTTCATCCGCCCATTCGATCAGATGAAGCCCCTCTTCAAATAAATTTTCAAATAGTCCGTTTTTTAAAATCCCCTCACAGCCGCCGTTATAGATGTCGTAATGATAAATTTTGCCGTAGTTTTGCATGATCGAAAATGTCGGCGAGCTCACGTGCTCGTCTAACCCGTGAGCCCGCACGATCGCGCGCGCAAGAGTCGTTTTGCCGCTGGCAAGATCGCCTATTAGCAAGATTATGCCGCTTTTTGGCAGAGCCTGCACGAGGCGTGAAATTTCATCCTCGCCGCAGATGAGTTCAAAGTTCTTGGACATACTTTGCTTGCTCGCTTTTGGGCGTATTTTTCGCGCTAGGAAAGGCTAGGACCTTAAAGCTTTGCTTCCTATCCAAAAAGCTTATTGTGATAACGTCGCCGATTTTAAGCTCTTTGGCGGGCTTTGCTACCGCGCCGTTTACGGCTACGACGCCGCTTTTACACATATCTTCGCTGATGGCACGCCGCTTAGTGATATTTACTGCGTTTAAAAATTTATCGATTCTCATGGGCGTGAGTTTAGCGACATTTGCCTTAAAAGCAACTATTAAACTATTTTTGGTAGAATTTCGCCAAATTTTACGTAAAGGATTTGAGATGGCAAAAGATGTAAAAAAGGTCGTTTTGGCGTATTCCGGAGGACTAGATACTAGTATTATTTTAAAGTGGCTCGGCGATACTTACGGCTGCGATGTGGTGACTTTCACCGCAGATATCGGTCAGAATGAGGATTTGGAGCCTATCAAAAACAAAGCTGTGAAACTGGGCATCAAAAAGGAAAATATCTTCGTAGAGGATCTGCGCGAGGAATTTGTGCGCGATTACGTATTTCCGATGTTTCGCGCAAATGCCGTCTATGAGGGCGAGTATCTTTTGGGCACATCGATCGCGCGCCCGCTGATCGCTAAAAAGCTAGTCGAAATCGCTAAAAAAACCGGCGCGGACGCCATAAGCCACGGTGCGACCGGTAAGGGTAACGACCAAGTCCGCTTCGAGCTTGGCGCATATGCGCTAAATCCCGATATTAAGGTGATTGCGCCGTGGAGGTTGTGGGATTTGAACTCTCGCGAGAAGCTTCTTGCTTATGCTAAGAAAAACGGCATCGACATCGCCTCAAAGCCCGGCAAGTCGCCGTATTCGATGGATGCGAATATCCTTCACATCTCCTACGAGGGCTTGGTGCTTGAAGATCCCGCCCATGCGCCTGAAGAGGATATGTGGCGATGGACCGTGAGCCCTAAAAATGCGCCAGATAAGAGCGAGATCATCGAGATTGAATACAAGCATGGTGATCCTGTAAAGCTAAACGGTAAGGCGCTTAAACCGCACGAGATGCTAGCAGCGCTTAACGAGCTCGGCGCTAAAAACGGCATCGGCAGGCTCGATCTAGTAGAAAATCGCTACGTCGGTATGAAGAGTCGCGGCTGCTACGAAACTCCGGGCGGCACGATCATGCTAAAGGCTCACCGCGCGATCGAGAGCATCACGCTAGATCGCGGCGCGGCGCATCTAAAAGACGATCTAATGCCGCGCTACGCCGAGCTTATCTACAACGGCTTTTGGTTCAGCCCGGAGCGCTTGCTACTTCAAGAGCTGATAAACAAATCCCAAGAGCACGTAAACGGCAAGGTTAAGCTAGAGCTTTATAAGGGCAACGTGACCGTGCTGGGCAGGGAAAGCAAGAGCGATAGTTTGTTTAATACCGATTTCGTGACGTTTGAAGAGGATAAAGTTTTCAATCAAAAAGACGGCGACGGATTTATCAAACTAAGCGCGTTAAGATTTATCATCGCGGGTAAGAACGGACGCAAGCTTTAGCTGAAATTTTGCCGCAGGGCGGACAGGCAAATTTCACAAAACGAAATTTTAAAATTTATCGAAAAAGTAGCGAGCGGCTGCGGGCAGGTTTCATGAAATTTCACTAAATTTCAGATCCGCCCGCGCCGCTATAAAATTTTATAAATTTAAAGCTAAATTTAAAAGGATAATGGATGAAAGTATTATTGATCAAAGATGTTAAGGGGCTCGGAAAGGCGGGCGAGGTAAAGGAGGTTAAGGACGGCTACGGCAACAACTTCCTAATCGGCAAAGGCTACGCCAAAGCCGCTACGACTGAGGTTTTGCGTAAATTTGAAGCGGATAAGAAAAAGCAGGCCGAGCTTGAAAAATATGAGGTCGCAAGCCTGCAAAAACTAGCCGAGGAGCTAGCTAAGATCCGCGTAAAGATCGCAAAGCAGACGGGCGAGAGCGGCGCGCTTTTCGGCTCAGTGACCAAAGATGAGATCGCAACCGCGCTAAAAGAGCAAAAAGGGATCGAAATCGATAAGAAAATTTTAGAGACCGAGGCTATCAAAACGACCGGGATATACGACGTAAATGTCAAGCTAAAGCACGGCATAAGCGCTAAATTTGAGATAGAGGTGGCTAGTGTTTGAAGCGACTACCATTTTAGCCTACAAAGGCGCGAAGGGCTCCGTCATCGGCGGCGACGGGCAGGTTACGTTCGGAAACACCGTCTTAAAGGGCAATGCAACTAAAATTCGAAAGATCGGCAAAGATGGGGGCGTCTTGGCGGGCTTTGCGGGCAGCACCGCCGATGCGTTTAATCTTTTTGATATGTTTGAAAAGTGCTTAGATGGCGCAAAGGGCGATCTTTTAAGGGCCGTGATAGAATTTAGCAAGCAGTGGCGCAAGGATAAATATCTGCGAAAGCTCGAAGCGATGATGCTGGTGCTGGACCGCAAAAATATCTTTCTGCTTAGCGGCACGGGCGATGTGGTAGAGCCGGACGACGGCAAGATCGCGGCGATCGGTAGCGGCGGGAATTACGCTCTTAGCGCGGCGCGAGCTTTGGATAAATTTGCAAGCTTAGACGAAGAGGAACTTGTAAAGCAAAGCCTTAAAATCGCGGGCGAGATTTGCATTTACACAAACGAAAACATCAAAACATACGCAATTTGGGACGAAAAGAGATGATGACGCCAAAGCAGATCGTAGAGAAACTAGACGAATATATAATCGGACAAAATAGTGCCAAACGCACGATAGCAGTAGCTTTGCGAAATCGCTACCGCAGAATGGCGCTTGAAGATGAGATGAAAAACGAGGTGATGCCCAAAAACATCCTGATGATCGGATCTACCGGCGTAGGTAAGACCGAGATCGCGCGCAGACTTTCGAAGATGTTTGGGCTTCCTTTTATCAAGGTTGAGGCGAGCAAATATACTGAAGTAGGCTTCGTGGGGCGCGACGTGGAGAGCATGGTGCGCGATCTGGCTGCTGCGTCGGTAAATTTAGTGCGCGGCGAGGAATTTGAAAAGAACAAAGACAAGATCGATGATTACATCAAGCGTAAAATTTTAGAAAAAGTCATTCCGCCGCTTCCGCGCGGCGCGAGCGAGGAGAAGGTCGCAGATTACGAAAAAAGCTACGAAAAGATGGCGGTCAAGCTCGAGCGCGGCGATCTGGACGATCTTAGTATCGAGATTGAAGTGAGCGAAAACGCGCTTGAGTCAAATCCAAATTTGCCGCCCGAGATGGCGAATATGCAGGAAAGCTTCATTAAGGTAATCGGAATTTCGACGCGCAAGAGCAAAAAAGAGATGAAGGTAAAAGACGCCAAGGTTGCCCTCAAAAGCGAGGCTAGCGAGAAGGTCCTCGATATGGAGAGCATCAAAGCCGAAGCCGTTAGGCGCGCGCAAAACGAGGGCATCATCTTTATCGACGAGATCGATAAGGTGGCGGTCTCAAGCGGCAATAGCGGCAGGCAGGATCCGAGCAAAGAGGGGGTGCAGCGCGATTTGCTTCCGATCGTGGAGGGCAGCAGCGTAAGCACGAAATTCGGCAATATCGATACCGATCACATCCTTTTTATCGCCGCGGGCGCCTTTCATATCAGCAAGCCGAGCGATCTAATCCCCGAGCTTCAGGGGCGCTTCCCGCTTCGCGTCGAGCTTGACAGCTTAGACGAGGCGGCGCTGTGTGAAATTTTAACCAAGCCGAAAAATTCGCTTCTTAAGCAGTACTCGGCGCTTTTAAAGACCGAAGGCGTGGAGCTGGAATTTAGCGAGGACGGGGTTAAAGCGATCGCGAAATTTGCGGCAAGCACGAACGAAAAGGTCGAGGATATTGGCGCTAGAAGGCTACATACAATAATGGAAAAGGTGCTTGAAGATATCAGCTTCGAAGCGGATAAGTTTAAAGGGCAAAAGATCGTCGTGGATGAGAAGCTCGTAAGCGAAAAGCTCGCAGGCATCGCAAGCGACGAGGATTTGGCGAAATACATTTTATAAGGCGGCGCGACAGCTACTTTTAGAATTCTACAGAGTCGTGGAATTTTGCGGATAGCGAAAATTATGCGCTCTTAGAATTTGCAAAGCGCTGGAATTTCGGGCGCGAAACGTAGCGAAATTTTAAAATGCGCAGAAATTTTATCTTTTTAAATTTGACGATGCTTTGAAATTTTAAGATTGTAAAATTTCAAGGATAATTGAATTCTGTGCGGTGCGGGTTATATATAATGTAGTCGTGGGATGAAATTTAAAATTTCGTTGCTAGTTTATGAAGCCGCAAAATTTATGGCGCGCAGAATTTGAAGTAGATAAAATTCTGCGCTGAGGCAAGTGAAATTTAGCGCTACCGAGCAGTTTGAAATTTTAAAATTTCACTTGCTTGTGCGGCGTGGGAATTTTAAAATTCCCACGCTCGTGCGGAGCCGGCCTGCGCAAAACGAGATTTTAAAATTTACCCGCAAAGGCTTAGTGTTGCGTTTGCAAGATAAATTTATAAATTTAAGGAAAATATGAAAAGCGGATTTGTAACGCTCATTGGGCGGACGAATGCGGGCAAGAGCTCGCTGTTAAACTATCTCTGCGGCGAGAAAATTTCGCTCGTCTCGCATAAAATCAATGCCACGCGCCGCAAGATTAACGGCATCGCGATGAACGGCGCAGATCAGGTGATTTTCACGGATACGCCCGGGCTGCACGAAAGCGCCAAGCTGATGAATAAGCTGATGGTTGAAGTGGCGCTCGGGGCGATTGAGGGCTGCGATTTGGTGCTATTTTTGGCGCCGGTGCACGATGATACCTTTGAATACGAAAAATTTTTAAATTTAAACCCCAGCACCAAACACATCGTGATTTTAACTAAAATTGACGAAGCAAACGACGAAAAGATCGTGCAAAAACTGCTGCAATATCAAAAATTTACCGATAAATTCGAAGCGATAATCCCCGTTAGCATCAAAAAAAAGGTCTATAAAAAGCAGGTTTTGGACGAAATTTGTAAAATTCTGCCCGAGCATGAGTATTTTTACGATCCTGAAATTTTAAGCGCGACCAACGAGCGTGAAATTTATCGCGACTTCATACTCGAGGCGATTTTTGAGAGTATGAGCGACGAGATCCCGTATTGTAGCGACGTCGTGATGGAAAAAATAGTGGAAAAACCCGGTCTAATCTCGGTCTATGCGAGGATCATAACGGACACCAATTCTCACAAAGAGATGTTGATCGGCAAAAACGGCGAGGCGATCAAGCGGATCGGAATTCGAGCCAAAAAGTTAATTTCAAATTTTTCTAAGGTCAAAATTTACTTAAAATTAACAGTTTTTGTAAAAAAAAGCTGGAAAAATGACGAATTTAGGGTAAAAACCGATTTTATCTATTGACATTTTATTTTATTTCTATTAGTATTAGCAGCGTAGAAAATTTCATTTGGAAGTGGAGTGTTATGGCAAAGAATAGTAAAAATGCTAGTTCGATTGTTGCGATTAACAAAGTCACGCAAACCATATTCGGTCTAAGTGAGAATGAAGTTTTCGAGCACGACTTCTCAAAAGCGAATCGTGCGAAGGAAACTTACGTCTCATATATTCCGTATAAGGATATAATGACTGCGACGGTCGAGATAAGCAGATCGGTAGAGGACGCGGATCTTTTAGATGCGATCGTCGTTAAGGTGTATGAGGAGCTGGGGCTTGACACCGCTTTGGATTACAAAATCACCTATAGTGAGGTAATAGGCGCTGGCGGCGATGATAGAATTTTCAATGTCTTTGTCGTAGATAATGCCAAACTCACTTCAGAATTCGATGCGATCGCCGCTAGGACGAACTACATCGACTATGTGGCTATGGCTCCGTTTTTATACGAGGGCTTGTATAATAGAGGTGTCCTAACTCGCGACGGAATCGACTGCTTCATCTACTTGCAACGCGACGATGCGTTTTTGGTAGTGTATCAAAATGGCGAATATTTTCAATCCCGCCAAGTAAGATACAACCTAAAATTTTTGCATGAAAAATATGTCGAGCTAGTCGGTAGCAGGGTCGATGAAGAGAGCTTTTATAGACTGCTCTCCAAACAGGGAGTAAATTTAGAAAATCCGACCGAACGCGATTATATGATCCAAATTTTTGACGATATGTTTTACTACATCAACGACGTATTGAACGGTATTAGTAAAATTTACAACGTCAATATTCAAAACGTTTATATCGGAACGGATATTGGTAAAATTCCTGCGATCGAGGTTTTTGTAGAAAATAATCTAAAGCTAAGATACAAGGATTTTAATTTTAACGTTGCAATCAACGCAAAAGATTATCCACTCACTCAGCTAGATATTTTGATGTTCTTGGTAGGTCAAGATTATTTGGTTACCAAAGACGATGATCACAACTACTCGCCGTTTATGAGACCTCCGCCTTTGACTCAAAGATCAACCGGCAAGCTGATAGGCTATATGCTGCTAGGCTGCTTACTTGGGGCTGCATATCCTGCGTATAATTTTGGCTACGGCTATTATAATAATATGGTAGCTGATGATAAAACTAGCGAATATAAAGGTTTAGAGGAAAAGATGGGTCCAGCTAGAACTGAAAGTGCGCGTTTGGATAAAGAGACTAAAGAGGTAAATGCCCAGGCTGCTAAGAGTGGCAAGGAGCTTAACGACAGGCGCAAACTAATTAATGCCATCTTAGATAAGAAAAATAATTACGCTATGAAGGGTGTTTCTATTTTTGAGCTAACTAATATGGTCGTTAAAAATAAGGGCAATATGGTTAGGATCGGTGATGAGAATAGGACTCTAACTGTTCAAGTGCGCACCAAAAACGATAAGCAGATGACCGAGCTTTTAGAGGATATCAGTAAAAAAGAGGTGTATGGCGTGGATACTAAAACAATCGCGCTACAAGAGGGTAATAAAACCGTCTTTTACGATAGTAATATCAGTGTGGAGGTTAAATAATGAAAAAGAAAAGTTCATTAGATCAACTTGATCAATGGTTTGCCTCCAAGGGAAATAGTGCAAATAACTATTTTTACATAGCTTTATTGTTTGTAGGTGTGGTAGCTTACTTTATTTTAAGTAACTATACAGATCCGTATTTAGAAGAGAGCGAGACAAATCTAAGTACTGCCACGACTAAGCTTGAAGGCGCACAAAGAGAGTATAACGAGTTTTTTGGCGGTGATCCTGATGCTTTTGTTAATAATAAACGCAATATCCTCAATGGTGCTAGGACCAACCTTAACAATATCATTGAAGAGCGTGGGTATCTAGACGGTAAGCTAAAAGAAATTTCGAAGCTTACCTATAATGAAAAGAACTGGGCTAAATTTATGGATAGCCTCTCAACGATCGCAGAGAATAACAATATTAAAATTTATGCTATTCACAGCGATAGAAGAGAGCCTAGCATCAAACAAATTTTTCAGCCTGAAGCTTTGCTGGATATAGATGTGAAATTTGAAGGAGCATTTTCGAACGTCCTTAGGTATATCAACCTTATCGAACAATCGGAGATGATCGTAGATGTAAATAAGATGGATATCAATGCCACTAAAAATGGCAAAATCGGTGGAAGCATCGGTATATCTATCTGGGGAGTAAATTACTAATGAAAAAGTTAATTTTATGCTCTTTGCTACTTTCTACTGCTCTATTTGCTGTAGATAATAATCAGACGGTGGCGCCTAGTAATGGAGCCTATAAAGCTAAGTACGATGCGATATTCGATGATCTTAGTAAGCCTAGAGTGGGTCTTAGCGATGAGCAGATAGCTTCTTTGCAAGATCCGTTCTATCCTAAAGAAGCCAATGCGCCTAGAGAAACTAATCAGCAGGTGGATCTAGGTTATCAGCTAGTAGGTATTATGGGTGATAAGGTTAAGCTAAACGATAAGTGGTATGGTTTGGGCGAGTATGTAGGCTCATATAAGATCGTGCAAATAACGGGTAATAGCGTTATTATTACCAACGACGATGAAAATAAAGTCGAACTAACACTAAAACAAGGAAGTCAAAATGTCATTATTACATATAAGTAAAAAGCTTAGCATAGCCGCTATGCTTGCTTTGTCTGTTACGGCTACTAGTCTATATGCCGCTCCTGCAACTGCAGGTAACTGCGATAGGAAGGCGCTAAATATTAAGATTAACGATACCGTTACGCTAAACGAGATGCTAACTCAGCTATCTGATATGTGCCGCTTTTCAGTGGTAGCAAAAGACGCTATCGCTCAAGAGGAGATGAGTAAGCCACTGCAAGGCGTAAGCATCAAAGACCTTTCTTTACGCGAAGTTTTAGATCTACTCATAAAAGAGAATAATCTAAGCTATGAGTATTCTCATGGCATATTAAAAATTTCAGCGCTAGAGACTAGGACTTTTAAAGTGGATTACATCACTTCTATTAGAGAAGGTACTGCTGTTACTAAATCTTCTGTCGATTCCGCACCTACTAAAGTAGATGATGGCGATAGTGATAAAACAGAAAATGACGATAATAAGATCACTACCAAAGAGAAATTTGATTTTTGGGAGAAGATTAGCGAGGAAATCACCTCTGTTTTAAATAACGGTACCGAAAAATACGTCGCAGTCGCTCCTATTATAAATCAAAATGCCGGTTTAGTAACTGTTACTGCTATGAAGTCTCAGATAGCTCGCGTCGATAGATATCTAAGCGGTATGCAAAAACGCCTTAGTCGCCAAGTCTTGCTAGACGTAAATATCATATCTGTCGAGCTAAATAACGAATACACCACCGGTATAGATTGGAGTAAATTTCAACTAGGATTTAATACCTATGTAGGTGGAGATCCGACTAAGCTTTCAGGATATCACATAGATAACGGAAATAGAGGAAAGGCTAGCGATACTCACGGAACTTGGACGATAGGGGCTAATCTAAATTTCAATATTGACGGTTTGATTAACTTCCTAGAGACTAAGGGCAAAACCAAAATCATATCTAGCCCTAAGGTAACTACGATGAATAATCAGCCTGCTATTATCTCTGTAGGTGATACCATTAACTACGTATTGAAATCTACTACTACAGGTGATTATCAAGGCGGAGATACTCAGTCGGATGATCAGTATTCGATCTTTGTAGGTATTCTTTTGAATATCTTGCCTGAAATTTCAGATGATAATAGGATTATGCTACGAATTAATCCGTCTTTAAGTTCTCTTAAATATGCCGAAGATAATGTAAGAAAAGAAAACGGCAGAAGAGATATCGCACCTGATACCTTGCAAAAGAAACTCTCAAGCGTAGTTTGGGTAGATGATGGCGATACTGTAATTTTAGGCGGTTTGATTGGTGCAACTAAGTCCAAGAATAACACTAGGGTGCCTGTGCTAGCTGAAATTCCATTAATCGGAAATCTTTTCAAAAGTACTGCCGATGTTTTGAGCACATCAGAGCTAATCTTTGTAGTAACTCCACATATCATTGACAATACCGGCGCGCCGCTTGCTACCTCTCTTAAAGAGCTAGGTTACTCAAAATCCATCTACGAAAATGAGTAATAACTATACGGCGATCAAGGAGATTTTTATCGAGGATAACGAAGTCTCAGACTTCGTTAATCTCGATAAATCTACCCTTGCTTATCATAAAATTTTAAATGCTTTGCAAAAGCCGTTGAAACTCATACTTTTTTACGGCAAACCGGGTTGCGGCAAGACATTTTTGCTTAATAAGATCAAGGTCGATCTTGAAAAAAAGGTAAGAGTCGTATTTGTGCCGCAGCCGTTTTTTGATGAGAAAGAATTTTTCTTAGAGCTTTATTCGCAGATTTTTCATTCAACTCCTAGCGAGCCAATTGATAATTATGAAAATTTTATGCGGGTTTACAGAGAGAGATTTGGCATCTCTACCAATGTCGGAGCGGTAGAGCAGGTCGTTATTTTGCTCGATGAAGCTCAGCTGTATCCAGGAAATTTAATAGAAAAAATTCGCCTTATGGCAGATACTAGATTATTTAAATTTTTATTTACGGTGCATAAGACTGACGAGGAAGATCGCCTCGCAAAGGACTATTTTCAGACTAGAATTTGGGAGAGCATCGAGCTTCCTAATTCAAATTTAGGCGAAGTCAAGCTGTATATTGAAAAAAAGCTTGTACTTCACGGCTTTCAACAATACTATTTTATGTTTAGCGACGATAATTTCGATTTGATTTTAAATTTAACGGACGGCAATATGAGGAACATCAACAAGCTTATGTATAAGATGTATGAGCTTTTTGAGTATTACGAAGTAAATAAACCTACGGAAATTAGTTTTTCGCAGATTAATAATAAAATTATAGAGATGGCAGCGATAGGCTCGGGGATAATAAATGCTTGAATTTTACGAAGTAAACGAACTTGAAAAAAAATGGGAAGAGTATAACAAAAACAGAAAGCAGTTTTCTTTCCTGAAATCTAAGCCGAATTTCGTATTGAGATTCGACAAGACGATTCTGGGGCTTTTGATATTGATCTCGGTTGCTATCGGAGCGATATTTTGGCTGCTTAAAGACAGCGATAGCGTGAGCATGGCGAGGATAAATCAAAATATCGAGAATAAA
>NZ_CALIJA010000184.1 GCF_938017615.1 uncultured Campylobacter sp. | reverse complement strand
TCCGGTTGCGGGCAAAATTCTACGGATGCGGCAAGATGCGGCGCGGCGCAAAATTTCGTAAATTTAGCGCAAAAGAGCGAGTCTAAATTTAAAAAGGCGGATAGCGAGGCGGCGAAATTGAAAGCGGGCGGGGCGGAATTTAAGAGTACAGATAACGAGGCGATAAAATTTAAAACGAGTGCGGCGGGTAAAAACGCGAATAAAAATAATCAAAACGCCGCAGCGGACATAAACGGAAAAAACGAAAACTGCGAAAACGCAAACGGCGAAGACGCAAACGGCGAAGACGAAAACGGCGAAAACGAAGCGGCAGGCTTTATCGCAGCTCGGCTCGGCGGATTTTTTGCGTTTATGCTTGAGATTTGCGATGATGCCGATAAAATCTCGCACGCAGCGCCGCTGGCGAGCTTTTCGGATATGCTTGCGGAAAAATATCTGTGGCCGCAGAGCGACGAGGACGACGAAGAGCGCTGGGAGGAGCATTTTTACGACGATGAGCTATTTTACAGCCTCTATTTTTATTCGCGAGCGGTTTTGGACGCGACGGGAGTGGACTTTGCGCAGTTTAAGTCTAAGCCGGGTGGCGTTTAAGGCTGCGCCATCTCGCCCCTTGGCTCTAAATTTAGGGCGACGGGGCGCGCTTTGGCGATGCTTTGTTTAAATTTAGACTTCAAAATTTTAAAATTTCGCCCAAAAGTCGCGGCAGACAGAATTTGCAGATCGTCTGTTTAAATTTAAAATTAGCTCGATTTTTGATCGGCGGTATGGTTAAGGCGCCAGTATCGCTTTTAAATTTAGATCGCCGCGAAGCTTCAAACACGCTTGCGGCGCGGCTTTTTATGTGGTTTTAAAAAGATACCAATTCGGCGCAATTTTTTCTATCATTATAAACTCGCTAGGGCTGATTTGCGGCAGGTCTGCCTCATCTTTCACCCGCAAAAAGCCCACGGAGTTATCGGTGACCCCGCCGATGAGCAGCATAAATCTTTTGCCGCTCGTCTCGGCGTAAGAGAGATGGAAGCTTTTGATCTCCGCCTTTGCGCGCTCGGGCTCGCCGCCTGCGTAAAGCTCGTAAATCTTTTCAAATGCCGCTAGGTTTTGTTTCCCAAACTCCATAAGCTCTTTATCGGGCGCTAAGATTAGCTTTAAATTTACGATGTCTGCATCGGTTTTTTGCTCAAATTCGCGTTTTTGCGCCTCGCTAAATTTTTCATATTCGCTTACGATAGCCTCAATAATAGCGGTTTGCGCCAAAACTCGCACGGCGTAGATTCCGTCCTCCTTAGTATAGACGTAAAGATCGAAGTGCTTCTCTTTAGAGCTCAAAAATACGTGAAAAATCTCGCTAAATTCGTCGCTGCGTCCAAGCGGAGCAACCGTGATTTCGCTATAGTTATCCGCCGCGTAGAATTTGCGCTTTAAATAGCTTCTCATCTCGCCTTTGAAATAAAGATTTTTATCGAAGTTTGCGTCGCTAAACAGCGAGCGGACAAGCTCTTCATTGGGGCTCGCGTTTAGGTTTAACGCACAGCTTGCGCAAAGTATTAGCGAAGCAAAAATTTTTG
>NZ_CALIJA010000183.1 GCF_938017615.1 uncultured Campylobacter sp. | reverse complement strand
GCTAAATACTCATTCTAATTCATAGCTCATTAATCAACTTATGATATAATCCCGGGTCGGAGCAATCTGATCCGGGATTTTTAAATTTAGAGCAAAATTTCAAGGAAACTTATGAAAAATATCAAAATTTCTTTAATGAAATGGGTGCTTTAAATAAAAAAATATCATTTGCAAGGGAGGCTAATTTGCAAGGCTTAAGTGATAAAAAAGAGTTAATAAACTCGATTTTGAAAAATAGCGAATTTCTAAAATATAATGAAGTATTGCAGAGTGCATATTTGCTAGGAATGATGTCTGCAGGGTTGATAAATCGCCAATTTGCTATTAGCAAAAATAGTTCATTTGAAAAATGGCTGAATAATGCCGGACTAATTACGAAAGAGCTTTTAGAACGGATTTGGACTAAGTGCGATGAAACTAACAAAAAACTCTCCAATGTATCGCGAGGAAAAAGAAGTGCTAATATAGAAATCATGCGCGATATTTTGATTGGAATTTTACCAAGTGCGTTTTTATCTCAAAAGCGGGTTAAGAGCGCTTATGTAACGCTGACCTTTGCTATGGGCGGAAGTGATTTTACGAAATATATTAAAGATAACACTCAAGGAGACGAGTAATGAAAAAGAAGGAAATTCTATTTCTTTGGGACGGCGAAAATTTTAATCCAAACGGCGATATGCTAAGAGATAACGCTCCTAGGATAGATGATGAGACAGGTATAGCAGAAGTTACTGATGTACGTATAAAGCGAACAATTAGAGATGAAATTATGAAAAAAGACGAAAGTACGATTTTCATTAAAGAGTATAAAAGAGATGAAAATATCTTAGATTGCAAAAGCGCAATACGTGAAGTAATTAATGTAAAGCAAGAAAAAATCGAGATTGAAAAAGAAATTTTATCTAAATTTATCGATATTCGCGCATTTGGTGGAGTTTTGCCGATATCGGATAAAGACGAGATGAAAAAAGAAGGCATAAAAACAGCCGGAATTCAATTTGTTGGACCAATTCAGTTTAGAATGAGCAGATCGCTTCATAGAGTTGCGGTAGAGCATATAAAAGGCACCGGCGCGTTTGCAAGCGGTAGCGATAAGGCAAATAAAACGTTTAGAGAAGAAGATTTTTTAAATTATGCAATGTTTGCAACTTACGGAATAGTGGATAATCATAGTGCAAAGATTACAAATTTAAATGAAGATGATGTGAAAGTGATTTTAAGCGCACTCTGGAGCGGAACTAAAAATTTAATTACTCGCACGAAAATGGGTCAAATGCCTAGGTTTATGCTAGTAATTACATATAAAAATGATACTTTCGCTGGAGATTTAAATAACTGTGTGGCTATAAATAGTAGCAAAGAAGACATAGAGATAAGAAGTATAAATGATTTTACAATTGATTTTTCTAGATTAAAAGCTAAACTTACTAGATACGCGCAAGAGATCGAAAAAATAGAGTATATGAGCGATTTTGACTTCGAGCAAAATAACAGATCACAATTTGATAGTAATTGGATAAAAATAGGATTTTAAATGGATATAATAGCTTTTGAGCTATCGGGAGATTATGCGCATTTTTCTCATCCAGCTACTATCTACTCGTCTCTTACATACCCGGTGCCGCCAAAGACTGCTGTCATGGGGCTTTTGGGAGCAATTATAGGTGAAATGAATTATTTTAAACTTAACGATATAGGTTATAGCGTTATTTTAAGTTCGCAATTTCGCAAAAAAACTATGATTTTTAACGGTATAAAATTTGCTCTATCGTCAAGTATGCATATCGAACAAGGCTATCAAGATTCTAGCGAGAAAAAGCAGTTTTATAAAGAGCTAATAAAGGATCCCAGATATATCATATTCGTTGATTTAAGTGCTTTAAACGCTTCTTATAAAGAAAAGATAATCGACAGCTTAAAAGCTCACAAATGTGTCTTTACACCATATTTAGGTATAAATTTTTGTATAGCGGATTTTAAATATATCGAGATAAAAAATTGTGAATTGGTGCATGAAAAAGAAAGTTTTATAGATACGTTTGTTTTGATGGATGATTTTATATTTGATGCACAAAGCTTTGATATCAGACTTACTACGGCTAGAATGGCTTGCGGATGCGAAGAGGGTCGAATTTTTAAGGATTTTAAAGATTTCGTTATCAAGCTAGGCGGCAATAGTCAAATCAAAGCAAAGAATAGAGGAAATATTTATCAAATAAATGACTACAAGGTCTACTTTGCAAAGTGAGCTGCTATCGCATCCTAATAAACCGCTAATAAAGCATATAACAAATATGCTTGCTGAAACGGATAGTAGGCTTTTACAATGCATTAAAATTTATCACGATATAGCTAAGCTAAAAACTAATTTTCAAATTTATATCAAAAATCCTACCGAAAAAATTGCAGATAAAAATCATGCTTTATTATCCGCTTACATATTTTTACTAAATTCAGAATTTAATGAGCTAGATACGGCTTTTGGGTTTTTATCCATCGTATCACACCATGGAAATGTAGAAAATTTTTGTGAGCTTACAACGCAAAATAAAAATTTCGGTAAATATTTTGAGAGCTCGAGAGAGCTAGGCTTTTGGGATGAAGTCTTAGATAAAGCTTTAGGTTTAGAAATTTACAAAGATATTAAAAGGGATAAAAATGAGCTTTTAATTAAAGCTAAACATTTAAGAGAATACTTCAAATTTGCGAAAAAGAAGTTTGATTACGATGACTTTTTAAATTTCAAAGACATATTTTCGTCGCTTATTTATAGTGATAAATATGAAGCTATTTTTAATCAAAGAATTCCTGTTTCTAAACCGGCGAATTCTAATACGATCGAAAAATATATCAAAGTCCTGGAAAATCGTAAGCCAAATGAAAAAAGAAGCGAGTTTAGAAAATTCGTTTTAAATAATTTCGATGTAAATCATAATCTTTTTACTTTAACTGCGCCTACTGGCTACGGTAAGACTTTAACTGCGCTAAATTTTGCCGCCAAATTTAATAAAGAACGTATTATTTACGTACTGCCGTTTACGGCTATCATAGATCAAGTTTATGATGAGATAAAAGAGATTTTCAAAGACGATAAAAATATATTAATTCATAAAATTCATCACAAAACTACGATAGATGAAAGCACCCCGCAAGATCGCTATTCTAAAGTTAAATTTTTGATGGATTCCTTTAGCGGAGATATTAACGTAACTACGCTATATCAATTTATATTTGCACTCTTTGGAAACAAAAATAAAGATAGCGTAAAATTTAACCGATTAAAAAATAGTGTAATAATAATCGATGAGGCGCAGGCAGTACCGTATAAGTTCAGGGCGGATTTTATGAAACTTTGCGAGATGATGGCGGAGAAATTTGGCTGCATTTTTATCTTTATGTCCGCTACGATGCCTATTGTTGATGCGACTAAATTTCAAGAAATTTCAAATTTAGATTATTTCAAAGATCAAAATAGATACGTTTTAAAGTGGTTTGATGGCAATGAGAGTGCTTTAAAAGACAAGATTAGACAATTAGCAAAAAGCAAAAATACACTAGTCGTCGTAAATACCATTAAAAAAGCGCAAGAGCTATTTTTGGAATTTTACGATGAATTTAAAATTTTTTGCCTAAACGGATATATGTGCGACGATCACAAACGAAAAAATATCGAAAATATAAAAGATGCAATTGCTAAAAATAAAAATGGATACGGTGATCCGATCTTGCTAATTTCTACACAGTCTATCGAAGCTGGCGTGGATTTGGATTTTGATGTCGGATTTAGAGAGATAGCGCCCATTAGCTCGATTATCCAAACTGCCGGTCGCATAAATAGAAATTTCGCAGCCCTGGGAGAATTATACGTATTTAACGATATTTGCGACTATTCCGATCTCATTTACGGTGATTTAAAACGCATTAGCGATAATATTTTGGTAAAAATTCTAAAGCAAAGAGATATCATCGAAAGCGAAATTTTAGATATTTCCACTAGGTATTTCAGCGCCATAAAGCAAAGCCTAGAGAGTTTATTTTTGGTGGAGCAGATGCGAGAGCTCGGATTTTACGATATAAACGAAAAGATTAGCGAGGCGATGGATGATAGACTTAAAATTTTAGTAATAATTGAGCCAAAAGAAGATTATATTAAAGAATTTCAAAATGAAATTTTTGAAATCAATAGGCTTGATATGGACAAATTTAATAAGAAAGATATATTTACGAATACTATTAAGAAAATTAATAGATTTGGTGTAAATATCACAGAATTTGATGCAAAGCGTTTAAATATAAAGCGTATTGATGGGCTAAAAGATGTCTATTATTTACCATTCGGCGATACTTCGTACAATAATAATTTCGGGATTAAAAAGGACGCCGCCTTAAATCTCAAAAATGAGTTTTTCGACTAATGTTTTGCAAAGACCAAATCGCCGGCACGCTTGTGAATTATTACGTCACCTGTAAGCGCGAGGCGTGGCTTTACGCACACAATATTCACGCCAATCAGGAAGATGAAAACATGCTAATGGGCAAGGCGCTAGCAGACATCAAAGAGAACGGTTTGCAAGAATTCGCATTTTCAAATTTGAAATTTGACAAACTTTCCAAGCAGCGCGGACACTATCTCATCACCGAATATAAAAAGAGCCTAAAAAATCCAGAAGCAGGCAAGATGCAGCTACTTTTTTACATCTATCTTTTAAAAACAGGCTTAAATTTAAAAGAGGTGAAAGGCAAATTAATTAGCGGCAAAACCGTCATAGCCATTGAGGATAATGCCGAAAATTTCACTAAAATCGAAACAATTCTAAACGGCATTGCCGCCCTTGTGAATGAGCCAAAGCCGCCTAAATTTAGCCCGCAAAAGATTTGCGAGAGTTGCGCTTATCGTGATTATTGCATTTAGGAGATAAAATGTACGCTATTTTATTTTACGATATTTCAAGCAGCGACGAAAAGGAGAAAAATAACGCTGCGCGCGTCCGAAAGGCGGTCGAGAAATTTCTGCCTCGCGTGCAATTCAGCGTTTTCGAAGGCGAAATCAGAGCGAGCGATCTTAAAAAATTAATGGCGATTTTGCAAAAAGAATGTTCTAACAGGCTTGATTCGGTAGTAATTTATACTTTTAATTCGCTCAAATATTCACAGCGTCTCGTCATCGGGTGCGATAAAAACGAAGCTATTTTCAGCTAAAATTTAAGGATAAAGTATGCAAAAATCGGATCGCACGCATTTTATTTTGAGCCCAGGCCGATTGCGGCGCAAAGATAA
>NZ_CALIJA010000182.1 GCF_938017615.1 uncultured Campylobacter sp. | reverse complement strand
ATGAATAATTTCATGTATTTTTGACGCATTTGGTGTTTTTATTAGAAGAATTTTTACATAAATCTATATTCAATAATTTATCCGTGACTTCAAATGAAATCGGCAGGATAAACGTATTTTCTGCAAGAACTAAAATAGCTAAATATCTGAATTGGGTGGAAATGAAAATTTCGCTTATGTGTAATAGTTTAAAATTTGAAATATGGGAAGTTTATTGCGCCTAGAAAACGCTCTCTTTTACTCAATAACCAGGCGCATTAGATACATATCCTCGCCATCGATTACGCTGATTTCGGAGCTTTTGCAACGCGGGCAAGAAAAGTCGTTTTGCGTCAAATCTCCGCTAAAACCGCAGTTTTTGCATTTTACGACGATCTCTTGGGTGTGGATGATGAGATCCGCATTTTCGCAGACGGTGCCTGCGCGAAAGACTTCATAGCAGTTTTGCAGATAATGCGCTTCCACGCCGCTTAGCCGCCCTATTTTTACGTGCAGTTCCCTTATCTGCGGATTTTTTGCGCTAGGTGTATCGCAAGGCGTCTGCGGATTTGCATCAAAGTTTTCAGCAAAATCGCCGTTTTTGTCGTTCGAGTCCATATTCGCAATGCCCGTATTTTCGGCATTCTTGGTGTCTATTATGTCGGTATTTGCAGAGTCTGTATTTCTAGCGGTATCGGCAATAATATCACAGCGATTTTTATCGCCCTGCTCGGTCGCGCCTTTTTTCTTCGCTTTTTCAGCGTTTAGCGCCTTTTCACATAGCGCCACAAGATCCGCTACGATCGATAGTTCATGCATTTTTCCCTCTAAATTTTACGGCCGCGCCGTATTTTATGCGAAATTTTGTTGTAAATTTAAAAACGCGCCCAAAATTTAGGCTTAAATTTGCCGAATTTGCACGCGAATTTAACAAATCCTCGGCAGCAGCTCGCCCTTTGGAAGCTCTAAAAATCGCTGCGAGCCGTAGGCATTTTGCAAAATCACTCGCCCTTTTACCGCATACGGAGCTTGAAATTGCCCCGCTCTATTTTCTGATACCGCGCCCACGTCGCTCGCGTCCATAGATTCGTCATGCGCGCCAAGCTTTGGTGCTAAAGTGCTACTGAATTCGCCTCCGCTGTGCCCTACTTCGCGTACCTCGCCGATGATCGCGGCGTTTGCGTCAAATTCGCGCAGTATCTCAAGCGCCCTATCCGCCTCGGCATCATCTTCTACGATCGCTACGAAAGTACCTTCGTTCGCAAGCTCGTAAGGCTCAAAGCCCAGCAACTCGCACACGCCCACTACTTCGTCGCTGATTTTGATATCCTCTTCGCGCACTAAAAATTCAAGCCCGCTAGAGCTTGCGAATTCGTTCAAAACCGCGCTAAGCCCGCCGCGCGTCGCATCTCGCATAGCTTGGATCTTCACGCCTTGCGAGATCAGTTTTTGGGTTGCGGCGCAAAGCGGTTTGCAGTCGCTTCGCAGCTCGCTGCTTAGCGCGATCTCGTCGCGTGCCGCGAGTATCACCGCCCCGTGCCGCCCGATGTCGCCGCTAAGCAGGATTTTTGCGCCCGCTTTGATGTTTTGCACGCGCGCAGGTCGCAAAACACGGCCGATTCCGCTAGTGTTGATAAAAATTTTATCGCATTTGCCGCGCGGCACGACCTTCGTGTCGCCGCAAACGATGCGAACGCCGCAGCTTCGCGCGGTGCTCGCCATCGAGTCCAGGATGCGTCGCAGCTCGCTTAGGCTAAGCCCCTCCTCGATGATGAGCGCGCAGCTTAAAAACAGCGGCTTGGCGCCCACCATCGCAAGGTCGTTGACGGTGCCGCAAACGGCGATTTTGCCGATGTCGCCGCCGTTAAAAAACAGCGGCGTGACGACGAAACTATCGGTGCTGAAAGCCAGCTCGCCGCCGAAACTAGCCGCCGAATTCAAAGCAGAGTTCGCCGCGCGGTCAAAACCCGCCTCTGCGTTCAAATTTAGTATCGCGCTGTCGTTGTTGGCGCGCAAAATTTCATTATCAAACACCGCAAAGATCGTCTCGTTGATAAGCTTATTCATCTCTTCGCCGCCGCCGCCGTGGCTTAAAAGTATAGTTTCGTTCAAATTTTTCCTTTTCGCTCGGTTTTAAAATTTAAAGCCCGTATTGCGCAGCCGAACAAGCCGTGCTACTATACGACGCCGCGCAAAATTTTAAAGCAAATTTAGCGCAACCATTCCGCTTCGGTTAAAATTTTAAAGTACGACTTGTTTTAAAATTTCCGCCCTGATAGCCGGATACAGCGCGCAAAATTTAGCCCGCGTTTTTGACGTCGCCGTATTTATAGTACGCCGCGCATGCGCCTTCGCTTGAGACCATACACGATCCTATCGGGTTTTGCGGCGTGCAGTGCTTGCCGAAAACCTTGCAATCATAGGGGCTTTTTTTGCCGCGCAAAATTTCGCCGCAGATACAGGCCTTGCTCTCGGGAGCGCTCTGTACGCTGCAATCAAACTGCACCCTGGCATCCAGCGCCGCGTACTGCGGGCGCAACTTCATGCCGCTTTTTGGAATTTCGCCGAGCCCTCTCCACGAAAAATCGCAAATTTCAAAATATTTATCTATCAAATTTTGCGCTTTTTGGTTGCCGCCCTCTTTTACGACGCGCTCGTATTCGTTGAAAACCTCGTAGGTGCCGGCGTTTTGCTGCTCCACCAAATTTAACACGCCCGCCATTATGTCAAGCGGCTCAAATCCGCTTACGGCGATCGGCTTTTTATAATCGCGCGCGATACTTTCGTAGGCCTTCGCGCCGGTGATCACGCTTACGTGGCTAGGCCCTAAAAACGCGTCTATCTGCACGTTCGCATCGTCCAAGATCGCTCGCACAGGCGCGGGCACCGTAACGTGGTTGATGTGAAAAAAGAGATTTTTTAGCCCCAAGCTTAGCGCTTTATCGATAAGCACGGCGCTCATCGGCGTCGTCGTCTCAAAGCCGATCGCAAAAAATATCACCGTTTTTTGCGGATTTTCCTGCGCGATCTTTATGCAATCAAGCGGGCTATAAAGCGCCCTGATGTCGTGCCCCTCGCTGCGCAGCTTCTGTAAGCTTGTGTGAGAGCCCGGTACGCGCAGCATGTCTGCTAGAGTGCAAAAAATACTCTGCGGCATCGCGGCGAGCTTGATCGCCTCGTCGATGCGACTGCGCGGCATCACACACACCGGACAGCCGGGGCCGTGGATAAATTTTATATTGTCGCCGACCAGGCTAGGAAGGCCGAATTTCATGATCGAGTGCGTATGTCCGCCGCAAATCTCCATGATGTTTAGCGACCTTTTGCTTTTGGAAATTATCAGCTTGCTAAGCGCTAAAATCAGCTCCTTATCCCTAAAATCCTTGATTAGATCCATTATTTACCTTAAATTTTACGGGTTTGCAAGCCGTTTTAATTCTCTGCGCCGGCTCTCGGCTCTATGCTTTGATATACGGAGCTCTCTTCCGCTCTCATCTGCTTTGCGATCTGCTCGTAAATTTCGATACTCTCCTTCGCTCGCTGCGTATCGATCTTCTCCATCGCAAAACCAACGTGGATCAGCACGTACTCCCCGACCGCCGCGGGCTCAGGGAGCAGATCCAAGCTCACGCCGCGGCGCACGCCCAGAGTCTCCACCGTCGCGAAATTATTTTCGTCGATCGAGATGATTTTTGAAGGGATTGAAAGGCACATTAACGAAATTCCTTCTTGTATTGTAGGAATTTCAGCCATTTCTCCACACCCTCGCCGCTTTTGCTATCAAGAGCGATGACGTCGGCTTTCGGATTGAGTTTGTGCACTTCGCGCACCACCTCCTCCATATCGAAGTCAAAATGCGGTAGCAGCGCTGTTTTGGTGATTACGACGCAGTCTGCGCGGCGAAATATCACGGGGTATTTTGCGATTTTATCGCTGCCCTCGGGCACGCTTAGAAGCACTACGTTCAGGTGCGCGCCCACGTCAAATGCCGCTGGGCAGACGAGGTTTCCGACGTTTTCTATGAAAACCAGATCCAAATTTTTAGTATCGATATGATGAAGCCCCTCGTGAACCATAAAGGCATCCAGATGGCAGGTCTCGCCGGTGCTGATCTGATGGGCCTGCGCGCCCGCTTTTATGATGCGATCGGCGTCGCGGTTGGTCTCTAGATCGCCCTCGATGACGCCGATTTTAAATTTGCCGCTTTTGATAGTGGCCTCAAGCAGCGTCGTTTTGCCGCTACCGGGGCTCGACATCAAATTTAAGCATAAAATTTTATCCTCGTCAAAATGGGCTCTGTTGTGAGCGGCCTCCTCGTCGTTGGCGCTTAAAATTTTACTCATCACCTCGATCGTCTTAGCATCGCTGATAGCGACATTTGCGTGGACGTGATCGTGCGCGTCGTGCTCGTGATCGATCCCCGCCTCGTGCATATGAGCGTGGGAGTGGACGGTGCCGTCCGCGTGGGTGTGGACATGCTCGTGTGTCATATCTGCGTGCGAATGGGCGCCCGCCTCGTGAGTATGGCCTACTGAACAGCCGCAATCTTTACACATTTTTTATCCTTGGAAAATAAATTTTGCGCGTAAAATACCACGTTTTTGCTTTAAACGGCGTAAATTTGATAAATTTTATATCGAAGTGCGGAATTTTATGAAATTTAATGAGGCTTGAAATTTACGTGCTTCGTTTTCGTCTAAATTTAGTGCGCTGCTTGCGAAGGCTCGACGCAAAATTTAAAGCTAGCGAGCAAAGACGCTGCTTCTAAATTTTATCGCCTGCTCGTAGATCACACAAAGTCGCACGCCGTAAATTTAGGGCTTGTGCGGTTGTGCAGCGGCTCAAAAAAATACCAAAGTCGCCGTAGATAGAAGCGCGAAATTCAGGGCTTGCGAGCGGATTTTATCCCGGTGTTCTACAATCTCGCGCGTGCTCTCTCCGGCGTGCCGAACATCGTCGCGGCAGCCGTTTTCATATCGATTTTACGCTAACTCGGGCTTTACAAATACGGCATGAAAATGCGGCTCCTTATAAAATTTAGTCGCTAGCTGTACCGATCTCGCGCCAGTGCGTAAATTTCAACCCGCGACAAGAGCGCTTTTGATTAAAATTTCTAAATTTCACGCTAGCGTTCGCTGCGTAAATTTAAACAAACTTTGCTGCCGCCTAACGTAGACGCTGCGTTTAAATTTTAAATTTACTACGCGACCGCAAAATCGCGCTTCGTAACCTACAAAAGTCGCGCAGTCTGTGTTTAAATTTAGAAGCGCGTAAAATTTAGCGCGCTGCGCTGTTTTTAAAAATGCGTAAAAGCCCTACGCTTCGGTGATAACCGCCTTTACGAGCTTGGAAAATTTCACCCCTTTTAGCGCGCCGATTTTGGCGCTGAGCCGCTCGATCTTTGAAATTTTATCCCGCATCGTGATCTCCTCGAAGCAGTGGCGCTCGTCGATGTGGAAGTGGCTGGTACTGATGATGGTGACGTTTGCGTGGTGCTCGATCTCTACGAGCTGCTCGATCAGATCGCTTTGGTGATGATCGTAAGCGATGCAAAGCACGCCCACGCAATCATCCTCGCCATCTCCGTGAAGCACGCCCTCGACCATCTTTTCGCGGATCAGATCGCGGATAAACTCGCTGCGGCTTAGGTATTGCTTGGCGCGCACCATCTCATCGAGATCCTCAAAAAGCTTCGTCGGCAGCGAAATGCTAAATCTTACGGCGCTCTCTTTTTCCTCTTTTTTCATAGTGTCCCCCTATTTCGCGTATTTTGAACGTAATTTTACCGAAATTCCGCTCAAATATTAAGAATTTTGCGCTAATTTGGCTTATTCTTTAAAATTTAAAGCTCCAAGGCACCGCGCTTATTTTGAAATTTTGCTCGCAGTTTCGCGTTGTATTTTAGTACTAGCGCGATGAA
>NZ_CALIJA010000181.1 GCF_938017615.1 uncultured Campylobacter sp. | reverse complement strand
TTTGTTTTAATTTATAAAAATTATATACAACGAAATCATTCCGAATACTTATTTGATAGAATGAATTTTTCTGAAAAGATCAAAGAATATTACCAGGAGAGAAACAAGGCGCCGTTTGATATAAAACAGGGTTTTGAGCTAGACAACTGCGGAAATCTAAATTATCCACTGGAAGAATATTATTTAGGTAGCAGAGAGGCAAAAGGCGGCTGAAAATCCAAGCTAAAACAAAATTTTAAAAAGCCCCAGTCGCGTAAATTTTATTTCTAAATTTTAAAATTTGCGCCTAAAATTACGCGCCGTTTTAATCCAAAAGCTTCTGCTTAAACAGCGGGATTTTGTAGCAAAAGGTGCTGCCCTCGCCAAGCTTCGAGCTGACGCTTTTTGCGATTCCGTAGCGCTTGCAAATTTTATCGATTATGTTTAGCCCGAGGCCGAATCCGCCAAGAGCCGCGTTTTCGCGCGAGTATCTCTCCCAGATCGCGCTCGTATCCTTTATGCCGATGCCGAAGTCCTGCACGCTAAAGACCGCTATGCTCACCCCTTTTTCTAGCCCGATGATGATCTTGCCGCCGGGGCGCGAGTATTTTATGGCGTTGCTTAGGGTGTTGTCGATGAGGCGCATTAGCGAGGTTTCGTCCATAAAAACGCTCACATCTGGCGCTATTCGCGATTGCAGGCTTATGTTTTTGCTTTTTGCGACCAGATAGATGAAATTTATCCTAGCGCCCAAAAACTCGCTCATATCGATGCGGCGGCTTTTGAAGCTCATCTTGCCGCTTTTGATGAAGTACTCCACGTCCTCGTAAGTAATTACCATCTGCTTAAGCGCGGATTTTATTCGCGCCGTGTGTTTGTCGCGCAGCCCAAGCATCTCGGTGTTGATGAGCGCGACGCCCAGAGGGGTCTTTAGCTCGTGCATCGCGTCGTTGAAAAATGCCTTGATGAGGTTGCTTTGCTGCGCGTAGAAATTTTTTATGATTTTGTAGTTAAATAGCGCGATGATGAGCGCTACGAAGATCGTGATAAAGATCGTAGAGATCGCGATAAATTCTATCTTGGCGTAGCTTATCTTTTTTGAGATGACGAAGAAATGCAGCTTGCCCTCATGCAGAAAGTGGCGCTTAAAAAACACCCGCCCGCCGAATTTCAGCGTGATAAACGCAAAATCGGGCGGCTGGACGCTTAGGTTTGATCTTAAAATTTCGCCGTTTGCATTTAGGATCGCGTAGTCGTAGATTAGCTCGTCTTTTAGATTCAGATCCGCACCGGCTAGGGCTTCGCCGCTTTTTTGTATCAGCTCGGCGACGTCGGCGCTCTCCTCGATTTTGGAATTTAAATAGATGATATAAAGACTCTCGCTTATAAAGGCGCCGATGATGAAAATCGCGCTAAAAAGCGTAAATTTAAACCCTTTAAGCATTGATCTTATATCCGAGTCCGCGGCTGGAGAGGATGAAGTCGTTGCTCGTTTTGGAGCGGAGGTTGCTGATATGCACGCGCACATCGACGCTGCCCGCCTCGCCGTCCCACACGTCGGCGATGAGTTCATCGACGCTTACGAACCTTTTGATATTGGCGAGCAGAAATTCTATAATCTTGATCTCTTTGGTGCTTAGCGATATCTCTTCGTCCGCGCGTTTTAAAATTTTTAAATTTGCGAAGTAGTGAAATTTATCCGCGATCTTGACGGCGCCCTTTTCGTCGCCGAAATACTTTCGCATCAGCTCGCTTACTCTAAATTTAAGCTCGGCTAGGTGGAAGGGCTTTTTTAGATATTCGTTGCAACCAAGCTCGTAGCATTGGCTTAAATCGTCGATGTCGCCGAGCGAGGTCATCATCATCACGGGAGTGCTAAGTCCGAGGTTTCGCGCGTATCTAAGCACCTCTTCGCCCGAAACCTCCGGCACTTTGATGTCTAAAATCAGCAAGTGGTATGCATTCGTGGCGATCTTATCGCAGGCTGCGTCGCCGCTTTCGCATTCGTCCACCTCGTAGCCGAGCTCCTGCAGATACTCGCTCACGCTGCTTCTGTATTCAAAGTCGTCTTCTAAAAGTAAAATTTTCAAACCCGTTCCCTAAATCGGGAGCGAGACTACGCTCCCGTGCAAATTTGCCCCGCATATACGATGTAGTAGCGAAGCAGGACCACGCCGCAAAGCACGACGAAGGAATTTAAAACTATAAACGCCGGTTTGTAGGCGTGATTTTTCAGCGCCGTAAAGGCGATGATGATCGGAGCGATGAGGCCCGTGCCCAAAACGCCGATCCAGAAAATTTTGCCGTATATCTCGTGCGTCAAAGCCTGCTCTGCCGCAAGCGCGCTCGTGCCGCCCTCGAAATACATCCCGACAAACAGAATGAACAAAAGCGGGATCTCAAAAAGTATCGCGCGCAGATCAAGCACCAAAAGGTATTTTATGCTATCTTTGTTTAACGAGCCTTTAAAAAATAGAAGTCCCACTAAAATACTCGCCGCAATGCCGCTGGAAAAGCCCGATAGTAAAAATAAAATCGGTAGCACCGGAGTATTCCAAAGCGGAATTTTCATCACCGCACTTAGTAAAAAGCCCGTATATGCGCCTACGCAAAGAGCAAGCACGAATAAAACTCGCTCAAAAATTTTGGAAGCCTTGGCGAATGAGCCTAACAAATTTACGATAGGGCGCAGGAATGCAAATAGTTTAAATTTACAAATTTCTTCGCCGAACACGCACAGCGCAAATACAAAGCTAAGCGGCACGTAGATTAAAAGCGCCGCCACGCCTATGCTCATTACGGAGCCGAAGTTAAATTTGATCAGCAAAAGATAAAAGCTAAGCGGCTTGCCCAGATCGAAGATCAAGAGCAAAAGCCCCGCGCAGATCGTAAGCGGCGCCGTGATCGCACCTGCTCTAATCATCGCATCCCAGATGGAATTTTGCTCGCTTTCGTGGCGATTCCATTTGACCAAAAGCGCCACCATCGTCGCCCCCGCGCTAAGACCCGCCAAAAATAGATAAATCGCAATCGGCCAAGGCCAGTAAATTTCAGAGTATTGGCTCATATCGCCCCACATATTATTCATAGCGTCCTCCTTTTTTGTTTTTGATATTCGCTAGGCGCGGTTTGGTGTTTAGATACGCTTTAGGATATTCTACGCTTGTTTTGGCTAACAGCTTGCTTACCTCGGAATTTACGTCATTTACGTCGCCGAAAGTTAAAGCATCCGTTGGGCACACGCTTACGCAGGCAGGCTGTAAGCCTTTGCTAGTGCGGTTAGTGTAGCAAAAGGTGCATTTACCGATAGCGTGCGTGATAGGATCTACAAACCTCGCGTCGTAAGGACAGGCCAGGATGCAGTATTTGCAGCTGACGCAAAGTCTCTCGTCTATGAGAGTTACGCCGTCTTTGGTTTTAAAGCTCGCTCCCGTAGGGCAGACGTCCACGCAGGGGCTATCCTCGCACATAACGCAGCTAGCGCGCGAATAATCAAGTTTTAAGCTTGGAAAAACGCCGCTTGTTTTGCCGTGCACTTGCAGCCTATAAACGCCGCTCGGCACGCCGTTTTCGTTCCTGCACGCGACCGAACAGGCTTGGCAACCTATACATAAATTTTCGTCGTGAATCATTATGAGTTTTTTCATAACCGCCCCTTTCAAATTTTAACTATATCGACGCCGACGTTGGTTACCATCGTGCTTACCACGGGACCTTTTGCGGGATCGAGAAGGACGCTTTGGTTCGTGCCTATGCCGTTCGTGCGCTTTAGCCCCGGGCTTACGTGCCCAAAGCCGTGGTATAAAAATAGGCAATCGTCCCTGATGCCTTGCGTGACGAAAATTTTAGCCTTTTGCTCGCCGAATTTATTTTTGAGCTTCACGACATCGCCCGTCTTTAGCCCCTCCGCTTTTGCAGAAGCTGGGCTGATCCAAACCGGCGATTCGCTCATCATATCGTTTAAAATTTTGACATTTTGAGTGTGTCCGTTGGTGTGAAGCGCGGTCTTGCCGGTCATGAGGCAGTATTTGTGTCCGCCGAATACGTCCATACCCTCGGTGTTTAAGCAGCCGTATCCCACGAAAAGCTCCTCCACTTTCGGCGCGAAAAGCTCGATCTTGCCGCTCGGAGTTTTAAATTTCATCTGAGAGCTCATCTCGCCGTTTTCGTCCACGAACTCCGCCGCGGCAGGATATTTATCGATAAATTTAGCCACGAGCTTCGGCTCTCGGTAGTATAGCTTCGGCACCTTGTAGCTTACGTAGCCGTTTTTGATTAAATTTGCGATTAGCTCGGCGTTGCCTTTGGCTTGCTGCATGCGGTATTCATCGATGTTATTCCAGGTGTAGTCCTTATCGATCTTCATCACCCTCGCAAGCTCTCTAAAAATTTCATAGCCGCACTTCGTATCGCCCACCGGCTCGACGGCTTTGTTTCGCATCACAAATCCCGGCGCGGTGCCGCCTTTGTTTTGAATCGACTCGTCGCGCTCCAAATATGTGGATTCGGGCAAGATCACGTCGGCTAGGCACGCGAAGTCGCTCATATACACGTCGATTGCGAGCACGAAGTCTAGCTTTTTGATCGCCTCTACGCTCTTATCCACGCCCGCAACGTTGATGAGGTGGTTAAAGCGCGTGCTGACCCAGCCTTTTACAGGATACGGTTTTTCGCTTAAAATCGTAGGCGCGATCTGCATCAAAACACCGTGTTTGCGCGGCACGAAGAAATTTTCGCTACCTTCTTCGCCGCAGCCGTCGATACGCGCGGTCTTTGGAATTTTAAAATTTTTATCCGGGTTTGAGATGGTAGGGAATAGATCCTCTTTGCAAAGCGTGTTGAAGGTTTTAGAGTCTTTAGAAAAGTAAATTCCGCCCTTTTTCTCGACGTTTCCCATCAGCGCGTTTGCGATCGCGATGGCGCGCGTGCGGATATATTCGGCTTTGGCGGTCGTGGTTTTATGACCCCAATCGATTACAACTGCGGGAGCCGCAGCGTAAATTTCATTTGCGATGCGCTCGATCTTGTCCGCTTTGATCCCCGTAATGCCCTCTTGCCAAAGCGGCGTCGTATCCTTAACGGACTGCTTTAGCTCCTCTAGCCCCACGGCGTATTGTTCGATAAATTTTTTGTCGTATTTGTTATCGCGCAACCAGACGTGGATTAGCGCCATCAAAAACGCCGCGTCGGTTCCCGGTTTTATCGGCAGCCACTCGTCAGCTTTGGAAGCTACGACGCTAAAGCGCGGATCGAGAACCAAAAGCTTTACGTCCTCTCTGCTTGCGGCTTTTGCGAGCTTTTTGGTTTTTGAGATATCGATACCCTCAAAGAGATTGTGGCCGAAATTTACGATATATTTTGCGTCGCCGTAGTCTCTTTGCATGTTGGTGCCGAAGGTGTGCGGTACGGCGATATTGTAGGTGATCGGACAACAGGACCAGTGCGAGTAGATGTTCGGGCTGCCGTAGGCACAGGCGAAATTCATCATCTGTGTGTGGTGCTCGCCCGTTTTAGAGGTGAAAACTACGCTTTGCGGGCCGTATTTTTGCGAAATCTCGCTTAGCTTCTGCGCGCAAATTTTAAGCGCCTCGTCCCAGCTCGCCTCTTTAAATTTGCCCTCGCCGCGCTCGCCCACGCGAATGAGCGGCTTAATGAGCCTTTGATCGTCGTAGAGCTGATTGATGCCCGCGCCTCCGCGAGCGCAGACGGAGGTTTTGTTTGCAAACCTGTGGTTGCCCTCGATTAAAGCGCCGCGACCGTCTTTGACGGTCACCTCGATAGGACAGCGCGAGGAGCACATCTCGCAGACGCTGGCAACTTTCTTTTCTGTCCCGCCTGTAACCGCGCTAGCGTTTAAATTTAGATTTAGCGTCGCTAGCGTGCCGATTGCGGCGGTGCTTTTTAAGAAATTTCGTCTATTCATAAAAACTCCTTACCTTTAAATTTTGGTAGGAATTCTAAGGCTTCATCGTAAAAATAAGGTTAATTTTGATAATGCAGCTTTTGGCTTAGGCTTTATCTCGAAAGATAAAATGCGTCCTGCGCCGTATTTTAAAGCCGTAAAATAGCGCCAGCAGTAGCAAAATGCTAATTGCGCCGCAGATCGCAAGGGCTACGCGAGCGCCCAGTAGCTCGGTAAAAAAGCCCGATATGAGCGCTCCAAATGGCGTACTACCTATTAAAAAGAGCGCGTATAAGCTAAGCACGCGTCCGCGGAATTCGTTGCTTACGTGCATTTGCACGGTGGAGTTAATGCTTGAGTTTGTGATTACGAAAAGAAATCCAGTTACGGCAAGCCCTGCCGCAGCCCATGCGAAGGAATTTGCAGCCCCAGTAAGAGCTAAGCTTACCCCCATAGCGATCGCGCACGATCTGATTTTGCGGATGCCAAGTTTATCAAAGACTGCTACGAAAAGCGCGCCGCAAAAGGCTCCCACGCCCAGAGCCGACATCAAATATCCAAAGCTTCGCTCATCCGCGCCGAGGCTAAGCTTAACAAGCGCCGAGATCGTTACGTTGTAATTTGGCACCAGCGTCGCTACGATAAGCACTATTATCATTAGCTCGCTTAGAGTTTTTTTGTGCGATACATACGAAATTCCAGCACCGATCGAGGCAAAAACGCCTCCGCTTCTGCTAGATAACGTAGTAGCGGATGGCGGAATTTTTATGAAAAACAGCGAAACGATGATGCCTAAAAAGCTAAGTGCATTGAATAAAAAGCAAAAACCCACGCCCCACAGCGCCATCACGATCCCCGCAAGTGCGGGTCCTGCAATACGAGCGACGTTGAAGGACATAGAATTTAACGCTATGGCGTTGGCTAGATCGCGGGGCGAGTCGATGAGGTCTTTTACCATCGACTGACGGCTCGGGGCGTCCATGCTGGTAAAGATGCCACTTGCAAAAGCGCAAAATAAAATTTTGCCGAAAGAATATAGCTCGCAAAAGCTCATAACCGCGAAAATTGAGGCAGTCACCGCCATGCCTATTTGAGCGAGCAAAAGGATCTTTTTGCGATTAAACTTATCGAGCAGTACACCGGAAAACGGCGTGAAAAGTAGCGCGGGCAAGAACCTCGCCGCGGCTACGAGGCTGACCTTAAAAGCGTCTGCGGTGATGCTTAGCACTAGCCACGGCAGCGCGACGCTTTGCATCCAAGAACCGATCAGCGAGAGGTTCATCCCGATCCAATAAATTCTAAAATTTGAGTATTTAAGCGATAGGAAGGGATTTTTCAACGCGCCGCCTTTTGAAATTTTGATTTGAGATTATACATTAAATTTTAAAAATTCACTT
>NZ_CALIJA010000180.1 GCF_938017615.1 uncultured Campylobacter sp. | reverse complement strand
AAATTTTCCCAAACGAGGGCTATTGGAATACGCAAAAAGGGGGCGCGATGCCCGAAGACAAATCTCGCAAGCGAGCCATTATACTAGAAGCAGCCAAAATCGCACCTAAAATTATACCTATATATTCTCATAGATATATGCCGTGTCTTAAATTACCGGATCCGCCGGTCTTATCTATACACTATACCGATGTCATCTATTATGGGAAAAATTTATATGACTACTTTTTGAGGGAATTTAGCAAAAATCCTCTTGAGCCGGTCGGAAAATGCCCGTATGTGCCTTTTTGGTCTGATTTATACTAAAATTTAATAAAGGCAAGTTTGCGTTAATCTACGCTTATTTGATTTTTAGAATTTAAAGAAAATATGCGTTAGCATAGTTAGGGTGGGGAAAAATGATAGAAGCAGTGATTGACTTTGATGAGTTACAAAAAGACAGAAGATATATTGATGAGTGGCATAATTATTGCCCCAAAGAAATAGAGCATAAGTTATACTCCTATCTATCTGAAAAGTTAGCCTTGCCGCTGCGTATCGGTCCTGATGCATTCGCGGACTTCTTTTGGTTTCTACGATTTAAAGAATGGAAAGACTACAGCGAGGAAGAATGGGAGCAATATGAAGATAAGGACGAATGGGAAAGCTATAGCGAATACATCGAAGAAAAAGAAGAAAACTCACGATACGGTTTAAAAAATAAGCAAGGCGTTCGAGACGATTTAAAGTTGATTTTCTTAAATTTTAATGCATTTAAGAAAAAATACAGCGATTTGACTAGGCAGTTGCTAGACGTGATAAAATTTACGCTCTCGGAGACCGCCAAATACCCAGATCACGATAACTTGCTTGATATTAAAATAGAAATTAGAAGCTAGAAGATTATGAAGCGGCTACGAGAAATAAATTTGAGGAAAGCGGCGAATGAGATATAACGATCTGATATTTTTAAATTTATTTCGTAATTACAAAGATGAATTTGCCGGAGTCGGTCGGCGCGACTTTGTAATTTATTTGGAAGAACTGATTAAGGCTGGAGAATATGGTATAGCGCTGGAAGATTTTTTAGTTCAAATGTATGAATATGATATAAAAATTTCTTCTAACGACTTAACAATTATAAAAAATTTATGCGAAGGCGTGAATATAGGTAGTGATTTATGGTCAGTTCTAAGCATTAGAGCGGCGGGCGATTAAAATATACCTAAAAGGGCTCATTGTGATAGAGGAATATATAAAAATAATAGAGGATTTTTTGCAAAATAGAATCAACGTATTTGAATTCGAAAAGATATATTGGGATAAATTTATGAATGATAAAAATTTCCCCGATGAATATTATGAGCCGCTAAATAGGCTTCTTACGGACATCGATGAATTCGAACCGGACGAAGAGCTAAAAGGCGATGATACGGTAGGAGATTTATTAAGCGAAGAGGATTTAAGGAAGTGTGCGGGAAAAGCTTTAAAACAAATTGCACTTTTAAAATAGTAGTTTTTTAAAATGATAATTTCTGCGAGAATTTTAAAAATATATTACGATATAATGCGGGCAAAACCCACATCCCAATAAAAGGAAACCCAAATGCGAATTAACGGAAAAGAGATATTTGAGAAAGGCGGTCTTATGTTTTATTTAAGCCGAATGGCTTCTTTGGAACATCAAGATAAATATCTAGTGCATGCCACAGCTAAATCTTACGAAGACCCATCAGAAATGGCGGAACTACTATGTGATGAATGCTGGCGAGCCCTTGACGAAAAATTTGAATTCTGCTTCTTACCCTATGAAAGAGAGATCTTAAAAGAGCTTGCAGAGCTTATTTATAAATACTTTAAAGATCAAAGCCTGCTAGAAGGAGATACCTACGATTATCTAGTCTATCAGAACAAATCCTGGATAGAGGTCAGAGAATTAGCTTTAAAAACTTTACATATTTTCGGATATGATTTAGGTGACTTTGACCTATATTAAGCTCACGGAGCAGCACTTAAATAAAAAGGAAACCCAAATGCAAATTGACGGAAGAGAGATATTCTACAAAGGTAGTCTTATGTTTTATCTATGGCGAATGGCCTCTTTGGAATATCAGGATAAATATATTATTCATCCCACAATCGAGGCATATGAGGATCCGT